>JBOHJV010000014.1:0-33173 GCA_050728695.1 Methylocella sp. | reverse complement strand
ATTCCGTTGCCAGCAACAACGCTAGTGGACTTCTCGCGCACAATGCCATTCTGGTGGTCGCGCATTCGGTGGTCACGGGGAATGCTGTTGGGGTGCAACGCGAGACCTTCGGCAGCATCGAAAGCTATGGCGACAACGACATCGATGGAAACACGAATGACAACACGGGCATTCTGATCACGATCCCCACGCATTGACGGGCCCTCCGCGCCGCGGGGCGTCTCCGGCGCTCCGCCCAACGCGCCGCGGGCATCCTCGCTTGCGGCACCCTCTTGGCGGCGGCGAAAATCCACGCCAAACCTTGGGTTCGCCGGCTTTGAAACTTTTTTTGGCCATTAACCGAGCTTTAGAATGTTCCGGATTGGATCAAGGTCCTGGTAACCTTTGCGCAAGGATACCGGCGGTAAGCTAGTCAGCTATGCCGGCAGGACCATTTAGCGCGACGGGCAAGTTATCAATGCTGGGCAAACCTTTCGCAAAGCGGCTTTTTGCCTTCTCCGTGGTCGCCTCGGCAAGCGGGTTTTTGGCCGGCTGCGAGGAATCCACCTTCTCGCCCGTAACGGCCCGTTCGCTGACGCCGCTCCCGCCGAAGACGCTCGCCGAGATGGAGGCGATGGGTTCTTCGAAAAACGCTCCTGTCGTCATTCGCACTTATAAAAAAGAGGCGGAACTCGAAATCTGGAAGATGAAAGCCGATGGACGCTACGCCTATTTGAAATCCTTCCCGATGTGCCGCTGGTCGGGACAGCTCGGACCCAAGGTTCGGGAGGGCGACCGGCAGGTGCCGGAAGGCTTTTATGCGATCACCCCGGCGCGCATGAATCCGAATTCCGCCTATTATCTTTCGTTCGACGTCGGTTATCCCAATGCCTACGATCGCGCTCTTGGACACAAAGGCGGCTCGATCATGGTGCATGGCGTTTGTTCCTCGGCCGGCTGCTTTTCGATGACCGACGCCCAGATCGCCGAGATCTATGCGATCGCCCGGGAAGCGTTCGCCGGCGGTCAGCGCGCCATTCAAATGCAATCCTATCCTTTTCATATGACCGCGGAAAATCTCGCCAAATACAGGCTCGATCCGAATATCGGCTTCTGGAACCAGTTGAAGGAAGGTTCCGACAATTTCGAAGTGACGAAACAGGATGTGGCCGTCGGCGTCTGCGACAAGCATTATGTTTTCAATGCGGCTCCCGCCGACGGGTCGCATTTCGACGCAACGGCCGCCTGCCCGCCGCTGAAACGCAACAGCGAAACGCAAGTTGAAGTCGCGGCCAAGCAAAAGCGCGACGAAGCGAAGATCGCCGAGCTCGCTGCGCACGGCGTGCGCCCCGTCCACACCGTCTATGCCGATGGCGGCCAGCATCCAGATTTTGCTTGGCTGGCAAGCTATGCGAGCCGCCCGGAGGCGCTGGCGAAAGGCCCCATCGATATTGCCCTCGACGAAGGCAAGTCAAGGAGAGCCAGGAGGATGGCCGCCGCCAAACCGGGCGCGATCAGAACGGCCGCCAATTCCGTTCAAGGCCCGAGCCCCAAGCCGGTTGAATTCGTAACGGTGGCCGCTGCCGCTCCCGAGCCCGCCAAGCCGCAAGTCTCTTCCTTGTTCGCCCGGCTGTGGGGCGGAAAGCCGGCCGAAGCGAAAGCCGAAGCGCCTTCGCTTCCCGCGACCGAAACAACGATGCCGCAGCCAGCCGAGGTTCCCTTGCCGCCGAGGCGCAATGAAGCCTCGACCGCCAAGCCGCGCGACGCAAATGGCCAGCCGCAAAATTCCGTCGCGGCCCCTGCCCAGGTTAAACCGCAAGCGGCGGCATCGCCGGCCAAAGCCGCCGCCAAAGTAGCCGCGCTTTCGCGCGGCGGGGTCTCGGCGTTCGCTCAAGCCGATCATTGACGCACTCGCCATTGCCGGAATTGCCGCGGCCCCGCGACCTCCACATCTACGATGGGCGCCATGAGCAAAGCTTTCACCAAGGAGTCCGAGGCGGAAGCGGATTTCGAGGACGAAATTCCGGTGCTTCCGGCTGGAACCAAGAATTACATCACGCCCGATGGCCTTCAACGGCTCCAGGACGAGTTTGCCCAGTTGCAAAAAATCGAGCGTCCCAAAACCGTTGAGACGGTGTCCTGGGCGGCGGGAAATGGCGACCGGTCGGAAAACGGCGACTATATTTACGGCAAGCGGCGCCTGCGGGAGATCGACAAAAGAATGCGATTTCTCCGGAAACGAATGGAAATCGCCGAAATCGTCGATCCGGTGCGGCAAAAGAATCGGGAGCGGGTCTACTTCGGCGCGACAATCATTTATCGGAACGCGCGGGATGAAGAAAAGACGGTGCGCATCGTAGGCATCGACGAAGCGCGCTCGGAACGAAACGAGGTCAGCTGGATCTCTCCGGTCGCCAAGGCGCTGTTGAAGGCGGCCGAAGGCGATATCGTCGAGGTGCGGACACCGAAAGGCGGCGAGCGAATCGAGGTTTTAAGAATCAGCTATTGAGCGGAGGACGCCTCGGCGCGGCGAGCAAGCGCAAACGATTGCGTGCCCGGCGTCGGACTGCCGCAGAATACATCGGCGCTGCTTTTTAGCTCGAATTAATCGGCCACGAGGGTGTTTCATGAATAAGGAACCGCAAGCGGAAGTTGTATTTTGTTGTTTCGTAATTCTTCGTACTTGTAATTCTTAAAACGAATGGTCGTCGCGACTGGCGGCGGAAATCATGAAGTCGCCGAACAGATTGACCGCGGCAGCATGAATGCAACGAAAATATGCGATCTCGATCAATCTATTGGAGCGCGTCCCGATCAAATGGAGCCATCTGATCGGGACGCCGCTCAATCTCAAAGAGTTGCGGCATGAAGGACAACGAAAAAGACGAACAACTCCACTTTTTCGGGTCACGCTTAGAATTTCGCAATGAGGTCTCCGCCAAATGTGAATTGCTCGCCCTTGGCGCCGGCCCCAAAACCAGGGAAGCCACGGCCGCCAGGGACGTTGACGCCGTCGAAGGGCGTCGTGCTATTCAAGGACGTGTCGTAGCGAACCTCCGGCCGGAAGGTGATCGACTTAAACAAGGGCGTTCCATCCGGAATCTTTGGCGAGAGATTGAGGCCGGCGGTGATCTCGAAATAGGTCGTTGGCGCCGGCGCGAAGATCGCCGTTGACGGGAAGCCGTGCTCGACGTTGACGAAGTCGAAATTGCCGGGGTAAGCGGCCACGAAGAAGTTGTTGTTGTCGCGCCAAACCTCGACGCGTCCAATAACTTTCAGCCAATCATTGGCCGTATAGATCGCATATTGTGCGATGCCATAGCCCTCCGCCTTGAACCCATCGTCGCGGATATAGTTGGCATCTGTGATGAGGCTCCAAGAGTCGTTGATCTTCCAGGTGGCGGTGATGTCGTTGAGGTAGCGCAGCGCGCTGTTCGGATCGCACCCGCAGGCCGCGACAACCAAGGGCGTATTGGCATTTTCCGGCCCGATATGGGTGGTGCCAAGGATTGTGAGATTGCCGTCCAAGAGGTTCAGCCCGATGCCTCCCTCAAATGCCGGGGCATTGTTGTTGTCGCCGCCAGAGCCAAGGGACGTATTCACGCCCGAGACAATGCCGGCATAAATATCGACGAGCGGATCGACATGGAAGATCGCCAGGATGCCGGTATCTTTGAACGGGATGCCGAAATTGAAGATATAGGAATGTGAATAGAGGGAATTGGTGGTCGGGTCGATCGTCTCGGCGCCTTCCAAGGTGACCCACTGCCCGCCTTTGACGTCGATGCCGCCTGAAAACATCCAAGGAAGGTGCACCACCGCCCAGGCCTCGACGACGTCGAGCTGGTTGAGCTCGTTGATCGCGTAATCGAGCTCGCCGAGGTAGTGCGTGTAACGCGCATCCGACCCGTACATCACTTGCAGTTTGAAGCCGAGATCATAGCCGGTCGCCTTCGGATCGAGCGGCCGCTGGGCGGTCAATAGGATCTGATTGAGCAGCGGCGTATTGGCCTTGTCGGTGAACAAATGCCCGAAATTCAATCCGTCGCCGGGATTGGCTCCATTTAAGGTAACGCCGGCCTCCACCGTGCCCCCTATGGTAAAGGTGTCCCACCAATTGGCTGGCGGCGGCGTGGGGGCGGGCTCCGCGGCGCGGGCGAAACCGGCGGAGAGGCCGACGAACGTGCCGGCGCAGAGGGCTGGCACGAGAAAGGATTTTGGCGGACGAGGCATTTACGTATCTCCAGAAGAGCAGTTGGTCGCCGCGCAGCGTGCGCCGCAAATTTTTTTTTGCAATATCTCTCGCGATTCCGCACCTGCTTCTCTTGCCGCCCGATGCAGATATGCCACAGATTGCGCAAAAAGCTGGCACTCTAGCCGCCTCCGTGAGCAGGTTAGGCGCCCTCACACTTCATCCCTCTGCGCGGCAGCTTCCAATGCGCCGCCGTCCAGCGGTGGACGTTGGGGCGTGATTATTTCTCGGCTCCATCGAACTGATCCCCGCGCCGGGAGGCAAAGCTCATCGGCGCGGACGCGCGCGAGAACCCGTTCCGCCAGGCCGTGCCGAAGCGATGCGCGCCGTCGGGTGAATTTGCTTTCACCCGCCCCAACCAGAGCCGTCGAACACCTTCACGAGAACAATACCCGTGCTGTCCGCCTGTTCTCCTGACTTGACCGAATCGCCTTGTCCCGACTTCATATCGCCGGTTGCCCGCGCCCTTGGCGACGCGCTCCGTCCCCGAGGGTAGCGCTCCTAAGCCGCGCGGCGCAATTTCGATGCTACGTTATACGCCGGAATAGCGGGCGCGCCCGCGGGTGTGACGAGGCTCTTCGCGCCTTTCAACGCTCCCGCTTTGAGTTCGAGCCCGAGGAAACGCGCCGCATCGACGGGGCCAGGTAGAGAAAGCTTCAGCGTGTGGCGGCGGGAAAAGCCGAAGGGTTCATAATAAGCCGCATCGCCGACGAGCAGGATGGCCTTGTGCCCGGCGCTCGCCGCGCGGAACAAACCCTCCACCAGGAGCCGGCGGCCAATTCCGCGCGAACGGTAAGCCTTGGCAACGGCAAGCGGACCAAGCAGAAGGGCTGGCGCCTCGCCGGCGAGGATATGCCACATCCTCAAGGTGCCAACGAGATCGTCGGCGTCCTTCGCCGCGAGCGCCATGCCTTGCGCGGGCAAACGGTTTTCGCGCAGGCGCTCCACGGTCTTATCAATACGCGCGGGGCCAAACGCCTCGTCGAGCAAGCGTTCGCGGGCCCAGGAATCGGCTGGCGATTCGCTGGCGACAGAGAGGTTTGGTTCGACAACAACTCCGGCAAACATCGGAGCGCGCACGAGCGCATTCGAAATCGAAATCATCCGAGCCTCCGCCGGCCGCTGCCGGGACTTCGCGGGATGACCCTCGCACCAGGGGAACGCTCGATCGTCGAGCGTCCGCCGGCCGTCCGGGACATTGATTTGGGTGAGTGCGGAGGAGAGGTTCTCCACCGCGTAAAGGTCCGGCCGCGGCCGCTTAAATCACATAGGATTTGAGCGGAAATTTAAAAGCAACCATGAACTTTCGCATCTCGGTTACTTGAACTTGCTGATAAGCCAATCAACCCACTGTATAAGGTCCATCACGAACCAAATTCCGACAATCGTGCCGCCAACAACGAGCTCTTTTCGGGACAACGTCTGGCCCGTCAGGATCCGATGAAGCGGGTCCATTCTCGAGCCCTCGCTCTGCTTGCGGTTGCTCATCGTGGCATCCTCTTCGAAGGGTGCAGAGGTAAGTTTCTCCCCGCGGAAAACTTTCAGCCGGGACCGCTCAGATCACATAGGATTTGAGCGGCGGGAAACCATTGAACCCAACCGAGGAATAGGTCGCCGTATAGGCGCCGGTTCCCTCAATCAGCACCTTCGAACCAATTTCGAGGCCGACGGGAAGGAAATACGGTTCCTTCTCATAGAGGACATCGACGGAATCGCAGCTCGGGCCCGCAACAACGCAAGGTTCGGTGGCTTCCCCATCGAACGCGGTCCTGATCGGATAGCGGATCATCTCGTCCATCGTCTCGGCGAGACCGTTGAACTTGCCGATGTCGAGATAAACCCACCGCACCTTGTCGGCATCCGACTTCCTCGAGATCAGCACCACTTCCGCCTCGATGACGCCCGCATTGCCGACCATTCCACGCCCAGGCTCGATGATCGTTTCGGGAATTTGGTTGCCGAAATGGCGGCGCAGCGAATGCAGGATCGCCTGCCCATAAGTCTTCACCGCCGGCACGTTCTTCACATATTTCGCTGGAAACCCGCCGCCGAGATTGACCATCTGCAAAGCGATTCCGCGCTCCGCCAAATCGCGAAAAATCGCCGCCGCCGCCTTCAACGCGCCGTCCCACATGCGCGGATCGCGCTGCTGTGAGCCGACATGAAAAGAAAGGCCGAAGGCGAAAAGCCCAAGCCGGTGCGCATGTTCGAGAACGCGCGGCGCCATCTCCGGCGCGCAGCCGAATTTGCGCGAGAGCGGCCATTCGGCGCCCGTGCCGTCGCACAACATGCGGCAAAACACTTTTGCTCCAGGCGCCGCGCGCGCGATCTTTTCGACCTCGGCCTCGCAATCCACCGCGAACAGGCGCACGCCAAGTTCAAAGGCGCGCTTGATGTCGCGCTCCTTCTTGATCGTATTGCCATAGCTGATGCGATCGACGCTCGCCCCCACCGCCAGCACTTGTTCGATCTCGACGACCGAGGCGGCGTCGAAACAGGAGCCAAGACGCGCCAGCAATTCGAGGACTCTTGGGTCGGGGTTGGCCTTCACGGCGTAGAACACGCGGGTGTCCGGCAACGCCTTGGCGAAGGACGCATAATTGTCGCGCACGGCATCTAGGTCGAGGACCAGGCACGGCCCATCCTCGCGACGGTTGCGGAGGAATTCCAAAATACGGTCGGTCATCGCGGCATCCCTTCGAAGGGCGCGGACCTCCGCGCCGGAACGAACAAGCTTTGGGTGAATGGCGATGCCTGATCGCGCCCGCGCTATGGAGACGCGACCGCTTTAGTTGACCGCCATCCGCGACCGCTCGCGCCCCCGGGGCAAATGCCCAAGGGACCACGCGCGGGCTGATGCTGCGCCGTCGGACATTCGCACCGTGGACAAGGCGGAATACGCCGTCCACAGCGCTCATGGCCATCGCTTGGATTGGGATGAGATCCCACTCCGCACGCCCGGCAAGAAAGACTAGCCTCTTCGGTACGCCAGCTTTGGAGGCTGGCAGAGACGAAAAAGCCCGGTCCGTCGTTGCTTTAAGTCGCGTCCCCCGTTTGGCGGGGTTCGCCGGTTCGCCTCCGGCTGCCGGTCCTTTTTTAAGCGGTTAACCGGCCTCTTGTCCGGATCCCCGCCAACCGACACACGACCACAGGCACGTGCGAAATTGGGCAAATCGAGAAATATGCCATTCGCCACCATTTACAAGAGGTTTTTTCAAAAAATTCGGGGCTCGCCGAATGCGCATGGTTAAACCTTACTTAATGCGAAGGCGCCACGCGGTCGGTCGTAGGCTAACTCAGGCATAGATCGCAACTGCGAGGCGCGGATCACCTGGCGCCCTCTTCGCGATAAAAGCGGCCGCGATAGCGCCGGCGGTAGTACGCCAGCGGCGCCACCCCTATCACGATGGAGCCGATACTGAGGAATGAAACGCGCCAGCCAAGGTGCGGCAGCTGGTAGATCCCCACCCAGGCGACGAAGAGCGCCGATGCAGCCGGGACGATCACAGCGAATGCGATTGTCCTCCAACCGGGGCTCATCGCCTTGCGGTAATGCCAGGCACAGGCAATGCCAGCCAAAGCATAATAGAAGGCGACTTGCACGCCGATCGCATTGATGAGGTCGCTCATCAATGCGTTGACGGAAGGCACGGTGGCCGAGCCGGCGAACAAAACAAGCGAGACACCGGCGACGGCGAAGCCCGCAAGCCAAGGCGTCTGAAAGCGCGGATGGAGCTTGCCCATCGCTTCGCCGATCACCCGGTCGCGCGCCATCGAAAACAACAGCCTCGTGCACTGGAGAAGCTGCGTTTCGATCGTCGCGACGGCGCTGACCAAAACCGCGAGCACGGCGATGGCGCTCCACGGCGCCGGAAGCGCCGCGGCCCCAAGGGCCGGGAGCAAATTGCCGCCATTCGCCTCAATCTCGCCGGGGGTCAGAGCCATCTGGACTGCGACCTGCGCCAGAATAAACAGACCGGCGGTCACCAACACGCCTAGGATGCAGACGCTCCCAGAGACCATGTTGGCGTCCGCCGTTTCTTCCGCGAGATTCGCGGATACGTCCCAGCCGAAATAGTAGAAAAGCGCAACCAGCATTGCGGCCGAAAATGAATGGAATGTGCCAAACGCCGAAGGAAAAAACCAATCCCACGAAAAGGCGGCGGCAGGCGTTGCGCGTGCGTTAAAAATCGCGAGGCCGCAGACGAGAATGATGGCGCCGGACTCCAGCAGAGTCAAAACCACCTGCGCCTTGGCGCTTGCCGTGATGCCGAAGGTAATGAGCACCAGCACGCCGAGGAACCAGACGGCCCCGGCGCCTGTCGCCCACACGACGTCGTGGCTCCGGCCGGGCGCGACGAGGTCGAGCGTCGCCTGTCCCGCCGGGAGCGCAGCGGCGACATTGAAAATAGTCGAGAGACTGAGGAGCGCCCACCCGGCGAGGAAGCCCAGCGCCGGGTGCATCGCGCGGCCAACCCAGGCATAGGCCGCCCCGGCGTCCGGCCGCCACCGGTTCAGATAAGCAAACGCGATGGTGATGCCGATGATTGGCAGGGCCGCGATCCACAGCGCCGCCGGTCCGGCGATTCCGGCCGCGGCAACGAGGGCAGCGGTGGTGACGGTGATCGAATAGGCCGGAGCCGAGCCCGCGACGGCCATCGCAAGCGCGTCGAGAAAACCAAGTGCTCCCTTTTTCAGCGAACGTTCCAACGTAATTCCCCCAGTTGACGCGAACGCGGATGGCAATTCGTCAATATATGCTTTCGATGCTCTCGTAGCCTTATTAGACATACGCCTCTAAAAATGGGACCATTTCCCATTACCTCCCCTTCGACTGCCCCAACAAGGAGCAAGCGCTGCCATGACACAGATCACTCAACTCGCCTGCGCCTGCGGTCAGGTCCATATCGAGGCCGAGGGAGCACCTATCGTCAACGCCGAATGCCATTGCAACAGCTGCCGTGCGGCCGGCGCCAGGCTACAGACCCTTCCCGCGGCCCTACCGTTTTTGGAAACGAACGGCGGGACACGCTTCGTTCTGTACCGCAAGGATCGCATCCGCTTCCTTAAGGGCGCCGAGCTGCTCAAGGAGTTCCGCCTCAAGCCCACGGCCAAGACCCGCCGAGTCGTCGCTACCTGTTGCAACACTCCGGTCTTCCTTGAATTCCTGAACGGTCACTGGCTCAGCCTCTATGGCTGCCTGTGGCCCGAGGGCACGCTGCCCCCGCTCGATCTACGGACGATGACAAGTGACCTTCCGGACTTCCCGGCGCTTGCTGACGATGTACCGAACGCGAAGCGGCAATCGGTCTCGTTCTTTGCCAAACTCCTCGGCGCATGGATCGCGATGGGGTTCAAGATTCCGAAGATCACCGTCGTCAACGGAGAGATCCATGTCTGACACCGACAGCAAGATCACAATTGAAAGCGCGACCTCCCCCGGGGTAGCGTGCAGCTTCTTTTGCACATTTGATCAGGCGACGGCTTCGGGTTGCATGACCTGCGGCTGATAGAGCGGCCGCATGTTCATGTAGCATTTGGCGGACGTCCCCGCGATATAGCGCAGCCGCGCTGCCGCCAGGTTGAGGCAAGATTGGCCATCGGGGAGTGCTCCAACCAGCGTCTCGGACACGCTACGCTCGACGAGATCAGCCGCAGTGTTCATCCTGGCGGCGCGCAGATGCTCGACGATCGCGTGCGCCTTTTGGTCGGCCACATCACGCTTCTCCTGGGCATGGATAGCCTTGAGCATGTGGCTCACCTCGCGGATCCGGGTCGCTGGCATGTGACTTGTGTGGCTTCATTGGTAAAGCCCGCAGAATTGCCGCGCACAACATCGCGGTCGAGCACCGGGCACGGCCTCTCCTCGTGGCGATTGCGGTGGAACTCCAAAACACGATCGGTCATCGCGGCATCCCGTCGAATGGCGCGGAACCCGCGCCGAACTACGGGGACGGGCTTGAAGCCTGCATGACGAACCCCCGACCGATATCGCTCGCAGGCGCGAGGCCGGGGCCCGGCAAACATACGGGTCCCCAGCTCTTGCATGCGCGGCAGTTGACATTTTGCCGCTGCCGCGTCCAATGCTCATAACAGCTCCGCAGGAGAGGGCTGTTCACAGTCAGGTAAGGGAGGTCAATATGTTCCGCATCCGTTCTATATTGATGAGCTCGGTTTTGACCGCCGCCGTTTGTTTCGCCGCGGCGAGCGCCATGGCTCAGATCCCGGCAAAACCCACCGATCCTCAAATCGCCGACATTGCCTACACGGCGGGGCAGATCGACATCGAGCAGGCCATTGACGCGCTGAAAATGGCGCACAACAAGGCGGTCCGTTCCTTCGCCGAGGAGATGATTCGGGATCACTTGGCGGTGAATAACAAGGTGCTCGCCTTGCTTGACAAGCTGAAAGTGGAGCCGGAGGGCAACGATACCAGCACATCCATGTACCGGGAGGCGTCCAAGAAGCGGCAAGAGCTGCGGGCATTGAGCGGCGCCGCCTTTGACAAAGCCTATGCCGCGAACGAAGTCGCCTATCATGAGGCCGTCAATGGAGCGCTCGAATCAACACTGATCCCCTCCGCGCAGAACCCCCAGCTCAAGAGCTTGCTGGAAACCGGCCTCAAGCTCTTCAAGGAGCATAAAAAGCACGCCGAGCATCTCGAGGAAGAGCTGAAGTAGGCTCTTATGCCGATACGATCGAAGATAAGGAAGGGGGAACGCTGGCATTCTGCTTTGTCTTGCTCGCATCTCCCTCGTTGGGCGCCGGTCCGCGGGTGCATCGGATCGGAATCGACAGGCTTTTGGGGCGACACCGTCGAGTGGACGAATTCCGACATCCTGCAGCATACGGCAACCGCGACAGACGGGAGTTTTGACGGCGATCTCCCGGCCGGAGCCACCGGCCGGACGATTTTGAAGCGGGCCGGTGGCGTAACCTATGTCTGCCGTTTCCATCCCGGAATGAAAGGGCGTCTGGAAGTCGCTCCTTGATAGCGAGCGGTCGATGAGGCGTCATCATCGTTCCCGGCCGCGGCCGGCGGCGAAACTCCTCTTAAGTGTTGCGTTTGCCACGCCGATTTTCGTCCCCACGCGGCTCCTGCCGCGACTGCAAACTTGAGGACGCGGCGATGCACTGGAGCCATCTTCGTTACCTACCGATTAGTCCACCGTTCTTTTCAATCCTCATAGGGATATTTTTTCTCGTCGTTGTGCTGATTGAGGTGGGCGCCCTGCGCTACGCATTCATGGGCCTCGGGGTGAGCTCCGGTGTCGCCCTGCTCCTTTTCCTTGGTTCACTGTTTGGCAGCTATTTCAATATCCGGGTGGCAGAATTGCCCGAGCAACGGGTAATGGCTGGGGCAGGAGGTCGAGTTCTTTGGGATGCGATATGTAATTCCGGTTGTCGTTGAGCGGCCCGGCACCGTGATTGCCGTGAATGTGGGCGGCGCCGTCATTCCCACCCTGATGTCCTTATATTTGCTTGCCAAGAGCCAATTGTGGGTGCGAGGCGTTCTGGCAATTGCCGGGTCGGACGCGGGGCGAGCAGCGCGGCGGGCGGTCTCCGTTCACGCGCGAAGGCTTGGCCGGCATCGCGCGGCCCCCGCTCCCGGATGTTCTCCGTTCAAGCGGCCGCGCCGGCCGTCAGCTCGACCATAGACTTCTTGTTCGCCGTGAGGAACAGTTGCGGCCGTTCGGAGCCATCCCTATTTAGAGGGGAAACCCTTAACTCGCGACCATATAATCATGATCGACCGGCGTTTCTGCCCAGACGAAGAGCATCGTTCAGAGCCAGAAATTATCCCCCCAGGCCGCGCCTACGGCAACGAGCCGGAAAGCACGTTCTGGATGCGGGAAGTCGAGGGCGGCGGCCGCCGCATCTATGTTACCAAAATCGGATGGTTTCGCCTCCTGCCCTACTTCTTGCTGGGCGGAATTATTTTGATGGCGCTGCTCATTTTTGTGTTGGGCGCTTTTCTAATTTTGATTCCCGTGGCGGGCGTTGTCCTCGCCGCCGCCATAATTACCGGTTTGCTGCGCGGATATCCACGGTGGCCGCGCTGATTTCGCCGTCTATGTTCAAGCCGATTCGAGCCGCTTGATCGCGCTGATCGACCGTGACGTCTTGGCCAGGATTCTGTCGCGCGCGATGCGCAAAGGCTCGCTAGCAACAAGCATGCGATGGGCGTTGGCGTGGAGCAGCATGGTCTTATCGCGCATGATGCCGACGTGCCCGCGCCAAAAGACGAGATCGCCGCGCCGCAAGCCCGCGAGGTCGGTGCCGACGGCGATTGGCAGTCCGAGCGCGTGCTCTTGGAGATCGGTGTCGCGCGGCGCATCACTTCCGGCCGCGTCGAGCGAAATCTGCACGAGGCCAGAGCAATCGATGCCAAGGCTCGTCTTACCACCCCAGAGATAGGGCGCATGCAAAAGCCGCTCCGCCACGGCGACGAACTCCTTTTGGTTCTCGCCGCAGGGCAGCAGATGACCCAAGAAGACGAAAGCGGCGTCGCCGATCTGGGCGAAGGCGCCTTTTGTCGCCCGCACGCAAACAGATGCGCCGAGCGGCAGGGCGTCGCGCGCGGGGATTTTCACGTCCGGCCCCGGATAGACGAAGCTCCGGTTGACTGTTACGCGGTGGGTCGGCTTTATCTGTCCCTCCGCCAACGCGGCCATGGCCATATAGCCGACGTAACCGTCGCGCGCGAGCTGGACCCAGCCCCAGCCTTCGTGATCCTCGTAGAGAGTTACCTCTTCGCCAAAGAGCGCCTGGGTGTCGAGGGGCGCATCGGGGGCCGGCCCTTGGCGCAGGTCGGCGGTGCCGGCGCAGACATGCAACGCTCGGCCCTCGACATAAGCATCGGCGGCGACTTGGCCGCGCAGATGCGCCGCCGCGATGTCGGGCCGGGCTGGTGTCACACGTGGGTCGAGTTTTGCCATTTCAATGGCTTATCCCGTGATTGGTCAATTGGCATTTGGTCTGCGTTGCGCCACCATCAGACTCGGCCTCACTTGCGGTGGGCGCGTCTGCCGCTGGATGTTTTGCGTGCCCAGTGTAACAGCAGTCTAACCCCCCATGCAGACCTTTCGTCGATCTTTCGCCAACGTCGCGGCAATTGGAAGCCATTACGTCCACGCTTTGACAAGGACTCGATGTGAACTTAATGTTTTATATTTCGTGAATTACATTTAGTGAAGCGCCAAGCGATGTCCGTGCACGAGTCTCCGTATCTGAAGACCGAACAGAGACTCGCCGACGTGATTGCGGCAATCCAAGCGATGGCATCGAATGAGGCTTGTGAGAGAGAAAGCGAAGGGTGGGCTGATGTAATTTCCGGAGATAGATCGAAGGGGTCATATTGGCGGGCGATATTCGATGACCATGGCGAGTTATTCCGCTCCACGGAAAAAAATGGCAGTGCAAATCGTCAGAAGTTTTATTCGCTAATCGCGCGACGTGCACTGCCGCACTTCAATAAGATAACAAATCAGGTAGTCTATTATGAAGTATATAAACGACTGACGGCAAGCATGTCGCCAGAGGAAAAAAGAGAAACCTTTAATAGGCCGCAATTGTCGGATACGCAAATTAAGGTATTGCTCGATATTGCCGTAAGCCTGCACACTAAGGCTTTTGACGGTCGCCGTGATTGGCGATGGTGGATTGCACCGGCAGCCGCATTTTTGGCTTCGCTGTTGAGCGCTATGTTCGCGTTTATGGCCGCTTGGCAGTTTCGGAAATAGCAACGTACAGGGTTCGCGAATGCGACCATGACGGAACGACTCACCGCAATGGCCGCCACGCCAATGCTTTGATCGTCTCGCGGTGCTGGTGCGGTCTGCGCTGCGGTCCGCGTCAAAACTTCACGTCCCACGCCTCAATCGCGGCTGGAATCATTCAGGTCCTGCGCCACATGCTCGATCCGCCGCGCCGCCTCGCTCAGCGACACCGCGACTTGCTCGGCCCAGTCAGGAGCAGGAGCCGGAAGAGCCTTCAGCCCGCGCGAGTTCGGCTTCGAGCTCGTCCACGCGCTGCATAATCTCAGCGCCGAAGAAATCGAAACAATGGAGAAAAGATAACTCATTTTTCTCGGCTCAACGCGCCGGTTCGCGCCGGAGCCAGCTTCCGTCCATGGACCCAGCATTTTCCTCCGCCACCGCGGCCAATCCATCCATTACCCGCTCGGGCGGGAAAATCACAATAACCTCGGTGCCTTCGCGAAGCTTGGATTTTAGGGTGAAGGATCCGCCATGGAGTTCGACCAGGCCCTTCACGATCGGCAAACCGAGGCCGGAGCCTTCCTCGGCGTTTTTTTGCGCGAGCGCGCCACGGCCGAACGAGGACATGACGATTGGGATCTCGTCTTCCGGAATTCCGGGTCCGCTGTCGCGCACGGCCACATATTGACCGCCGCTCGCGGTCCAGCCGATCCTGATCTTGATCGTTCCGCCTTGCGGAGTGAACTTGATCGCGTTCGACAGAAGGTTCAATATGACTTGGCGAATAGCGCGCTCGTCGGCCCAAATCCGCGGCAAATCCGGCTCGACGGCCGTTTCGATGGCGATCCGCCGTTTTTTCGCGCGCAGCCCTAGAAGATGCCGGCAATCCTCGACAAGATGAGGGAGCATGACCGCCACTTCCTTGAGATCGAAACGTCCGGCCTCAATCCTGGAGAGATCGAGAATTTCGTTGATCAGCATCAAAAGGTGCTGCCCGCTTGCATGGATGTCGTTTGAATATTCCTTGTAGGATGCGACCATGTGAGATCCGAACAATTCGCCTTTCATGACCTCGGAAAACCCAAGAATGGCGTTGAGCGGCGTGCGCAATTCATGGCTCATCGTGGCGAGGAAGCGGGATTTGGCGAGATTTGCCGCCTCGGCGCGGCGGCGGGCGAGATCGCTGTTTGCCTTGGCTTGTTCGAGCTCGGCGATCAGCTCGTCCTTCTCGGCTTGAAACGACAGCGCTTCGAGCGAAGCCTTATGCAGCTTCCTTGCAAGGAACATGAAATAAAGCTGCGTACCGCAGGCCAACGCAATGAGCGGCAAGGTTCCATCAGATACGCTCGCCGGACGCAGGAAACTTAGCGTTGCGATGGTCATCGGCGTCATGGCGCCGGCCACCGCGGCCGGAATCGCGGCGGAGAGCGTCGCGTTCATTGCGGCTACGGGCAAAAGCAAGACGAGGGCATAGCTGCGCGCGGCGGGGTCGCCGGACTGGCTAACGAGCCAGACGATCGCCGCCCAGGCGATTCCCTGCAGCGTTTCGGCGAAGACGAATTTGCGGCGCCAGCGACCGGCGTCGAGCAGCGTTTCTTTGGCGTCCAGGAACTTGCCGGCAACCCAGTAAGCGACACCGAGCGCGGCGAAATCGAGGCCGAGCCAAATCAGGACCGAGTCAATGGCGACCCAGGTGGCGGCGGCGGCGGCGGCCACGCCGCCAAGCACGGCCATGGCGGGGCCCGACGATCTGCGTCCTTTCGCGAAAAGTCGAAGCACTTCGACGTCGAAGCCAGATTGGCTCGATGCCGACGGCGTCAGCTTCTCGCGCGCCTCGCGTATTTCCGCGGCCAGGCGTCCGCGCCTTGTGGCGGCGGCCGGATCGACAGCGCATCCAAGCGCAACATTTTCCGCGGTGACGTCGGTCATCCTTTAAGAGACCCGCTCAATTCTCGCTTCGAGCGAAAGATTGCGGCGACGATGCCGGAAAAGGATTAATGAGCCGCTCAAGCAATCATTCGATTTGTTCGCAACTAAGACTGGTCTGGGCCTGACCTCAAAATCGCGACGCTTTTCACAGAGGCGGCGGTCTTGAATCCGTCGGGATAGAACTCAGTGCATGTTAACGAACGTACCGGCGAGGCAAGCAGCTTGAAGGTGACAAAGAATCGCTCGATACGGTCCGGGGCGCTTGCGAAAAGCAATGGATGAACCTTGAATTGCCGGCTTTCTGGCGAGGCGGCGCGTCGCCGCTGGAGCAAGCGAACCGGCCTCGCGGGAGACCTCCGAACGAAACCGTCGGCGCGAGCAGTTTCTATGACAGACAGAGATTCGATTTCGAGACTTGCGGCGCTGGCCGGGCGCATTGGGGCCTGTCGCATCTGCGTTGAGACGCCGCGCGGCGCGCCGCTCCCGCACGAGCCGCGTCCCGTCTTGCGGCTATCATCGACCGCGCGGCTGCTCATCGCCAGCCAGGCGCCCGGCGTAAAAGTGCACCTCAGCGGGCTGTCTTTCAACGATGCCTCCGGCGATCGTCTGCGGCACTGGATGAGCGTTTCGCGCGAAGCGTTCTACGACGAGGCGAGGATCGCAATTGTGCCGATGGGTTTTTGTTTTCCGGGCCACGATGCGAACAAGGGCGATTTGCCGCCGCGCCGCGAATGCCGCGAGACGTGGCATGATGAATTGTTTTCGCTTATGCCTCAAATCGAATGTATTCTCGCGATCGGACGGTTCGCGCAGGACTATCATTTCGCGAGGGCCGGAAGGCCACTGCCAAAAGTCCTGAAAGTCGACGATATCGTTCGCCGTTGGCGCGAATTCGCGGGCGAGAGGCCGAAAATCATCGCCCTGCCGCATCCTTCCTGGCGCAACAGCGGCTGGATCAAACGCAATCCTTGGTTCGAGCACGAGGTTTTGCCAGCGTTGCGGGCCGAAGTCGCGCGCGCGATTTTTGATTCACCCGGTGCTTAGCGGCCGGCCGGTGGCGCGGGCAGCCCCAGCCGGGCAGGGACTTCTGGGACAACCTGCCGCCTGCGCCGCTTGGTGCGCACGCCGTTTGGCGTTTTGGGTTCGGCTTGATAGACTTGCCCGCGATTGAAGGGGACCGCTTGCCGGAGGCTACGGGTGTAACGTGGGACCATTGGATGGCGCCGGACCTGGAGATCTCGCGATTTGCGTGCCGGGGGCGAGTCCGCCCGCCGGAGGGGTTGCCATTCAAACGCCGGACTTCCCCGGACACGGCGCGGCGAGAGCCGCCGCCGGCGCCGTGGTTCGCGCCCCCGCGGACTGGCAAAGGCAAGAGCACACTTATGCCGCGCTTGATCTCGGCACCAATAATTGCCGGCTCTTGATCGCCCGTGTGGCGCCACCAGGCCAAGGACAAGACGGCTTTCGCGTCATCGACTCATTTTCTCGGATTGTCAGGCTCGGCGAAGGTCTGTCGCGAACCGGCGAACTCGGCGCGGCGGCGATCGAACGCACCCTTAGCGCGCTCGAAATATGCCGCGACAAAATGCTGGCGCGCGGCGTAACCCGCAGGCGATTGATTGCGACGGAGGCCTGCCGGTCAGCAAGCAACGGCGCCGAGTTCCTCGCCAAAGTGCGCGCGGCGACTGGGCTCGAACTCGAGATCGTGGATCGTGAAACCGAAGCGCGGCTAGCCGCCGCCGGCTCCGCCTCGCTTGCCGATTCCGCTGCAGAAGGCGTAATTTTGTTCGATATCGGGGGCGGGTCTTCGGAGCTTGTCTGGCTTGCCGGGGCCGCCCCTTGCGCGCAATCAAGAGATATGGCGCGGGGCGCGCGCATCCGTTTTTGGGTTTCCCTGAAGATCGGCGTCGTCAACTTGGCGGAGGAATTCGGCGGCGTCGAGGTTTCCGGCGCGATGTTCGAGGCGATGATCGATCTTGCCGCGCGGGAACTCGAGAGCTTTGTCGCGATGGCGAACGGCGAGCGGCGCGGCCGGCATTTTCATCTGCTTGGCACCTCCGGGACGGTGACGACGATCGCCGGGGTCTTTCTTGGGCTGGCCCGGTATGATCGTCGCCGCGTCGACGGTTTGTGGATGTCGAGCGGACAAGTGGATCATGCGGTGGCGAGCTTGCGCAAGATGACTTACGAAGAGCGCGCCGCCAATGCTTGCATTGGGCATGGCCGCGCCGATCTCGTTCTCGCCGGCTGCGCCATTCTCGAGGCGATCCGCCGCGCGTTCCCGGCCGATCGCGTCCGTATCGCCGATCGGGGTTTGCGCGAGGGCATGCTGATCCAACTCATCCGCGCCGACAGGGACGCGGCGCGGGGCGAAAGCTGATGGTAACGCGAGCCATGTTGGGACGCGAAAGCGGGTGCTCGCTGAAGACGCGGGTCAACGCGCGGAACCGAACGCTTTCCTCGACCTTGTGGCTCGATCGCCAGCTCAACGATCCCTATGTGGCACGGGCCAAGCGGGAGGGCTTTCGTTCCCGCGCGGCCTATAAGCTGCTTGAGATCGACGCCCGCTACCCGTTCCTGAAACGGGGCCAAAGACTCGTCGATCTCGGCGCCGCGCCGGGGGGATGGTCGCAGGTGGCCGTGGAGAAGGTTGGCGCGGAAAGCGGCCGTGGCAGGGTCGTCGGCATCGATCTTCTCGACATCGCGCCGCTGCCCGGCGCCGAATTCAAGGTCCTGGATTTCATGGCCGTTGACGCGCCGCTGTTGCTCAAAAATTGGCTCGGCCGCCGGGCCGACGTCGTTCTCTCCGACATGGCGGCGAATGCGACGGGGCATAAGAAGACCGATCAATTGCGGATCGCCGGCCTCGTCGAGCTCGCGGCCGAGTTCGCCTGCGAAATTTTGACGGAAGGGGGCGCTTTCCTCGCCAAGGTTTTTCAAGGCGGAACCGAGCACGAGCTGCTCGCCCGTCTCAAATGCGAATTCGCGGCCGTGCGCCACGTAAAACCGCGCGCAAGCCGCGCCGATTCGGCTGAGCTTTACGTGCTCGCGACAGGGTTTAGGGGCGCGGCCAAGCGGTAAACTAGAGCTTGGCTATTGTCCCGCGGGCGAGATCGCATCGGCGGCCTTCCCCGAGGGGCTCCGTGTGAGTTCGGACCCGGCGTCCGCGGGCAGCCGCAAGAATGCGAAAGCCGCGCTCGACGAGACCGCCGCCATCGCGACAAACGCCCATTTGAAATTTTCAAGCGCGAGAACGTCTGTGCCGGGATTGACGAGAGCGAACCCTTGCAGGGCGCCTGCTCCGGCCGCGACACCAAGGCTCAAGGACAATTGTTGGGCCACCGAAGAGAGACTGACAGCCCGGCTCATTTGCGACGCGTCGATTTCGGCAAAGGCGATCGCATTGAGGCTTGTGAATTCGAGCGATCTTAAAAAGCCGCCAACAAAAAGCAAGCTCATCATGAGCGCAACCGGCGTCGAGGGGGTAAAGAACCCATAGCAGCCAAGAAATCCGGCGCTCAGAACGGCATTATAGACGAGCACCGGACGAAAGCCAAAACGACGCAGGATAGGAGCTGCCGTCCCTTTCATTGCCATCGCTCCCGCCGAGGCAATGAAAGTGATGGATCCCGACTGAAATGCATTTAGGCCGAAACCCGTCTGCAACATCAGCGGAAGCAGAAACGGAATCGATCCGATGCCGATCCGGAACAGCGATCCTCCCGCCACGCTTGCACGAAAGGTTTTGATCGAAAGAAGCGTTAGGTCGAGCAGCGGAAATGCGGCGCCGCGGGCGTGCAGGCCATAGGCCGCCAAGGCAAAGACGCCGATGCCCGAAAGCACAATCGCTGCTGGCCAAGGTATGAGGCCACGCCCCACGCCGCCAAGCCCGAACAAGAGAGAAGCAAGCCCGAGGCCACAGAGAAGAAAGCCGCTGACATCGAGGGGCAAGGCTTCGCCCTTGATATCATCAAGGAATAAGGTCGCAAGGACGATGCCGATGGCGCCGATCGGCACGTTGATCCAGAAAATCCAGCGCCAGTGGAAATAGGTGGTGATGAAACCGCCGAGCAGTGGCCCGGTCACCGGCCCGAGGAGCGCGGGGATGGTCAAAAAGGAGAGTGCGTTCACGAGTTCCGAGCGTTCGACGGAACGCAACAGCAATAGCCGGCCGACCGGCACCATCATCGCGCCGCCGAGGCCTTGGATCATGCGAGAGCAGACGAGTTCCGGCAAGGTCCCCGCCATGCCGCATGCGATGGAGCCTGCAGTGAAGACAAGGATGGCGGCCCGGAAAATCGTTCGCGCGCCAAACCGGTCGGCGGCCCAGCCGCTTGCTGGGATGAAGATCGCGAGCGAAATGAGGTAGGAGGTGAGCGCGAGTTTTAGGGAAATCGGATCTTCGTGCAAATCCTTGGCGATCGCCGGCAATGACGTCGCGATGACCGTCGAGTCGAGATTTTCCATGAACAGCGCGCAAGCGACAGTCAGCGCGGTAATGAGATAGGAAGGCAAAACTTAAATCCGTCATCGTCCCCCCGCCAGTATGGGCAGTGGAGACTAAATACGTAGGAAGTGATGATCAACAATTCAACTTGAAGCGGCGATGGCTATTCAGAAAAAACGAGGCCAGTTAAGTTGCAACCGAATGGTCCCAAAAGTGCCGGCCGCGCCCAAATGTCCGAGCTCGGCTCAAAGCACCAAATTCTCAACCGATCCGGTCAAAAGTTTCGTCGAACGCATAGCCCGCGCCGCGCACCGTGCGGATGGGATCCTTTTCCGCCCCCTGCGACAATGCCTTGCGCAAACGGCCGATATGAACGTCGACGGTGCGTTCATCGATTTCCGCCGATATCCCCCAAACGCTATCGAGAAGCTGGGCGCGCGAAAAGACCCGGCCGGGTTTTCCCATCAGATGGTCGAGCAGGCGGAACTCGGTCGGGCCCATATGCACCTCGCGGCCGGCGCGGCGGACCCGCCAATTTTGCCGGTCGAGATCGAGATCGCCCGCCGAAAGCACGCCGGTAGACCGGCCGGGCCGCGCGCGGCGCAAAAGCGCGTGAACGCGCGCCATGAGCTCGGGAACCGAAAATGGTTTGACAATGTAATCGTCGGCCCCGATGGCGAGCCCGCGCACGCGTTCGCTTTCCTCGCCGCGCGCGGTCAGCATGATCACCGGCAGGTTTTTTGTCGTCTCCCGCGCGCGCATCCGCCGGCAGATTTCAAGTCCGGAGACGCCGGGGAGCATCCAATCGAGAATGACGAGGTCGGGAATGGTTTCGCTGAGCCTGATTTCGGCTTCGTCGCCGCGCTCGACCCGGTCCACGGCGAAGCCGTCCGCCTCGAGATTATAGGAAAGAAGCATGCCGAGCGCCGCCTCGTCCTCGACAACTAGAATGCGCGCCGCCGCCGCGCGCGCCTGGTTGGAGCGGCTTTCATTCCCATCTTGCAGGTCTCTCGCCATGTTCAAACCACCGTCGCTGGCGCCTCCGATAAGGTGGTCCGGCCCTTCGGCCGGTCCATTGGCAGGGTCTCGCCGGTAACCACATAAACCACGGTCTCGGCGATATTCGTTGCGTGGTCGCCAATCCTCTCGATGTTTTTCGAAACGAATAGGAGATGCGTGCAAAACGAAATGTTGCGAGGATCTTCCATCATAAAGGTGAGGAGGTCGCGGAAAACCGAGTCTTCCAGCGCATCGAGATCGGCGTCTTGGGTCCAGACGCCGCGCGCGCGCTCGGCATCGCGCTGGGCATAGGCATCGAGCACGTCCTTCAAAAGAAGCGCCGCCGATTCATGCATCGACCTGAGCCCAATGGTGGCGCGCGGAAGGTGCATCTCCGAGTGGATCTTGATTGCGCGCTTGGCGATGTTCTTGGCAAGGTCTCCAACCCGCTCGAGATCGCCGGAAATGCGAATCGTAGCGATGATCTCGCGCAGATCCACTGCCATCGGCTGGCGGCGCGCGATGGTCAGAACCGCCTGTTCCTCGATATCGCGCTGCAACAGGTCGAGGCGCGGATCGCTATCGACGGTCGTCTGAGCGAGCTGAGTATCGAAGTCGACCAGCGCGTCCACGGCATCGGACAGCATTTTTTCGGCTATCCCGCCCATTTCCGCGATTTTTCGGCCCAGGATTTCGAGTTCCTTGTCATAAGCTTTGACGATGTGATCGGACATGAACCTATTCCTCGTTGCCTCCACGATCAGCCGAAGCGGCCGGTGATATAATTTTGTGTCTGCTTCTTCTCCGGCGAAGTGAAGATTTGCGCGGTGACGCCAAACTCGATGAGTTCGCCAAGATACATAAACGCGGCATATTCCGAGACGCGCGCCGCCTGCTGCATGTTGTGAGTTACAATCGCAATGGTGTAATTTTCCTTCAGTTCGTCAATCGTTTCCTCGATCTTCGCGGTCGAAATAGGGTCGAGCGCGGAACAAGGTTCGTCCAAAAGAATAACCTCCGGCTGGAGGGCAACGGTGCGGGCAATGCAAAGGCGCTGCTGCTGGCCGCCCGAAAGCGACAGGCCCGAAGCGTGCAATTTGTCCTTCACCTCGCCCCAAAGAGCGGCTTGAATCAACGCGGCCTCGACGCGATCGCGAAGCTCGGCCTTGGGGAGCTTTTGGTAGAGTTTGATGCCAAACGCGACATTGTCGTGGATCGACATCGGAAAAGGAGTCGGTTTTTGAAACACCATGCCGACCCGGGCGCGCAATAAATTGAGGTCCTGCTCTGGCCGCAGGATATTCACGCCGTCGAGAATCACTTCTCCCTCGGCCCTCTGATTGGGATAGAGATCATACATCCGGTTCAATACCCGCAAAAGCGTTGATTTTCCGCAGCCGGACGGCCCAATAAAAGCCGTCGCCTTGCGGGCGAAAAGGGGAACGCTGATGCTCTTTAACGCAAGCGAATCGCCATAGTAAAATTTGAGGTCTCGAACGGCGACTTTCTGCTTGAGAGGCGCGGGCTGGATCACGGCCTGCAGTATAGGTTTCTCCGCGGATTGGCTTCGCACATCATCCGCGGCCTGCACTGCTGTTGCGGGATTATCCGCGGCGTGCTCATTTCCATCGTCCTTCTCGTAGCTCGTCGCGGAATTCTCCGCGGCGTGCCCATTTGCATCGTCCTGCTGGTTGCTCGTTGTGGTCATTTCCCGGGCCCCCCCACTTGGAGCACGCGCGCGGCAATAGAAAGCACAAGAACGGCCAAGGTTATAAGGAGGGCTCCAGTCCAAGCAAGCTGCTGCCATTCCTTGTAAGGGCTGAGCGCGAACTGGAAAATGACGGCGGGCAGGCTCGACATGGGCGCGTTCAAATTCGTGCTAAAAAACTGATTGTTGAGCGCGGTAAAGAGCAGGGGCGCGGTTTCACCGCTGATGCGGGCGATAGCGAGAAGAACCCCGGTGATGAGACCCGCGCGGGCGGCGCGATAGGCGACCTTGCCGATGACAATGGCGCGCGGCAGACCGAGTGCGCTCGCCGCTTCGCGCAAAGGATCGGGCACCAGCAGCAGCATGTCTTCGGTTGTGCGCACGACGACCGGAACGACGATGACGGCAAGCGACACGGCCCCGGCAAGGGCGGAGAAATGGCCCATTTTCACGACCATGACCTCGTAAACAAAGAGACCGATCACGATCGACGGCGCGCTCAGCAAAATATCGTTGATGAACCGCACGACGATCGTGAGCTTCGTATGGCGGCCGTATTCGGCCATGTAGGTGCCCGCCAGCATGCCTAGCGGGGTGCCGAGGGCGACGCCGAGAGCGGTCATGATCAGGCTGCCGGTGATCGCGTTCAAAAGGCCGCCTTCGGACCCCGGCGGCGGCGTCATTTGGGTGAAAACAGCAGGCGAAATACCGCGAACACCTTCGAACAAGAGGGTCCCGAGGATGATCGCCAGGCAACCAAGGCCCATGGCAACGGCCACATAACAAAGACCAAGGTAAAACTTGTCGCGACGGAGGCGTGTGTCATAGATCGCCATGCGTTACGACCCCTCCCGCTGGTGCAGCCGCATCAACAAATACCGCGATATCGCGAGAATAAAAAAGGTGATGACGAAAAGGATCAGGCCGAGCAAGATCAGCGCCGAGGTGTAAAGGTCGCCGACCGCTTCGGTGAATTCATTGGCGATCGTTGCCGAGATGGTCGTGCCCGGCGAAAGCAGAGAAGGGGAGATTTTGTGGGCGTTGCCGATCACGAAAGTCACCGCCATGGTCTCGCCGAGCGCCCGGCCGAGGCCCAGCATAACGCCGCCGATAAGGCCGACGCGCGTGTAGGGGATCACCACCGAGCGAACCACTTCCCAGGTCGTGCAACCGACGCCGTGGGCTGCTTCCTTCAGGACGGCCGGAACGGTTTCGAAGACATCGCGGGAGATCGCGCTGACGATGGGAAGCACCATGATCGCGAGGATGACGCCAGCGGTTAGCACGCCAATGCCATAGGGCGGCCCGGCGAACAGCCCCGAGAAAACCGGCACATTGGCGAATGCGGAAATGAGGCCCGGCTGGACATGCTCCTGCAGGAAGGGCGCAAGCACGAAAAGGCCCCAGATTCCGTAGATGATCGAGGGAATCCCGGCCAGCAGCTCGATTGCAATCCCAATCGGCCGGCGCAGCGCATAGGGGCAAAGCTCGGTCAAGAAAATCGCGATGCCGAGCCCGACCGGCACCGCGATCGACATGGCGATGAGCGAGGTAACGATCGTGCCATAAATCGGCGCCAGCGCGCCGAACTTCTCGGTGACGGGATTCCACATTTCAGTCGAAAGAAAGTTTAGGCCGAATGCCCCGATGGCGGGAAGGGAGCCAACGACCAGCGAGGCGATGACCCCGCCAAGGAGGATCAGAACCGTCCAAGCCGCGGCCAATGTCAGTAGGTGAAAGGCGTTGTCGCGAAGCTTGAAACCAACGAGAGCCGTCGCCAGCCGGGCCTCGGCCGATGCCAGTTCGGCGTTGTCAATCGCCAAATTGCTTGCCACCGCGTTTTCCCTGTCGCCTTGCGTCACGCATCAGACCTACCCGCGCGCCGGGCCCGGCACAACCAATTATCCGGCCATTCGGGGATACGAACGGCCGCGACGACGTCGAAAGAAGGACGGCAGCAGCCCCTCCGCTCCAATCCAGATTCAATTCAAAAGCGGCTTGCCATCGGCGCCCTTAATTTCCGAGGCCCAGCTCTTTTTGATCAAAGCCACAACCGCGCGCGGCAGCGGCACATAATCGAGTTCCTCGGCCTGCTTACCGCCCTTTTCATAGGCCCAGCTGAAGAACTTCAGGGCTGCCGCCGCCGCGGCTGGGTCGTCCGGCGTCGCATGCATCAAAATGAACGTAGCGCCTGCGATCGGCCACGATTTAGCGCCCGGTTGGTTGGTGAGAATCTGATAAAAGCCTGGCGCATTGGCCCAATCGGCATTGGCCGCCGCCGCTTGGAAGCTCTGAGCGTTCGGGCTTACGGATTTGCCGGCCTTGTTGATCATATCAAGGAACGTCATCTTGTTCTGCTTGGCATAGGCATATTCGACGTAGCCGATCGCGCCATTCGTTTGCAGGACGTTATTGGCGACCCCCTCGTTGCCTTTGGCGCCGATGCCAGCAGGCCATTCGACGGCCGTACTCGCGCCGACCTTGGACTTCCAATCAGGACTCACCTTGGAGAGATAATCGGTCCAAATAAACGTCGTTCCCGACCCATCGGAGCGGTGAACGACGGCGATCGCCTGTGACGGCAATTGGGCTTTGGGGTTCAACTTCTTGAGGGCGGGATCGTCCCACGTCTTGATTTCGCCGAGGAAAATCTTGGCGAGCGCCGGGCCGTCGAGCACCAATTCGCCGGGCCCAGTTCCTTCGAGATTGACAACCGCCACGGCGCCACCCGTCACCGTCGGAAACTGAACGAGACCCGCCTCCTTGAGGTCCTCGGGCTTGAGCGGCATGTCGGAGGCGCCGAAGGTCACGGTTTTGGCCTTGATCTGCTTGATGCCGCCACCAGAGCCGATCGATTGGTAATTGATGCCGTTGCCGGTTTCCTTTTTGTATGTATCCGCCCATTTCGCGTAGACCGGATAGGGAAAGGTTGCCCCGGCGCCCGAAATATCGACGGCGCCGACCGGAACACCAGTGGTCAAGCTTATGGCGGCGGCGGCAAGGCACGTTCGCATGAAAGTAGACATCATTTTGTTGCCTCTCATTGCCTGGCGTTTGTATCGGCAGCCAGTAATTGGACGGGGCGGTCGAACGGCCGTTCGAAAGCGCATCGGCCCGATGCAGCGTCAAAAGAAAGGTTCGATCCGTTTGGCCCCTTGTTCCGTTCCTAAATTTATAGGCCGCCCGTGAGGCCAATATGAAACCTGTTTGACGGCTTGATGACAGGGCGGGACTCCGGTTCAGCTTCCGTGCAAGGGAAGAACCACGCGGAACGTCGCCCCCTCGCCCAGCTTCGATTCGATACCGAGCCGGCCGCCATGGCGCGCGACAATATGCTTCACGATGGCAAGACCAAGCCCCGTTCCGCCCTTGGCTCGGCTCTGGCCGGCGTCGACCCGGTAAAACCGTTCGGTCAACCGCGGCAAATGTTCCGGCGCGATCCCAGGGCCATGGTCGCGGACGGTCAAAACACATTGGTGCGTCTCGGCCGCAAGAGTAATCTCGACCTGTCGGTCGACGCTTTGGGGGTCCGAGGCACCATATTTAATGGCGTTTTCGACGAGGTTTTCGGCCAACCGCGCGAGTTCGTCGCGATCGCCCGTGACGAGCGCCTTGGCCGGAACATCGAGTTTTAGGCTGACACCGTTGTCGCCGGCCATGGGCGCCAGCGTTTCGGCGATATGGCGGAGGATCGCCACAAAATCGACCGGCGCCCGGGGCCGCAGATGCAAATTTTGTTCGATCCGCGACAACGATAAAAGATCGTCGACGAGCCGCGCCATCCTTTGCGCTTGTTCGCGCATGATCGAAAGGAACCGTGTCCTCGCGTCCTTGTCCTCGCGCGCGGGCCCCTGGAGCGTCTCGACAAATCCGAGCAGGGAGGCGAGCGGCGTCCGCAATTCATGGCTGGCATTGGCGACAAAGTCGACGCGCATGCGTTCGACGCGGCGCGCCTCGCTCAAATCGCGCAACGTCAAAATCATCAAAGGCTCGAATTGCGGCCCCTCCATCGGAGCGGCGTTTAGTTCAAAAAATCTTTCGACCGGCACCCGTTCGATCCACGTCACCCGTTGCGCGGCGCCAGAGGCACGCACCCTTCTCACCGCGTCAAGGACATCCGGCGCCCGCAGACTGCGCGCCAACAGATCGTCCGGTCGCAATGCCGGAAATAAGTTCCGCGCCGGGCCGTTGACCGCGACCACGTGCTCCGCCGCGCCAATGACGATCACCGCCTCGGGCAAGGCATCGATGAGACGGCCCATGATCAGGCGGTCGCGCGCCAGCCGGTCCTTGTCCATGAAGTCCCCGTGAAATACGGCGCCGCAGGCAGCCCTTGCACGAGTACGCGCTGATATCAAGCTTCAGATCGATTCGGCGCCGCCGGGCGGGCAGGCGCGAAGCGAGGCTTTTCCCGCGTTGTTTGGTTTGCAAGTCGCGCTCCGGGCCGCCCGGGTCAAAAAGGATTCCGTCCGGAGCGAGGCATGCTCCTTTTAGCGAACGGCCGCGAGCGCGTTACCGCGTCTTGTTGGCTTCGCCGTCACGGTCTACGCCGGAAGCACCGGCCGGCGATCGGCAAGCCCGAAGACAGGATCATCGCCGCAACCGCCAGTAGTCGCGGTACCAGCGGCGAAGCGGGTTGATCTCATCCTCCAGGCCGATCTCCTCCTCGCTGCGGCGCATGGCCTCGCGCAAGCCGGTCCAACGGTGAAATCCCTCGTGGGCGCCGAGGAAAGCGAGGGCGAACAGGAAAGGCAGCAGGTAATAGATGACACGGAACAGCACCAGCGAAGCGAGCAGCGCGTCCTCCGAGGCAACCGGAACCGCTTTCAGCATCGTTGCTTCGAAAACACCAATCCCGCCTGGCGCATTGCTCAAAACCCCGAGAATGCAGGCGAAGACGTAGGTCGCGGCGAAGGCGAAATAATCCAATTCGGCATGACTCGGAAGCAAAACATAAAGAACACCCGCTGCCGCGCATTGATCGATGACGCCGAGGGTGATTTGGCCGAGCGTCAAGCCAAGGCCTGGCAATTCCAGCCGGTAGCCCTTGATGCTGATATGTCGGCGGCGAATCGTTACCCAGACCAGAAAGGTGAGGGTCGCGCCCAGAATGGCAAGCCCTATCAGCGTGTTGATCAAAGGGTAGAAATGATTGATCGCGCTGATCGCGCTGGCGTGAAAGGCTAGTCCCGCGCCAAGCACAGAAACATTGCCGAACCAGAACGTCACGCCGGCGATCACGGTGAGGCTCGCGACTTTGCTCGCCGTCAGGCCTGCTTGCGAATAGATCCAGTAGCGAATCGTGCCCGCGGTAATTAAAGGGAAGCCGAGCGTGAAGGAAATCGCATAGCTCGTGAACGAGGCCAGCGCCGTCGTCTTATAAGGAACGCGGGCGTCAAGCTGGCGGAGCGCGAGCCCGTCGTACCCGGTCAGGGCAAGGAAGGACCAGACGGTCAAAAGCGCCGCCGTCGCGATCTGCTCGGCGCTGGTCGCCGCGATTGCCTGGCGCAAAGCGCTGAGGCTGACCGCGGAAACCACGCGGGCAAGGACGTAAATCGAAAAAACCGCGATCGCGAGGCTCAAAGCGATGGCGAGCAATTGCCAGATCGAGCTGCGGCGCACCCGCGCGAGATGGTCTTCGTCGACTTGCGCGCCATCTTGCGCGGATGTCAGCGTGTCCGGCTCGGCGTCGCCCGCAAATCCACTCACGCCGCTCGCCGACTCTTGCTCCATATCATGACGCACATATCGTTGATCCAATGCCTTATCCCTGTGTTTTTGCGGCACACCGACGGCCGTATTTTGCTTGCCCGCGGCGGTTCGTTAAAATCCGGGAAGGTTATGGGCTGGGATCGCGACGGGAGCAAGACCGCCCGCGAAGACCTCGCCCGGATTATTCGCGGCGGGCTGGCAGGTCAACTGTAAGCTTTTGATGTAGTGCGGGGTTTCTCGTGGATCAAGTCCCGTCAAATTTGCGGGAGCCCTGCGCGGTGATTGACCCTGCGCTGCCTTTGCCAGTCCGCGGCTCTCCCGGCACGTCACTGACTACATTCGGCGTCGTTGCGTTGGCACTGGACGGCTCCCTCCAACATGGCGGGTAACCCGCCAGGCCGGTTCTCGCCCACCGTAAAACCCCGGTGAGCCTTGCCTTAGCCGCCACGGCCCTCTACAAGACCTTTGGAGCGCGCCATCCGCTGCTTGGGACACCATGTTTCCGCCGGAGGCGCGGGCGGTTTGGCGAAGCTTTGTCGAAAGAGGCGTGAATTTGTCCGGCTCCAGTGATCGGCCCGTACCGGATGGCAGAAATCCGGTTTTGTCCGGCGCGGCCGGTTCGCACAAAGCCGCCGAGCGGCTGCGCCTCGCCCAAGCCTTGCGGGCGAACCTTGGCCGCCGCAAGGCGCAAAAGATCAACCGGAGGAATCAGACAGGGAACGCGGCCGAAACCAAAACGGTTCGAGGCGAAGCCGCTGAAACCGGAGCCAGCACAAAACAAGATTAGTTCGGGCTTTTTTGAAATCTGGGTGTTTCTTGGATCGTATTCGGATTGTCGGCGGCCAGCCGTTGAATGGCATCATAGGGATTTCCGGCGCCAAGAACGCGGCGCTTCCATTGATGATCGCCTCGCTGCTCACGAGCGAAACGCTGACCCTTGAAAATATCCCCAATCTCGCCGACGTTGCCATGCTCTTGCGCATTCTCGGCCATCATGGCGTCGATCATTCGGTCGACGGAAGGCGGCCGGGCACGTCCTCGCACGCGAGCCGGGCGATCCACCTTAGCGCGCGCCAGATCGTCGATACGATGGCGCCCTACGAGTTCGTCTCCAAGATGCGGGCAAGTTTCTGGGTCATCGCGCCGCTTCTCGCCCGGATGGGCGAGGCCAAGGTTTCCCTGCCCGGCGGCTGCGCGATCGGCACAAGGCCGGTCGATCTACTCATCATGGTTCTCGAAAAGCTCGGCGCGCATGTCGAGATCGAGGCGGGCTATGTCCATGCCAAAGCCCGCAACGGTCTAACTGGCGCCGAGATCCATTTTCCCAAGTCGACCGTCGGCGGCACCCATACCGCGCTCATGGCCGCCTCGCTCGCCGACGGCCATACGCTTCTGGTCAATGCGGCGCGCGAGCCAGAGATTGTCGATCTTGCCGATTGCCTCAACAAGATGGGCGCGCGGATCAAGGGAGCCGGACAATCCGTGGTCGAGATCGAGGGCGCCGGCAGCCTCACGGGGGCGCGCCACGTCGTATTGCCCGACCGCATCGAAGCAGGCACCTATGCGATGGCCGTCGCCATCGCCGGCGGCGATGTGATGCTGGCGGGCGCGAGCAGCAGCCTTTTGGCGAGCGCGATTGAAGCGATCGAACGCTCCGGCACGGAAATTTCGGCGACCAACGAAGGGCTCCGCGTGCAACGCAACGGCGCCGGCATCGCGCCGGTCGACATCGCCACCGCGCCGTTTCCCGGCTTTCCGACGGATCTGCAGGCCCAATTCATGGCCTTGATGACCAAGGCCAAGGGCTCGTCGAGGATCACCGAAACTATTTTTGAAAACCGGTTCATGCATGTTCAGGAATTGGTCCGGCTCGGCGCCCATATAAAGCTCGACGGCGATGCCGCCGTGATCGAAGGAGTGGAGGTACTCCAAGGCGCGCAGGTGATGGCGACGGATCTTCGCGCCTCCATGTCGCTCGTCATCGCGGCGCTCGCGGCGGAGGGCGAAACAATGGTCAATCGCGTTTATCATCTCGACCGCGGCTTCGAACATATCGAGGAAAAGCTCGGCGCCTGCGGCGCGATGATCGAGCGGCTGACGGACCGGGCCTGAGGTGCTGCCAGATCGGCCCTTGTCAAGGAAGACGATCGACGTCTTGCCAATGAACAGCGCCCCCGCCCTGTATAAAGCAAGGCTCGGCCTTGTGCAGGGAACCAAATGGAGGCAAGATTGGGGGCAGAATGACGCCTGTCCGAGGGATGTCATTCAGATCCAATAACATTGGTCCCGATGAGCCGTGCATCTTGGGTTTGAGATGCATCATAGCCGTGCCGTAGGCTCGATCCTGCCAGGAACGCTGGTCATGTTCTGTTCAAACTGCGGTGCGCAGGCGACCGGGAATTTCTGCGCGAAGTGCGGTTATTCGCTCAAGGGGCAGACCGCAATGCCCGATGGGCGTTTTCGGGATTGGTCCAGTGAGGTACGTTACGATACCCTAATTCTATTTCCGGAAGTGCGGGACCTGATCGCCCGTGCAGCCTCCGCCTATCAAAAGCGCATGTCTGGAGAAGATTTTCTCGGGGCCGCGGACAAAGTTGTTTCACTGGTTGTGTCAACTGTATCCCTGAAAGCTGTCGCTGAGCTGGCCGTACCGATTTTAGGGTACCTTGGAATCAAAACCGGGAAAGCGCGTTCGAAGACGATTCAATGCCCACCTGGCAAGGCGATCGTAGCGGTTCTCTGCGCTTTTGCTCGCCAAGGCCAAGAAATTCGGCAAGTTCAGCAGTTCGAGGATGGTTGCATGCTTGAGGCTAAAATTCCTTCTGATTTCTGGTCGTGGGAAGGTAGCCTTTTCGTGACAATTCACGTGAGTAATGACGCCACCCGCGTCGACGCGGCCACCAATATCAAAGTCCAACTCTATGACTGGGGGAAGAGCAACCGGTATCTGGAAAGGCTGTTTTCGGCCATCGAGGTGCCGACGAATTAGGCCGCGACTCCGCCTATAATACGCGAACGCTGGCTTCCAGGGCTGTTCCCAGTGTGGTCGAAGATGTGGATTTAAACGTCCGCTTCGGGTGGATGCTGTTGAAAAACGCCAAATTCGGCGTGCCGCGAAAATTCGACCAAATGACATTGTGAGAGAAAATCGGTATTCGGTGCCGCCGCTACCCGGCTACGGTGGTCGACTGCTACTTCAAGTCAATTTACGCGTCTCCCCCAAATCTATTTTCGAGTCGTGAGCCTACGGCCCTGCAAATTTTGGTTCGTCGCCGAAAAAAGAGTTTTTCAACAGCATCGGTGACAGGAGGAAACCTCACTCGCGGTAGAGCGCTGCGGCCAGCAAAGTGTTGATCCTGCGGATATCGAGTGCTGGCTCTCCTCTCTGAAGATTGTGGGGTTTACCGTCTGACCGGTAATTCCCAAGAGCGGCTTGGTGACGGCGCGAGCGTTGGCGAGGGCGCTGGTCGGAGGTCCGATTGAGTTGGTCGCGGGCGGCGTGGTCGGCCATACGGCGGGGCCGTCAATTGCATCAAGCTGGGGCCTCAATAGGCACCGGCGTTGTCGACATGTCCATCACCGCCGATAGTCCGGCTTTACGAGGCGTCGCATATTCGCATAAATACCAGGCGGCGCAGCCCAACAATTAGGGACCCGCTTAGCCCGGGGATTCCTTCGGCGATTCCGGCGGCATCGGCTTTGCCGGCGCCACCTTTTCGAACACGGTCGGCACGAGAGTCTCGGATTCAATGAGATCGAACCGGGTGGGACTCTCCTCTTTCAAAGCCGCCGAGTAGATCTTGCCATTATTGAGCTTAACCCACAGCGTGCCGTAGTAATCCACCGAGTACGTGCCCGGTCCCGAAGTCCATGATTGCGAAGGACTTGGTTGCGAAGAACTTGGTTGCGAAGGACTCGTGGAGCTCACAAGTGTCTTGTCCGGACGAAACACGATATGCCAGGGCTTGCCGGGGGATTGCCACTCCCCGACGATCGGGATGTCGACAATTTTGACATAAGTGCCGAGATGCCGGACCCCTAAGTAGACTATGCCAGGGATGCCGAAGACACTGAGGATGAGGAGGATTCGGCCGAGGGGTACCCCCTTTTCTGGCGGTGTCGTTGGCGAACTCATGGCGACCTCTCAACAAGCTGGGCGGCGGAGCCGCAGGATATATAGATGACCGGCAAGAAGGCTCAAGGGGGCCGATTGGTAGCGGGGAGACAGTATTGCCGGTATCATGAGCGTCCCGACGCCGGGTGGGATAGGCGCCCACGCCGCCAAAATTCAAGGCTTTGATTTCTAGGGTTAGAACTCATTAATCCTTTTGCGCTTACAATAAGATAGTGATTCTTTGGCGGGAAGGATTTGAAATTGTGAGCAGGAATTTGTTTTGGCTGAGCGACGGGCAGTGGAAGCGGATTGAG
>JBOHJV010000013.1:0-33504 GCA_050728695.1 Methylocella sp. | reverse complement strand
ACCATTGTTCCCGAAGGCTGGTCGTGGCGCTCGACATCGACCTTGGTTGGACCCGCGACCGTCTGATCGCCGAGCCATTTTCGCAATCCCGTGTGAGAGGCAAAGCGGCACGAGGAAGTGTCGTCGATGACGAGTGTCGAATGTGCCGCCGTCATGCGGGCCGCCTCGCGCGCCGGCGCGCGATTGGCATCCGGCGCGCCGCAATTGATGACAAGCCGCTGCGCGCCAACCGAAAACTCGAATGACGAACATCCGGCATGCGCGCGATGGGAATAAATCTGTGGCGGCGGCCGCCCCGCATCGATCAAGGCAATGGCGTCGGCTGCTTCGAGGCGCTGATAGCCCGAGTGCCGCGCGCTGGTGAGCGGCTGCGCCCGCACGTCATCATAGGCGATAATCGTCGCAAGCAATTCGGGCGGCGTGACGCCCATGCCGTTGAACAAGGCGAGCGTGCCGTCGCCATGCCGGAACAGACGCACCATCGGCATCATGCGATCGATCGCGTTGAGGAGTTGCGCCGGGGGCTGCAGCCCGCGCGCGGCATAGGCCTGCCGCAAGGGAAGCAAATCCGGAAGCAAGTCGAGCAAGATCTCCGGATTGCGGCTGACGTGGCCGCCGTCAGGAAGAATTTGCCGCTCAAGCTCCTCGGCAAGCGATTTCGTGCCTTTGCGGGCAAGTTTGCTCGTGCCTTCCACGCAAAGACCAAATTCGGCGAGGGCGATCGCAGCAATGAGGCGCGATTCGCCGGCGAGCCCGCCGGCAATCTTGCGCTCCAGGAAAACCTGGGTGCGGCCGAGATTTTTCATGAAGCGGCGGTAGAAGAGTCGGTCGGCGCCATCGAGGATCACTGGCGATTGCGACAGAAAGGCAAGCATGCGCCGGGCCGCGACCTCGGGCTCCCACGCCGGAATTGGACTGGGCTTGCCCGCCAAAATCAAAAAATCGTCGACGAGGGCGCGGGCATTGGCGCGCGCCACGGCGGTGTCGGCGGCGCGCAAATGGCGGAGCCAGCCGAAACTCGCGAGAGCCCGCGCCCAGGCGGTCGATCCCGGCTCCAGTTCGAACGGCGAGCGGCCATGCGCATTGACGATCTTGCCGCCGAAAGCAAAATAGCCGGCATAGATGTCCGCCGCGAGGGTCGGATCGCTCGTCCTTATATCTTGCGGCGCAATCAAGAGCCTCTCGGGCCGCCAACGCCCTAGCCCGACGGCGGCACGCGCGGGCGCACCTATGCCGCGCCGCAAGGCCACTCCCGCGCGAGCCGCAACGAGACCCGCGACACGCAACCAGTCCTTGAATGTCGCGCCGGCCAGGGCTCAACTCCTCGATTTCACATGCCGGCACGCGATGGAAGCGCGATGCGGTCGACAAGACTTTTTTTGTTGCGCGCGCGATCGCCGGAAGCCCGCGGTCCCCGCCTGGGGCATTGAGGTATCGGCAAAATTCATATCGGGTTTATTAACCGCGGCGCAACAGGCGGGCGGCGAAGAAACCATCGAGGCCTGAAAGGCGCGGCTCGGCAGCGGGAAGATGCGAAGGCAATGTCCGCAATTCGCCGTTCTCGTTCAAGACTTCGGGCAAATCGCCTACCTCGCCGGATTCTATCGGAACCCGCATGACGCCGGGATTGCGGCGAAGAAGCGCCGCAATCTGCATTTCGTTTTCTTCGGGTTCAAGCGAACAAGTGCAATAGACGATCATTCCGCCGGGCTTCACGAGCTCGACGGCTTTGTCGAGCAGGCGAGTCTGAAGCGCCGTCAGGGCCACGATATCGCGCGGCTTTTTGATCCAGGCGATATCTGGGTGACGCCGGATCGTTCCCGTGGCGAGACACGGCGCATCGACCAGAATCGCATCGAAGGGCACCGTCTTAAAATCTACGATATCGGCAACGGCGATACTGGCGCGCAAATTGAGCCTTGCAAAATTCGCGGCGAGCTTTTTCAATCGCTCGGCCGAGCGGTCTATCGCCGTGACCTCGGCGCCCAACGCCGCGAGTTGCGCCGCCTTCCCCCCGGGAGCGGCGCAAAAGTCGGCCACCTTGATCCCCGGCCCGGCCCGCAGAAGCCGCGCCGGCAGAGCTGCCGCGGCGTCCTGGACAAACCAGCGGCCTTCCGCAAAGCCCGCAAGTCCGGTCACCGGCATATGAGTGCGAAGCCGCAGCGAACCGGTCGGCAAGACGTCTGCTCCGAGCCGCTCCGCCCAGATCAAGGGGTCCGACAGAACCGTGAGATCAAGGGTCGGCTCCTCTCGATGGGCGCTTGCGATGGCGCGCGCCCCGGCCTCGCCATAGGTCTTACGCCAGCGCTCCGCGAGCCATGCCGGCGTGTCGTGATCCAGGGGATCGCTTTCCCGCAATATACTTTCGCGCGCGCGGATAAGATTGCGCAGGACTCCGTTAACGAGAGAAGCGAAGGGCGCGCCTTTCGCCTCAAGACGGGTCATGCGGACAGCAAGGTCGACGGCGGCGTGATCGGGAACGTCGAGAAAAAGAATCTGCGCCGACGCCGCGATCAGCGTCCATTCAAGGTGGACGGCCTGACGCGGCAGACCTTTTTCCAAAAGTCCGGCCAGGGCGGCGCGGATCGTGCCGAGCCGACGTAACGCGACGGTAACAATCGAGCGCGCCAAGGCGATGTCGCGAGGTTCCAATCCGCCAAGCCGCGAGAGGATCGCCGTGCCCGAAAAACATTCCTCGAGCGGATGATATCTGGCGACAATATCGCTCAGGATCGCCGTCGCGGCGAGACGCGCCGCAAGACCGGGGCACAGCTCGCTCTCGCGCCCTCGACTCTCCCCCAACGCCGGTCGGTTTGGGCGGCCGTTCGAAACCTTGCGGCTACGGCGCCGGTCTGCCGGCGGACGCGGAGACGCGGTCAAAATCGAGACTCCGCTGCGAAGGGTTCGGGGACGCCAATCATGTCTCTCTCCTAGCACGAACAATTGGACTTTGCCCAGCATATCGGCGACGATCCGGCGGGGATTCGAAACCCTGTGCATGCCTTTGTGCGCCGCTGTTCCCGGCTTCGCCAGGAGGGACGATGATGCAACGGTCGAAAGTCGAGAGAGGTCGCCTCGCGGTTGCCGGCGCGGGCCGCGGCGAACTCGGCCAAGCGGCGCGGCAGTCGCTCGCCGAGGCCGAAGAGCGCCGCCGCCTCTGCGCGTTGAATCAACCCGTGGCCCACAAGGAAATCAACGGCCGCGATGGTCCCGAGCCAGCGCGCTATGGCGATTGGGAAGTCAGAGGCATTGCCAGCGATTTCTGATCGCGCGGCGGCGCTAGCTGCGCGCCATTGCTTGCGTTCATCCAGCCCAGCGTGAACTCTTCCGCAATCTCTGATGACAACGAATAAGGCCCGGCAGCGCGCAAAAAAGGCCCCGCGCAAGCGGGGCCTTCGTCCAAAAGCCTTTGTCAGTCGCGTTGGCTACCAGTCAGGTACAGGAGCGCCTGAAAGATGTTGATGAAATCCAGATAGAGCCTCAAGGCGCCAGCTACGGATTTCTTTGTCGCGGTCTCGTAATCGTCGCTCGCATAATACATCTCCTTGATCGCCTGCGTGTCCCAGGCGGTGAGGCCGGAAAAGATCAGGACAGACAGAATCGACAGGGCGAACTGGAACCCGGTGCTCTGCAGGAAAAGATTGACCAGCATCGCGATCACGAGGCCAAACAGGCCCATCACCATGAAGGCTCCCATTGGCCCCAAGTCACGCCGCGTCGTGTAGCCATAAAGGCTCAAGCCACCGAAAGCCGCCGCGGTCACGAAGAACGCGTTCGCAACCGAAGTCCCGGTATAGACGAGCAGGATGGTCGATAAAGACAACCCCATCGACGCCGCGAAGGCTAGAAACAAGCCGCGCGCGGACGAAGCCGAGATCTGATTGATGCGGAACGAGAAAAGAAATACGAAAGCGAGTGGCGCGAGCATCATCACCCACTTAAGCGGCGTTGTATAAAGCGTCACGCCAAACGAAGTCAGCAGCAGGTGCCGCCCAACCGGCACGCCTAGCGCCGGATCGGTCGTGACGGCGAGCATATGGACACCAAGCGCCACCGCTCCGGTGAGCGCCAAGCCCACCACCATGTTGTTGTAGACGCCCAGCATGTAAGAGCGCAGGCCCTGATCGATTTCGGCGCGACCGGCCCGGGTTGCGCCTTGCCCCCAGCGGGTACTAGCGTTGCGATCGAAGTCGGACATGTTTTCCTCTAACCGTTATGGAGGCTTGACCGCCTCCGGCCGCTGCCCTTGCGGGATTCAGCGTCGGCCTTAATATGGCGCAAGCACGCGGTCCGCACAAGGGCAGGCCCTTATGAACAAGGGTTAAGGCCTCAAAAATTACAAATCGCGCAGATAAGACCCCGGTTTGCGCCCGAGCACCCGGTACGTCCCGAGAAGCCCGAGGCAGATCATGACAATGACCGCGACGGCGGCGGCGCCAATCGCCTGTGGCCAAAGCCAGACAAATTCAAGATCCATCACGCGCCCCACGATCGCGCATGCGGCAGCGCTCCCCGCCGCGACGCCGAAGAGGGCCGTGCAGAGCCCGAGCAGGCCGTATTCATAAATGTAGGCCGCAAGCAGGCCGGATCTTGTCGCCCCGAGCGTCTTGAGCACGACGGCATCGTATGTCCGGGCATGCTGACCGGCCGCGAGCGCGCCGCCCAAGACGAGAATCGAGGCGACGAACGCCACGCTCGACGCAGCCCTAACAGCGAAGGCGAGCTGGCCCACAATGGTATTTACGGCGTCAAGTGCGTCTTTCACGCGGATGCTTGTCACCGCGGGGAAACTCCGCGCCGTCGCGCGGAGCAGAGCGGCTTCGCGCGCGGGGTCGCCGCCATTGGCAAAGGTTAGCGTCGCAAGCTCGCCAAAGGGAACACCCGCCAAGCTGTTTGGCGAGAACACAAGTACGAAATTGATCCCGTAGCTGCGCCAATTGACCTTGCGCATGCTAGCGAGTTCGGCGGTGATGTCGCGGCCGAGAACATTGACCGTCATCTCGTCGCCAATTGCAAGACCGAGCCCCTTGGCAATCTCGCTTTCGACCGAAACTAAAGGCGGTCCGCGGTAATCCTTTGGCCACCAGCTTCCCGCAATGACGCTCGATCCCTCCGGCACAAATTCGGCGAAGGTAATTCCACGATCGCCTTCGAGCACCCAAGCGACGCTCTGCTTCGGCCGCGCCGCGCCGGCCTCGATCCCGTTGAGCTTAACAATGCGTCCGCGCAGCATCGGGACGAGCTCGATTTTGCCCTCCGGCGCTTGCCCATGCAAGAAATCGGCGAACGCTTCGGCCTTCGCGCTTTGGACATCGAGGAAGAAAAAGCTTGGCGTCTTCCCGGCGATGGAATGGTGGAGTTCCGCGCTGATGTTGCCGTCGATGAGGGTGAGCGCAACTAAAAGTGCTAGCCCGAGGCCAAGCGACAGCACGACCGAGGACGTCAGCGCGCCCGGGCGGTGAATATTGCCAACCGCGAGCCGCAACGCCACGCCCCGCGCATGCGGGAGTCTCTTTGCCCCAGCCATGATCAGGAAAGCGGCCGCGCGCAGCGCCATAAAGGCGGTAAGCGTCGCGCCCAAATAGACCAAGACGAGCCCGCGGTCCGCGGCAAAGGCGAGAACCACCGATGCGAGGCAGAGAGCCACGGCAAGTGTCATGGCGAGATAGCGCGGCCTCGGCGTGGTCCGCCGGGATTCGATTCCGGCGCGAAAAAGGGCCTGAACCGGCACGTCGTGGGCCCGGCCGAGCGGGGCAGCGGAAAACGCCAGCGCGGTCAGCAAGCCGTAGAGAAGCCCTTTGGCGATCGCGGCCGGATAAATCGCTGGCGCGACCGGGAACGGCATCAGGGTCCCGAACGCGGCAGCCGCGACGAAAGGCAACGCAACGCCGGACGCCGCGCCGAGCGCCGCCCCGGCACTCGCGACAAGCATCGCTTGCGTCAACATCAAGGCGAAGACAGTGGACCCGGTCGCGCCCAGCGCCTTCAGGATCGCGATCGTTTGCCGTTTGCGCTCGACAAAACCGTGCATCGCATTGGCAACTCCGACGCCTCCCACGATCAGGGCGGTAATCCCGACGAGGGTTAGGAATTCGGCAAAGCGGTCAAGATTCCGGGACAACAGCGGCGAAACATTATTGCGCGTGCGAACTTCCCATCCGGCCGCTGGAAATAGCTTTTGCGCCGCCTCCGTCAATGCCGCGACTTGCGCCTCGCTTGCCGGCGTTCCCTGGAGCGCGACACGATTGAGCCATCTGACGAGCAAGCCTGGTTCGAGCAGTCCGCTTGCGCGCAAAGCCTGCTGCGAGATCAAGGCCGGGGCTCCAAACCTTATCCCGCTGGTAAGCCGGTCAGGCTCAACGACCAGCACCGCGCGCAACTCGAACCGCGCGCCGCCGATCGTAAGCCGGTTCCCGATGGCGAGGCCGAGTCTTCCAAGGAGCGCCGCGTCCGCGACAATCCCAAAGGCGCCGTCGCGCAAGGCCAACGCATCGGCGAGAGCCAACGCCGGATCGAGGACGGCTTCGCCCGCCAAGGGATAAGTTTCCTCGATCGCCTTGATCTCGACCAGAGCCGCCGCGCCGTCGTCGCGCCGCGCCATGGCGCGCAACAGCGCCACCGGCGAGAGGCGTCCCTGGCCGCCAAGAAAATCGTGTTCGGCGGCGGACAATTCGCGCTGGGCAAGATCGAAAGATGCGTCGCCCCCGAGGATCGCGCGGCCCTGCTGGGCAAGCCCGTCCTTAAGCGAAAGCGACACCGAGCCAACGCCGGTTATCGCGGCAACGCCAAGCGCGATGGACGCGAGAAAGATCGCGAATCCGCGCAGGCCGCCGCGAAAATCGCGCAAGGCAAAGCGCAGGACCAACGGCCAGCGGAATTTTTTCGAAGGACGTCGCGGGACTTTCATCAAGGGCAGACCAATTGCTCAAGCCATTCCATGTTTTTCATTTAGCCGTTGCGAAGTTTCGCTTTCCGGCTCTATCCGGTTTCGGGATAATGAACGGCGAGCCAGATCGTCGCATGATCTTTGCCAGTCCATTCGACGCGGTGCTTTACGCGCGCCGGAATCAAAACATAATCGCCGGGGGACAAAACCCTCACCTCGCTCTCGCCTTCAAAACGCAGTCCAGCCGATCCGCCCAAGACCACAAACCATTCGGCCCAGGGCTGATCGTACCAAAACCCCGGCGGACTCGCTTGGCCCAGCGAGACGATCCGCTCTATCTTGAGATTGGGCGTATCAACGAGGCGAGCGACGATTTCTTGGCGCGCATCGCCCTGCGCCGCCTTGAACAGATTGCCGGACGCAAGGGCCGCGCTCACGCGCGCACCGCGAACCAGGCACGCTTATCGATGGGGACAGAGTGCATAAACATCCTGCGATCGCATTTGCTGGCATCCTTGGCGAGTTTTAGGCCGGATGGATGCCGCCAGTCGTTATCGTTTCACGAAACTCATCGACCCAGTCTCGTTGTTCTTCGGTGTCCGGGACCTTGAGACCTCGCGCTTTGCCGATGAGATCGAATTCCGTTCCCGAAGCCACCCCCAAGAGCACGAGAACGCAGACCGCTACAAGCGATGAGCGCCCGATTCCGGCTCGACAATGCAGGGCGACGGCTTTTACTGAATTTACTGTTAATAACTTGTAGCCGACGCTTACGCCGTGCCATGCAACGGCGATAATCGCCAAGGCTCTGTTGACAAAGCGATTGGCGGCGGACACCTCGCGCGAATAAAGCGTGCCTCTCGGATGGAGGCGAAACCGATTCAAGCCCGGCGCGCGGTCTCGCCTTCGTTCCGCCTTGTTTCATTCAACTATCGTTCAACGCCCATACCGTAGCATCGCCTTCAACATTGGCTTTCCCGGAATCAGGACCATCATGAAAACCATTTCGCGGCTGCTCATCGCCTGCTTCGCGCTCAGCTTGCTCGCTTTCGCCTCGCCATTGCGGGCGCAAGCGGAAAAACGCATCGCGTTCGTGGTCGGCAATGCCGCCTACGAGGCGGGTCCGCTTGCCACGCCAGCCAATGACGCGGGCCTGATTGCCCAGACATTGCAAGCAGCCGGCTTCGACGTCGCCGGCGCGCGCGATCTTGATGGCGAAGCGTTGCGCGCGGCGTTCCGGGACTTCCTTGACAAGGCTCAGGCGTCGGGACCAGATACCGTCGCGTTCGTGTACCTCGCCGGTTACGGCGCGCAGCTCGACGGCGAAAACTATTTCGTGCCGGTGGACGCGAAGATCGCGGCGGCGCCGGACGTAGCGGTCGAGGCGCTGCGCGTCTCCGATTATACGAAGCGGCTCGCCGGGCTTTCCTTGAAGGCGAGCTTCATCGTCCTCGACGCGGCGAGGGCCTCGCCCTTTGCCAAATCCGGTCCGCCCTTGGCCGGTGGATTGGCGCTAGCCGACGCCGAGCCGAATATGCTCGTGGCGTTCAACGCCGCCCCGGGCACCGCCGCCCCCGCCGAGAACGGGTCCTATGGAGCCTATGCGCAGGCGCTCGCCGAAATGATCCGCGAAGGCGGCCTGTCGCCAGGGGACGTCTTCGACGGAGTGCGTTTGCGCGTCAACGAAACGACCAAAGGGGCGCAGGTGCCTTGGGACACATCTAGGATTGCTTCGCCCTTCGTCTTCTTCGAGCGCGCGGCGGACTCGCCGCCCCCCGCCTTCGCGGCGGACCGGGTCAGCGCAATGAAGTCACGGCCGCTCCGCGACCTCGGGGCGCACGATGCCTATGCCGCCGCGATCGAGCGCGATACGTTGCAAGGCTATGAGGACTTTCTTGGCGCCTATCCGGCTGATCCCCTGGCCAATCGGGTCCGCGGCCTACTGGCCGCCCGCCGCGAGGCCATCACCTGGCAGAAAACCTCAATTGTCAATACGCCGGACGCTTACTGGTCCTACCTCGACCGCTATCCGCGCGGCCCGCACGCGGCCGACGCGCGCCAACGTCTTGAGACCTTGGCGGCTCCCGAGGAGCCGCCTCCCTCTTACTCGCCGATCGTTTATGACGTGCCGCCGCCGCCGCCGCCCGAGATCGTTTATGTCGATCGCCCGGTGCTTGTCTTCAACGATCCGGTTTTCGGCTTCGTGCCGCCGCCGCCAATCGTATTCCTGGCTCCTCCGCCGCTTTATCTCGCCTCGTTCTTCTTGTTGCCGCCGCCGCCGCCGGTTGGACTTTTCGTGCTTCCGTTCCCAGTATTTGTTCCGGTCCCAGTTTGGGTCAGTGCCCCCGCCTATGTGGCGCCGCCTCCGGAAAACGTGATCTACAATAATATCCACAACACGGTAATCGTCAACAACTCGACAAACACCGTCACCGTCAAAAATCCGGGCGGCCATATTCTATCGTCCGCTCCGCTCAAGGCGGCGGTCGCCGGCGCGGGCGTGGGGGCGGCGGCGGTCGCCGCGACAGTCGCGCTGCCTCGATCCGTGGCCAAGAAGGCGACAATGATTGGGGGCGCCAACCCGGGATCGCCGGCGATCAAGCCCGGGCCGGGCGAAAAGCCCGGGGCGCTTCCGGGCCAACCGGGACCGTCGCCGTCAACGCGCTTGCCCGCCGGTCACGCATTGCCCGGCGCGAATGGCAAGCCGTTGCCGGGGGCAGGCGGGAAGCCGGTGGCGCCAACCCAACAAAAGCCCCAACCTGCAGGGCCGGGCGCGGTTCAGAACCCGCCGGGCACGCCGTCCCCCAACAAGCCGCCCGCTCATGCCTTGCCAAGCGGCCAGCAGCTTCCCCCGTTGCCCGGCGGGCACGGCGCCCCAATTGGCGCCAAGCGGACCTTGCCGCCAGGCGCATTGCCGCCGCCGGGGCCGCAACCGCCGAGTAAACGGCCGGCGGGCCAGGCTCCGCCGCAAAACGGAAGCCATCCTTCAGGGCCGAACGGCAAAGCTGCGGCTCCAGGGCCTAGTCCCGCGATCGCGCCCAAGCCCCAACAGCCCCCGGTGCGTCAGCAGCAAATGCAAAAGCAGCATCAGCCGTCGCAAATCTCTCGGCCGCCACCGCCGCAGCCAAACAACCGGCCGCCGCCGCAAACCTACCGGCCGCCCCCGCAGCCGCAGCCGGCGTACCGGCCGCCCCCGCAACCAACGTACAGGCCGCCGCCGCAGACCTACCGGCCGCCGCCGCCGCAACAGCAACCGACGTACCGGCCGCCCCCGCCACCGCAACCGCAGAAGCAAGAGCAGCATAATTGTGGTAAACCTGGCTTGCCGCCCTGCCACTGATCGCGCCTCGGACAGGATTGTCCGCGAGCTCGAATGGAGAACAAGTCTTTGGTATAATCGAAGATGTTACCTCAAGCGCAAAGTCCTGCCTCTTCCGGTTTTACTCGGCGAGGAAACTCCGCGGCAAAGCGCGAGCCAAGGCGTTGCGGGCAGGCGGCGGCTCGCTTCAAACTGGCGCAGGCTCGGCGCAGGGGCCGCGCGCGGTGGCAACCACCGACGACAATGGTTACATGACGAACCCTGGAGGATCGTCATGTCGAACTCAATCGTCATTACCCTGCCGCACCGCCTCGGTGCCGAAGAGGCGAAACGGCGGATTGTCGGGGGAATAGAGCTTCTGCGCCGGAATTACCTCGATAAACTCGCGTACAGCGAGGCCAATTGGAAAGGCGACACGGCGAATTTGCGGGTCGTGGCTTTTGGCCAGACCGCGACGGCGCAAGTTTACGTCATGAACGACGCCTTGCGCATTGAAGTGCAGCTTCCCTGGATACTTGCCGCCTTGACCAGCAAGATTCAAGGCGTTCTCACGACCAACGCCGAGGAATCGCTGCGGATTGGACATACCCCGCCAAAGACCTGACCGGGATGGCAATCGGCTTGCTCGGCGCGCCCTCATTCTATAGCGATCATCACGTCGGAGGCTTTAATGACCGCGTAGGCTTTCGCGCCTTTTTTGAGACCGAGCTCCTCGACGGCTTCGTTGGTTATCGAAGAGATTACGGTTTCGCCGCCTTTGAGTTCGATTTCGACATGCGCGGTGGTCGCACCCTTGTGAACGTCCTTGATCTCGCCTTCGAGGAGATTGCGCGCGGATATTTTCATTTCATTTTGTCCTAACGATATTAATCCGTTCGCAAGTGGATGCATATTCACGCGGGGCATTCGAGCGAGCGTTTTCGCACGAAGGAGAGGATTACGCGAGAGTCATTTTGCCAATCGCAAGTCGCGGCGAACCGTCGTCGCGAAATTTTCCTCGACCGCGACCGCCATGCCGGGACGTTTCCCGAGGATCGCCCGTCACGCCGCCGCGGAAACAGGCGCAGTCCGCCGGCCAACGACGCCGCCGGATATTCCATCCCTCCCTGGCACCTAAGCAGAGGGCGTGAAGGGGATGCAAAATTAATTGGCTGGGGGACCTGGATTCGAACCGGGATTAACGGAGTCAGAGTCCGCTGTTCTACCGTTGAACTATCCCCCACCCGCTCCCTGCAAGCCGCGTTGCAAGGAAAGACTTTCGCACGCCGGAGCGGAGTCTAGCACATCGTTTCCGAAATTCGAATCGGTTTTCGGGCCGTGCCGCGAGCCGCGCCATGGCGCCATTGGAGTTGCGGACGGAATGGTTGTCGCGGATGAGCCTTATCGCGATCCGAGTGGACAAGGCGCGGTTACGCTTAAAACGGATGATACTGATAAAGCCACGTCTCGCTCAACGTTATTTCGGCCGCCCGCAAAAATAGACGCATCTCAACCGGGTCAGGGCCCGCCACAGTAAGATCGAATTGGGCGCGCCAATGGCCCGGCACATCGTCTGGCACGGCTTCGGTGAAAACATAGGAAAAAGTTCCGCGCGAGGCCCAGAGCACCGCCTCCGGCTTCACGCCGAAGGGAAGGGTCTCCAGCGGCGGCCCCTTGAACTCGACCACGAATTTCCGCACTCCCTTTGGCCGCGGCAAGCCCGGCTGGCCGCCCTTGCCCAAGCGGGTTGCGACGCAGCGCGCGAGGTTCGCCGGGAACGGTTCGTCGGCGGCCCAATAGAGCCGATAGGAGAGCCTGACCTCCGAGTCTGCCGCCGCGGCTTTCTCGGGTACCCAGATCGCGACAATGTTGTCGTGGATTTCATCATCGGTCGGGATTTCGACGAGCTGCACCGCACCCTTGCCCCAAGCCCCAATGGGCTCGACCCATAGGCTCGGGCGCCGGTCGTAATAGACGCCATCCTGATAATGATCGAAGTTGCGGTCGCGCTGCAACAGCCCAAAACCGCGCGGATTTTCGTCCGCAAACGACGACGTGGTGATGCGCGGCGGATTGTTGAGTGGCCGCCACGCTCTCTCTCCAGTCCCCATCCACAGCGCAAGACCGTCCGAATCATGAACTTCGGGGCGCCAGTCGATGCCTGTCTCTTTTTTCGTTTCCGAAAACCAATACATCGAGGTGAGCGGCGCGAGGCCGAAGCGGGCGACATCGCCGCGCAAAAAAAGCGTCTGCTCAATCTCCATGATGACGGCCTTGCCGCGTGAAAGCAAAAACCGGCAGGCGCCCACAACCGAGGGGCCTTCGAGCAACGCATAGATCGTCAATGAGTCGCCGGTCTGCGTCCGGTCGATATAAAATTTCGTGAAATCCGGAAATTCTTCCGGCCTTCCCGCAACCGCGACATCGAGCGCGAGCGCGCGGGCCGAAAGGCCATATTGGCGCAATTCGCCGATCGCGCGAAAATAATCGGCGCCAAGAAAAGCCACCCAGTCGTTCCTGCGCCAGTCGAGCGCTCCATCGCGCGCTTCCTGGATGCGCAACCCCGCGAAGCCCGCTCCTTGTGGCAACCTCCTCGCGATCGAATCCGCGGGCATTTCGAAATAGCTCTGATCATAAATGATCTCCCGCGCGCCGCCGGCGGCGACGACATGCATTTCGACGGCTTTTTGAAAAAACATTCCCAGGTGAAAGAAGCTCACCGGAAACCGGCCGGGCCCATCGGCGAAAAGAGCATGGTCCATGTCGAACTTGATTTTTCCCCAGGCCTCATAATTGATCTTGGCGACGATATCGGGCGAAGGCCGCGCCGGGCCCGCGTAAGGCTCCCTCGCCATCCGCCGTGCCATGGCCTTGAGAGCATCGAAAGAAAAAGGCACCGCCGGGCCGAGCTTCATCGCACCGGCGGCGAATCCCTGTCCCGCGTTCGCGCCCGAAAGTCCGAGAGCGGCGGCGGCCTTCAGCACCAATCTCCGGTCAAAGGCTTTTGTCATTTGCCTTTCCTTCGGATCTTGCGGCCGGATGCGCGGCCCGCACGCAAAGCGGCGCAAACGTTATTCAGGGAAAACGGAGCGGCAAAGCGGAGGGGATTTCTAGCGGATAGGTTCGTGGCGAATCGCGGTGCGCATGAAATAATAGAGGAGCGCAAAGCCGCAAAGGCCAAATCCCGCCTCGATGACGCGGCTGTAGCGGGGATCGAGCTGCAGAAGGCCGCCGAGCGCCCATCCCGCCGCCCAGGACGCGCCGACCATTTCGGTGCCGACCAGAATGGCGACCGCGACGAGGGTCGAAACATGGACCCAGTTGATCTTCTTCGTTTCAGCCAATGCGGATCGCTCCATTTGTAAAGTTCATTTAAGGGAAATTCCCCGCCACCGCGCGAGCATTTGCCTCTATATCACCACCGCGCGCGGGGCAAGCCTCTCGCGGAAGCGCAAACCCCATTGTATAACGGCGCCAGACAAAGTTGGGAAACGCCGATGGACGACGAAACGCCGAACGCGAGCGAGACGGATAACGTAGCCTTCCCGTGGCTCGCCGCCTACCCGGCCGGCGTGCCGGCGCTGATCGAGACGCCGCCCTACGGTTTGCTCGGCGAGATAGCGCCAGACTTGGCGGCGCGCAAGCCAGCGGCGCGAGCGTTTACGACGATTATGCCCAACGGCATGGCGGCGAGCCTGACCTTTGCGGAAGTCGATCGCTATTCGGATGCCTTCGCCGCCTATTTGCGCGAAACGCTGCGACTTGAGCCGGGAGCAAGGGTCGCGATCCAAATTCCAAACGGGCTCGCCTATCCAGTCGCCGCGTTCGGCATTTTCAAAGCCGGATGCGTGCTCGTCAATGTCAATCCGCTCTATACGGCGCACGAAATGGCGCATGTTTTCGCGGACGCTGAGCCGTCGGCGATCGTTGGGATCGACATGTTCGCGGATAAACTCGCCGAGGTCTTCGAGCAAGCTCCGATCCCGCATGTCGTTCTGACCGAGGCGGCGAGCTTTTTTCCTATGACGTCGCGCCGGCTCATTGGATTCGTACAAAAGTACGTCAAGAAGCAGATTCCGCCCCCGCGCTTCAAACACGCGAGCCTAACGAAAGCGCTTGCGATGGGCGCGGCCAGCATTCGCGCGGGGGCCAATGTCAAGGGCTACACGAGCGAGACGGAATGCTCCGCCGTCGCATGCCTGCAATACACGGGCGGCACGACGGGCATCAGCAAGGGCGCCATGCTGACGCACCGAAATCTGATCATGAACGTGGCGCAATTCATCGGCTTCTGGGGCGACGACATGCGGGAAAGCGCTAACGTTCTGACCGCACTCCCGCTTTATCACATCTTTGCGTTCACCGTGAATTTCCTGGGCCATTTCGTACGTGGCGCGCATAATGTTCTAATCCCCAGCCCAAGACCGTTGAGCAATCTCCGCAAGGCCTTCGAGAAGGAGGCCATAACCGTCGTCACCGGGGTGAACACCTTGTTCAACGGCCTGTTGAACGAGCCTTGGTTTTCCGCGCATCCGCAAAAGAACCTGTGGGTATCAGTTGCGGGAGGCACGGCGTTGCAGGAGGCGGTAGCTCAGCGGTGGCAGAAAGCCACAGGAACCCCGGTAATTGAGGGTTACGGCCTGAGCGAGGCTTCGCCGGTTCTCACCTGCAATCCGGTGCGCCGCGCGAAGCTTGGCTCGATTGGCGTGCCGCTTCCGTCGACCGCAATGAAATGTGTCGACGACCACGGAAACGAGGTCGCGATCGGCGAGCCCGGCGAGCTTATCGCGCGGGGGCCGCAGATTATGCCCGGTTACTGGCGCCAACCCGGCGAAACTAAAAATGTCTTGCGCGAAGGGTGGCTCTACACGGGCGACATCGGCAAAATGGATGCCGAGGGCTATTTCTCCATAGTGGACCGGCGCAAGGACATGATCGTTGTCTCAGGCTTTAAGGTCTTTCCCAACGAGGTCGAAGCGGTGCTCGCCGGGCTTGTCGGCGTGAAGGAATGCGCGGTAATCGGCGTGCCCGACGAAGCCAGCGGGGAAGCGGTCAAGGCGTTTATAGTGCGCGGTGATCCGGCGATTGACGCCGAGACCGTGCGCGACTTTTGCAGAAGCAAGCTTGCCGGCTACAAAGTGCCGAAATTCGTCGTGTTCTGCTGCGAGGATTTGCCAAAGTCGAGTATCGGCAAAATTCTGCGCAAGGATTTGAAGGACGTAATCCTCGTCTCCGAATGCATGGTCTTTCCCAAAGATGTGGAGGCAGTGCTCGCCGGGCTCGCGGGCATGAAGGAATGCTTGGTAATCGGCGTGCCCGACGAGGCGACCGGGGAAGCGGTCAAGGCTATTATCGTGCGCGGCGATCCGGCCCTCGATGCCGGGGCGGTGCGCGATTTCTGCAAGCGCGAACTCGCCAACTATAAGGTGCCGAAATTCGCTGAGTTCCGTGAGGATTTGCCAAGGTCGGACGTCGGCAAGAGCCTGCGCAAGGATTTGCGTACCTATTCCTCATGAATCAAATCGGCGCCGGGTTTGCAAGCATGCGCGAAGGAACTGCCCTCACCAGCGCAATAGGCGCGATCCGACCCGCGCGCCGATCGCCGCCAGGATGGCGAAACCCTCTTCGCAGGATTTACGGGAACGCATGGTGCGGGTTGTTCTTGCCGGGCAGTCCCGGCGCGAGGTGGCGCGCCGGCGGTAGGGTTCAAACCATCGCGTGCGCGCTATAGCCTTGTCCGGCAAGGCGCAGCGCGAGCAAGGTCATGGTGAGCGAAAAGGCAGGTGCCGACAATCGTTATCCCGGCGATCGCTGAGGCAAGCGCCGGGATAATTTCGCGGGGTGTGACGGACGCGCCCGGGCCGGCGGGGCCGGGCTAGGGATTCACCAATTGCGCGCCTGGCGCGGCCGGCGTATTCAACTGCGAAGGGCCTCCAAACCATCCGAAGGAGGCACTGAGTCCACCCTCCTGCCAGGGTCAATCCACGACGTTCGCCGGATAATGTTGCGGGTCGTTTGGCATCGGGCTGTTGGAGCCGTCGTCGGCAGCGAGCCAATAATCGACCTGTTCGAGATCGGGCCGCCGGACATCCAGTTGGTTGCGAGAGCGGATGATCGAGCCATCCTCGAAACAGATGCGGAAGGACTCCGCGTCCATCTCCAGCCGTGCCATGTTGGTGCGGACGAGCTTCCACAGCGCGTCGAGATCGCCGGTCCGTGCCTTGGCGTCAATGCTTTCGCAAATCCGCCCCGCGGCATCGACCACTTCGAAAGAGTGGTTGAAGCGCACGTCGAGGCCGCTGGTTTTGACGGTCACGGTCTTGGGATCGACGGTGAATTCGAAAAATTCAGTGACTTTATCAAGCGTGATCGTCTTTCCGGCCTTACCCTCGACCACGCGGGGCACCAAAGGATTCGGTTCGGGAGGCACAAAGATCGGACGTTGCGCTCGTAGTGATTCCAGGGATTGGACGAATTGGGGCGTGAGAGGAAATGGGAAGAACAATTTGGGTCCTGGCCCCTCTATCATTTGCCGCATGCCTTCCATGATTTTTGGATCGGGCGTCCCAAGGGCAGTCGGATATCCCGTTTCGCAGCGTGGATCTGGCCCCCAGACGGTCACGAAATCATAGGACTTCTTATTCGTGCACCGGATCATGGCGCCATCTTTGAAGGCGAGACGAAAGGAGTCGTCGTCCATGACAAATCCTGTCATGTTCCGGCCCAGGAGCCGCCAGATCGCCTGGAGATGGCCTTGGTGCTCCCAGACATTGTCGATTCTGTCGATCATGCTGGTAGGTTCTATGATTTCAGCATTGTTACTAAAATCGACCTTGACGGCCCCAAAATCCAGCAGAATCCGCACGGTGTCCACAGTGAATCGTGTGAGCTCATGGAAGTAATCATGTATTATGGCTTCAGACATTAAGGAACTCCAAACCATCCGCCGAACCAATTACCATACCAGGCTTTGATGGGATCGACCGGATAATGAACTGTGGGTGCGTTTTTATCGGCAGTGCGGCCGGTGACCGGGGATATTGGCTGCCCGTCAGCATTGAAGACCTTGAAATAGGGCTCCCCCGTATAGAGGTTCCAGTCCCCATAGCGCAGCCCCGATTTGGGGTTTTGTTCCGACCCTTCTGGCGGCAAGGCTGGGCTGCCCGGCGGGGCAATAACATAGCCGCTGTCAGCTATTCCGGCATCTTGACCTCGCACTTTTAGGGTAAATCGCGCTTCGCTGTCTGGCGGAAGATCGAAACCGACATACCATTCCCGGGTCGCATCATTTTGTACGAACCCCCTGTACTTCAGAATCTGCTTGGTATTCTTCGGAAGATTGTTGAAAGAGACGGACTTTTCTCCGTAAGGCGAAACAAGTGTCCCATCGGGAAGGTCCGTGACCTTGACACTTTGAGCCACTTGCCAGGTTGGCCCGGCGGGTTCCGTGGAAATATCCGACAGGGTTAGCCTGTGGCCTGTAAGGGGTGGCGCGGGGACGAACGGGTTCGCGCCCGCGCCATTTGTCCACTCCCCGCTCTCGCGCCCGCTACCGGCCGGCACGCGCGGCTGGTCTGGGTTGTATTTCAGGAGCGCGAGCAGCGCCGTGACATACCCTTGCCCTTTCAACAGCTCGGCGGGAGCGATGCCCTCGGACAAACATTCCTCGGCGAGGAAAAGCTGACGCGTCTCATCCTCGCCGCAGGGCGGGAGGTTCGCGTAGGCGAGATGAATATGCGCGAGCCCTTTTTCGTCTTCGTTCCAAAGCTCGCCGCCCGGCGCAATCTCGCGACGACATATGGCGCGACCGGCTTCCCATAGGCCGTCGCGAGCAGCGCCATGACGCGCGGTTCGTCTACCGCCATGTGCGGCCTCCCGCGGGCGACGCTCGCAGTCTTGGCGAGCAGGGTGCCCGCGCCGAGGACCAGGCCCTCGGCGCCGATTTCCAGGCTCGGATGGAGGCGGCCAAAGCGATTCCGCGCCTCCCATTTTTGCAATAGCTCTCGTTCTGGTTGCACCAAGCACCCCAAGTTGAAAACGAAAAACCTGGCCGGGAGCATCCCAGCGACAGGCAAAATTACCTAACACAGCCAAATGACAAAAGCAAGGGGGAGCTTGTAAGTTTGCGCAAACGAACCGTTCGGACGAAGCTTGACTCAGCGCCGCTTAAGCAAATCCGGCCGCCGCTCGCGGGTGAGCTTAAGCGCTTGCTCCTCGCGCCAGGCCTTGATTTTCGCGTGGTCGCCGGAAAGCAAGGCAAGGATGCGCGCTTCCTCGAAAACGAGCAGCAGCCCGGGCCTGCCGCTGCGTCGCGCGATCTCTCCGCCCAGGTGGCGGCGGCAGGCGAGCAGCTCAACGTTTCGCGGCCTTATCAGCTCGCCGCGCTTTTGGCGATCCGAGTTCCGGCAGAATATCGCGGCGCGCGCGCTTGGCTTTTCCCGAACGCGGCCGCCTTTGCCGCGGGGCGGTTTCGCGCAAGAGCTCGAAGCGGAGCGCGCCTGCAAGAGGCGCAGCTTCCACGAGCCTGACTGTCACAATGTCGCCGAGCCGGTGCATCTCGCCGCTGCGCGAGCCGATCAGGGCGTGGCGCGCCGGGTCATGCCGGAAATAATCGTCGCCCAGCATGGCCGCCGGGATGAACCCGTCGGCGCCGGTCTCGTCGAGCCTGACGAAAAGCCCGGCGCTGGTCGCGCCCGATATGCGACCTTGGAACGAAGCCCCGATCTGGCCCGCGAGATAGGCCGCGATCAGCCGCTCGGATGTCTCACGCTCCGCCGCCATGGCTCGGCGCTCAGCGGCGGAAATCTTGGCCGCGATTTCGGCCAGTTCCTCGTTCGCAATCGAGGCCAAGCCATCGGTCCCGAGATGCAGCGCGGAGATCAAGGCGCGATGGACAATGAGATCGGCGTAACGGCGGATCGGCGAAGTGAAATGCGCGTAGCGGCGCAGATTGAGGCCGAAATGACCGTAATTCTCGATCGCATATTCGGCTTGCGCTTGGGTGCGCAGCACAACTTCGTTGACGAGATGCTCGTTGTCCGTGCCTTTTACGCGGGCGAGAATTCGATTCAATTGCGCGGCGCGAATGACCTGACCCTTGCCGGGCTTAATGCCGATCGAGGCTAGGAATTCGGCAAGAAGGTCGCGCTTTTCGACCGATGGCTCGTCATGCACGCGGTAAATAAAAGCCTGGCGCTTCGCCTCAAGCGTTTCGGTGGCCGCCACATTGGCGAGGATCATGAATTCCTCGATGAGGCGATGAGAGTCGAGCCTTGGCGGGGTCGCGATGGAGGTCACCGCGCCCTTGCCGTTCAGCATGATCTTGCGTTCTGGAAGGTCGAGATCGAGCGGTCCGCGTTTGTCGCGGGCGATCTTTAGCGCGGCGTAGGCCTCGTAAAGCGGCACGAGGACACAAGCATGGAGCGGGCCCATGGCCTCGTCCGGCCCATGGTCGATTGCCGCCTGCATTTGCGCGTAGGCAAGTTTTGCCGCCGAGCGCATCATGATCCGATAGAAACTATGGCTTAACTTATGGCCATCGGCGGCAATGATGATGCGGGCGGCAAGTGCTGGGCGATCCTCGTTTGGGCGCAGCGAACAAAGGTCGTTGGAAATCCGCTCCGGCAGCATCGGCACGACATGGTCGGGAAAATAGACCGAATTGCCGCGATCTTGCGCCTCGCGATCGAGCGCGGTGCCAGGGCGCGCATAGGCAGCAACATCGGCGATGGCGACGCGCAAAATAAAGCCGCCGGGATTGGAAGTATCGGAGTCGCGCTCGGCGTGGACGGCGTCGTCGTGGTCCTTGGCATCCGGCGGGTCGATAGTAACGAGAGGGATCGCGCGCCAATCCTCGCGATGGGCCATAGTCGCGGGTCTCGCCCGCGCCGCCTCGGCAATGACCTCCGGGCCAAAGACATATGGAATCTGGTGCGCGTGGATGGCAATGAGGCTGATCGCACTTTCATTGTCGAGCGCGCCGAGCCGCTCGCGAACTTTGGCCGCTGGAAGGCCGAGTCGGCCAGCGCGAAAGACCTCGACGGCCACGAGATCGCCGTCGCGTGCCGTCCCTTCGTCGCCGGGGCCGACGCCGAGCTCACCGCGATTTACGTTTTTCTTGTCGATCGGCACGATTCGGCCGCCGCCGCGCGGATCCGCGCGAAAAATCCCAAGCACTTGCGTTTTTCCGCGCGGCAAAAGCTTTACCACGCGCCCGGTGTAGGCGGGCTCGCCTGGCTTGGCGCCTTGCACCCGTTGTACCCGCATCAGAGCGCGGTCGCCGGGGGCAGGGGCGGGCGACCCGGGTTTTTGCCTGGCCTTGGCCATGACCAGGATTTGCGGCGCCGGTCCTTGGCCCGAGTCCCATTCGGCGGGCGCGGCGAGGAGATCGCCGTCGCGGTCGCGCGCGATCATATCGGCGAGAACGACCCCCGGCAGGAGTCCCGGCTTGTGCAAGCTTTTGCGCCTTCTTTCGATGGCGCCGCCGGCTTCGAGGTCTATCAGCATGCGGTTAAGGGCGATCCTCGCAGGGCCTTTGGCATTGAACGCACGTGCGATTTCCTGGTTGCCGATTTTGGCTGTCCTTGGGAAGCTCGCGCACCAGGTGGGCTTTGTCGGAATCTGCCTCGCTCTTTAAGACTTGGAGCACGCCTAACGCGAAAAAGTCGAGCAACTTCTTTAAAGACATGCTCAAGCGATGCACCCTCTCATTGATGGGCGAGGAGGGCGTTGTTCTCGTCGAGAAGAGGCACGCCGTAGGATGCCAAAATTTTGATGATCTCGGCCTCATTTTCGGCGATGAGCTTGTTCAAGAGACGTTTCCAGTCCTGATCGGAATGGCGCACCCCCATTCCGATTCGATAGATCATGCGCGGTCCAGATGTTTCCTTGACGAGGGCCGTGACCTTCATCGGGATTTTGGCGTGCTTCGCGAGATAGCCGGCGATCGGGCCCCAAAGCAGGGCGGCATCGATGCGGCCGCCTTCGAGATCGCCGATCATCAGTGCCGCCGGCGCGTCAAACCGCGTGTCGACCACGAGCGGGTAGGATTTGACATTCTCCAAAAGCCCATTGACCGCGAGATTGGTCGCCGGAGGCGTTCCGGCTATGATCCCGATGCGCTTTCCTTGCAAACGCGGATCTTCCAGGCTTTCAATCGGCTCGAGACCGGCTCCCTGCTTCGAGACCAGGGCATAACTTGTCCGGTAATAGGGATTTGTTCCTTGAACGAGATCGTCTCCTTGCGGCATCCCCATGATCACGTCGCAACGGTGCGCATTCAGCGTATTGCGCACGAAGCCGGTAGCGCCGGGGTAATATTCGTAGGCAAGCGTTTTGCCGAGCTTGCGTGCAAGAAGCGCGGCGATTTTGTTCTCGAACCCTTCGCCAGCCTCATTCGAGAACGGGAGATTTCGGGGGTCGGCGCAGACCCGCAAAACCTTCGGATCGACAAGCTCGATCGAACCCTCCTCGGAGGTTTGCGCCGCCGCGCTGACTGCCTCGAAAAACGCCGGCAAGAGGAGAGCAAATGCAATGATGGCGGCAAGGTTTCGCATGGGTTTTACGGCTAGTCCTCGCCTATGCAGGCCTTCTCCGCCGCCGCTGCCGCCGGTGGCTTCGCTTCGTGTTTTTCCGGTTTTTCGCGGCCTAATGCATCGACGGATCGGGCGCGGAGATAAACATAAATATCATCAATATAGCACATGACGTTTTTGTTGTCGCCGAACGCCGGCATGACCTTGTTCTGCCCGGCGCCAAGATCCTGCTTGCCGCCCACGACAATCCCGTAGAATTCCGCATAGTTCAGTCGTTTCAAAGAATCCGTCAGGGCCGGCGCATAACTCGAGCCTTCACCGCCGGGACCGTGACAGACATAGCAATCGCCGTAACGGCGGTTTCCGGAATAGCTATACCAGTCGACCGTTCCATCCGGCTTAATGTTGAAAGTCGGATCGCCTTTGGCATCGAGATATTTGCCTTTGTCATCCTGCTTCACCGCCTTGGGATCTCCTGGGGCCTCGGCCATCGCCTTGGTCCCGAGCGCGAAAAGCAAGGCGAGGGAAAAGGCCCGCACCAGATGGCTGATTTGCACGAGACTATCCTTGTTCGAGAAAAAACGCGCCCCGCGTAGAGCGCCCGGCGCCGATGAGCGCCGAGCGTCTCGCGTCTGTCTGCCATGCCGAAAGCTAGAACGACGGCGGCAGGGCAAAAACCGTCAACCCGCCGCCGAGCGCGGTGTAATTCGAGAGCGCGGTATATGCGCCGACCGCGCCAAGGCCCTCGGTCGGTTTTGTCAAGCCGGCGGCGAGACCGATGCCCGCCCAGCCGCCGACCCCGGAAAGCACCGCGACATATTGCTTGCCATTGTGCTCATAGGTGGAGACGTTGCCGATAATGCCGGAAGGCGTCTTGTAACTGTAGAGCTCGTCGCCGGTCCTTGCGTCCACCGCCTTCAGGTAGCCTTCAAGCGTGCCGTAGAAAACCAAATTCCCGGCGGTCGCCAACGCCCCCGACCAGACCGAGAATAGCTCTTTTTTCTGCCAGACGATCTTGCCGGTCTTGGCGTCCCAGGCGGTGAAATTGCCCATGTTGGACTCGCCCGGCGGCGGGTACATCGACAAGGTCGCCCCGACATAGGGCTGGCCGGCCGTGTAGCTTACATGGAAGGGCTCATAATCCATGCAGACATGGTTGGCCGGAACATAGAAGAGACGCGTGTCGGGCGAATACGCGGCCGGCTGTTCGTCCTTCGAACCAAGCGCCGCCGGGCAGACCCCCTGCGAGTTCACGTCTTCGCCATTTTGCTCGGTAGAATATTTCTTCACGACCAGGGGGCGTCCATAGGTCTTGGAGTTTTTGTCAAGATCGACTTTGGTTGCCCAATTGACTGCCGGATCGAATTTCTCAGCGACCAGCGGCTCGCCGGTTTCGCGGTCGATCGTATAGCCGAAGCCGTTGCGATCGAAATGCACCAAAACCTTGCGCATGTCCTGGTTGGCCAAAATCATCTCGTTGACGGCATCGTAATCCCATTCATCGTGTGGCGTCAGCTGGTAGACCCATCTGGCAATGCCGGTATCCGCGTCGCGCGCCCAGACGGTCATCGACCAGCGATTGTCGCCCGGCCTCTGCTTCGGATTCCACGTCGAGGGGTTGCCGGATCCGTAATAAACGAGGTTCAATTCCGGATCGAAGGCATACCAGCCCCAGGTGGTGCCGCCGCCGATCTTCCACTGATCGCCTTTCCAGGTGTTGGTTCCCGAATCGGGACCAACCGGCTTGCCGAGACTGGTTGTGCGCACGGGATCGATCAAGGTGTCGGAATCGGGGCCCATCGAATAGCCCCGCCAAACGCGCTTGCCCGTCTTGAGGTCGTAAGCCGTTAGGGAGCCGCGAACGCCGAATTCCCCCCCCGAAATGCCGACAAGGACCTTGTCCTTGACGACTTGTGGCGCCGAAGTGCCGGTCTCGCCCTTGGAAGGATCGCCGTTCTTCACCGACCAAACAGGCGCCCCGGTATCCGCTTTGAGCGCGACCAGCGTCGTGTCGGCTTGATAGAGGAAAATCTTGCTATCGGCATAGGCCACGCCGCGGGTGACGGTATCGCAACACATCACGGGGATGACATTGGGATCTTGCTTGGGTTCATATTTCCAGATGATCTTGCCGTCATGATTCAAGTCGAGTGCGTAGACGATGTTCGGGAACGGCGTGCTAATGTACATGACGTTGCCGATCACCAAGGGTCCCCCCTCGTGACCGCGCAGAATCCCCGTCGAGAAGCTCCATACCGGAACAAGACGTCTAACATTGTTTGAATTGATCTGATCGAGTCTCGAGAAACGGTGATTGGCGTAGTCGCCGGTCGGCATCGCCCATTGTTTCGGGTCTTTCGAAAGCTGGATCAATTCGTCGTTGGCGAAGGCCGCGCCATTGGCAAGAAGCGCGGCGGCGCCAACACAGGACAGAAGCAGGAACTTGCGCATGAATTTCCTCCGGACACTCTTGTGGCGCCTGTGACGCTCGCTTTCGCGGCGGCGACGCCTTGTCGTTTCATGTCTTTCCGGCAGGGTGTCAGGACGCCGGCAAGCCAGTCAAAGTTTCCCCAAAAAGGCGCTTTCCACATCAAGCTGGTGCCGCCGATGCGGCCGCGCCTCGTTTTCACTTAAGCGCGAGCGGTCCCATCCGCCAAGGCCGTGAAGCCGGAAACCCCGTAAAGCGTATATATTGGTGCTGGCACCGATTCAATACTAATTCGCGTCGCGCCTTCCACTCGAGGCGCGGCGGCCTCCAATGTGCCTCGCGCTTCACGCGCTGTGCGCCGAGGACATTGATATCGTTGAAGTCGACATATTGTTCTGGCGTGAATGCCTCGGCGGGGCCAGAGCCCCATGTGGCCGGCGTTGTGAACGACGATGGCGAGCCGACCTTTTTCCGCAATGATCTCGCCCATGGCGGCACCCTCCAACTTCTGCGAAAGGGCATCAAGCGCGAAGGCGAGCCCGGAAACGCCGCGCGGTCGTTTGGCGGGTCAATTCGGCCACCAGTCCGTGGTACCTGAGCCATGCAATGCGAGCGAGTGGGAGGTGGTGCGCGGGAAGGGCCGATTTGGCCGAAGGCGAGCGATGCCTGCTGTCGCGAATGAGCCGCGATCTCACCCTAGATCAAGTTATCTCCCAATCGTTTGTTCAGGGGCGGCCCGCCTCTTCAATACCGAGCAATTCGGCCCATATGTTTGGGCATGGACCATAACCTCGATTCTTCTCTCTCACTCGTGCTCGACGAAGCGGAAGCTGGCATCGGTGTTGTGTCGCTTGCCTCCTCTGATGGAGATCGGGCCAAGGACAATGCGCTACTTGATGCCTATTCCAAGGCTGTGACAACGGTCGTCGAACGGGTAGGGCAAAGCGTCGTGCGTCTCGATGTTCGGCGCGGCGACCGCGCGCGAGCGGGATCGGGTTCCGGCGTTATCGTATCGCCGGACGGCCTCATCCTAACCAATAGTCATGTCGTGCAAGGTGCAAGGCGTGCCGAGGTGACGACGCTTGATGGGCGCAGCTTCTCCGGCCGCGTCCTCGGCGATGACCCCAGCACCGATCTCGCCCTCGTTCGGGTCGATGAAGATACAACGCTTCCGTCTGCGAAGCTCGGCAATTCGAAAAAGCTGAAGACGGGGGAGATCGCGGTCGCGATCGGCAATCCTTTCGGCTTCGACGCCAGCGTCACGGCGGGAGTTGTATCCGCGCTCGGGCGCTCCTTGCGGTCAAAAAATGGCCGTTTGATCGAAGATGTGATTCAGACCGACGCGGCGCTCAATCCGGGTAATTCGGGCGGCCCCCTTGTCTCGTCGCAAAGCGAGGTCATCGGCATCAACACGGCAATTATTTCTGGCGCGCAAGGCATTTGCTTCGCGGTGGCATCCAACACGGCAAGTTTCGTGCTCGGAGAGCTCGTGGCGCATGGAAGGGTCCGCCGTGCCTATCTCGGCATTGGCGCCGGCACGATTCCCCTGCCGCGCAGGATCGCGCTGCGTCTTGGCCTCGCGCAGAGGATGGGCGCCGTGGTGAGCGCGGTCGAGACGGGAAGCCCAGCCGATCATGCCGGCCTGCTCTCCGGCGATATTTTGCTCGCCGTCGATGGAACTCCCGTCACCGGGGCCGATGATCTCGTGCGCCTGCTCGACGCCGAGAAGATCGATCGCACGATCCCGCTGGACGTTCTGCGCCGCTCGGACCAACGCCGGTTTTGGGCGGCCTTGCGCGAAGCATGACCGGCATCGTGCGCCGCTTTCCGGCCGCCTCGTATCGCAAGCGCTTGATGGCGGGCAAGGCTCGATGACCGGGGACATTTCTGTCATCGTCGAGGCGATTCGAACGGCGGGGTTCGGGTTCGCGCCGGCTGCGCGGTTCCGCGCACTCTTGTCGCCCGCGGCGCTGGCCGAATGGCCATCTTTCGCCGCGACTTGGGAGGACCTCCCTATCGACACCTACATGGCCGACGGCGGCCGCTATCGCCGGCGACGTTTCGCGGCCTTCGCCGTTTCCGCAAAAGGCGCTGTCCGCAAGGCGCACCAGCCGCATTATCAGAGCCTTGACTACAACCTACTCAATGGGGGAATCGAGCGCTGGTTCGAACCGGTGACCGCGGCCGTCGCCGCCCATCCGGTTACCCTCGGTCTTCTCGCTGCCGGCCGGAAGGTGTTTGACGCATTGGCGCCGGCGCCGGACAGGGCGCGGGCTTGGCACGTGGAGCTGCACCAGTTCCGGATCGAAGCCCGCGCCGGACAAATTGGCGAGCCGACGCCGGAGGGCCCGCATCGCGACGGCGTCGACTGGGTGCTCGTTGTGCTTGTCAACCGCAAGAACGTTGAAAGCGGTGTTACGTCGATCTACGGCTTGGACCACCGCCACTTGGGCGACTTCACGCTCACCGATCCTCTGGATGCCGTCTTCCTGCAGGACAGTCGGGTCTTTCACGGAGTGACGGCGATCGACGCGTTGGAGCCCAATCAGGTGGCGCACCGCGATGTCGCGGTCGTCACCTTTTGCGCCGCGCCGCCGCGCCTGCCGGGCCCGCTTTGGGGCGGCCTGATGCAAACGCCTCCAGCGTAAACGCCAATCGCCCGCGGCTATTAGCCAAACGCGTCGAGCCGCTCCGTTCCGCCCAGGATTGGCCGCTCGCCGCCAGCTTGAACCGCGAAACTGTCGGCGCCGCCGCGTTTGCACCCATAGGGTGACCGGCCCACACCGACGAGGTCTATCCTCTTCAAATGAAGGAACTTTTTCGAGTGGCCTCGACATTCATCGCGGATGTTGGGGCAATTGCCCAGCTTGACTACTTTCCCTTTATGTGAAAATCTGACAAGCACAATCGCGGTGGGAAAGGGGCACCATAACTCTCGATTTTAGCGGTCGAAGGTGCATCCGAGTTCGCGCAGAAACTAAGTTTTCCAGCCTTATCGATAATTCTACCAGGGGTTGCAAGAATCCATGTTGCAAGTCAGTAAGGCGTCGCCCTTCGCGTCTGACGACGCCGACGCGCTGACGCCTACTCACCTCATCAAATTGTTCAGCTCTCTCAAATTGATCCTTAGACGTCAGTTTCGCCTATTCCTTGTCCTGATGGCATGCACGACCGCGTTGGGGTTGCTCTATCTCTTCGTCACGCCGCCGAGTTATACGGCCAGCGGCACGATGGTGATCGATAGCCACAGAATGCAGTTGTTGCAAGAGAAATCAGACCTGGCGGGTAACGCGTTTGATACAGGGGCGGTACAGACCGAAGTTGAGGTTCTATTATCACGGACGATTAGCTTAGCGGTCATTAGGAAGCTACAACTTACCGAGGATCCCGAATTCGTGAGTGGTCACGGCGGGTTGTTAGGCTTCGTCGCCAAGCTCGTGCCTGACTTTTGGGGATCCGGTGCGGTAGATCCCGAGGCAGAGCTGACGGACCGGGCGCTCGCCGCTTTCGAAAGCCGGCGCACCGTGTACCGCGTGACGCCGGCTTATGTGATCGAGATCGGGTTTCGTTCATTGGATCCGGTAAAATCGGCGCGAATCGTCAATGCCATCGCCGACGCATATGTGACGGAACAGCTCGATGCCAAATATCAAGCCACTCGGCGCGCCAGCGTGTGGTTGGAAGCTCAGATCAAAGAGTTGCGGACGCAAGCCTCGATTGCCGACAAGGCCGTCGTAGATTTCAAGCACGCAAACAATATCGTCACCGTCGAGGGTGCCAACGACACTGTACGGCTCATGAACGACCAGCAGATGTCCGAGTTGAATAGCCAGCTGGTCTTGGCGCGTGCCGCAACGGCTGAGGCCAAGGCTCGGCTCGACCGAATGCAGGATGTCATGAAGCAGGATATTCCGAACGCATCGGTGGCGGACGTGCTGAAGAACGAAGTCATTATCCGCCTCCGCAATCAATACCTAGATTATGCCGCGCGCGAACACGTTTGGGCGGAGCGCTATGGCGCCAACCACTTGGCTACCGTCAATCTCCGCACACAGATGCAAGAAATTCGGCGTAATATCGACGATGAAATGAAAAAGATAGCGGAGAGCTATAAGAGCGATTACGAGATCGCGCTTGCGCGGGAACGCAGTCTCGAAAGCAGCCTTGCAACCGAGGTGACAGATTCGCAAATCACGCACAATGCTCAGGTTCAGCTACGAGACTTGGAAAGCAACGCGAAAAGCTATCGAACGATTTCCGATAGTTTCCTCCAACGTTATATGGAGTCTGTCCAGCAACAATCTATTCCAATAACCGAGGCGAGGCTTATTAGCGCGGCGATCCCTCCTACCCATAAGAGCCAGCCTCTCGCATTAGTAGTTTTGGGCATATCGACTGCCGGCGGATTGGTGCTATGCGTTGCTTTTGCTTGTTACCGGGAACTCTCGGATCGCGTTTTCCGCACGAAAGCCCAAATTGAGGAATCGCTGGGGGCCACTTGCATCGCAACGCTGCCCGCGCTGAAATCCGCCATTCCGGGTTCCCCTGCAATTGACGACGACGCTTCTCCAATGGCGGAGCGAACGCTTGTCCATAGGAATGATTTCATGAATTACGTCGCCGATTGGCCCTTCTCGGAGTTTACCGAGGGGCTGCGTTCATTGAAGTTGGTGATGGATCTCAATGGCGTGCTGAAATCGAATCGGGTGATCGGCTTAACATCAACATTACCACATGAAGGAAAGTCGACCATAGCATCGAATTTCGCGCATCTCCTCGCCCAAGCTGGCCGCCGTGTCATACTGATTGATTGTGACCTCCGTAAGCCATCTCTTTCTCAGCAGTTTGCGCCAAATGCCGCGGGTGGACTTATTCAAGTCATAGCGGGCAAGATCGATCTGGCCGATGCCGTCTGGACCGAACCTTCGAGCGGGTTGACGTTTCTGCCTGCTCCGGCTGCCTCTGCATCCAAACTCTTACATACCGACGAAATTTTAAGCTCCAATGCGATGAAGAAATTAATCGATCGTCTTTGCGAGACTTTTGACTATGTAGTTGTCGATTTGTCGCCCCTGCTGCCCGTGATTGATGCAAGAGCTACTTCGAATTTCATCGATTCCTACGTTTATGTCGTGGAATGGGGGCAGACGAACCGGGATATTGTGGAGCGTCTGCTAGCGGAAACACCAGAGATCCATGATCGCCTCCTCGGTGTCATCTTAAATAGAGCGGATATGAGGAAAATGGCACGCTACGAAGGTTATGCAAGCGCATATAATTATCGAAAATATTACAGTCCCTAGGGCTACGTTGAATACCATGGAGGCGGAGTACGGCGAGAGGGGAAGCGGAAATCCGGGGTAACGGCAATGGCGACCCTCCCTCGAAATGGGGGACACCCTTGAAACTCTCTTTGTCTTGCCGGATCACGCGCGCTAGGCGCTCCGCGATTGGAAGGACGATTACAACCCTGTCAAATCAGACCAAATAGCGCGTTGGTCCCGCCGGCGGTCAGCTTATAAGTCGTGACCTCAGCCCCATCTTTCATCCAGTTGGTATCTACGCAACTCTCGGCAAAGCCGTACAGCAACGGGACGGGTCGCTTCAGCTAGCTAAATGAAGGCTACGCGTTCCGTCCCGTTGCGTCACCGAGCTATCACGGCACAATTAACCTGGAAGCTCCATTTGGAACGCGCTCGAACGCGATTTCCGCCCGCGCTACCGCTTGCGGGTCAAGCGGAAGACGCCTTGTTCGCCGAAGAAGTTCCAAATCCAAGGCTCGCTGTAGGCCAGGGGCTTGCCAAAGCGATCGAGCGCCACGCCGCGCTCGATTTTCGCGTCGATCACCCGCACGAGCGCGACAAAGTCGTCGATCGTACAAAAATGGATGTTTGGCGAGTCGTACCAGGAGCAGGAAAGGTTGCGCGTCACCGGCATGCGTCCGCCGAACGCGATCTGGAACCGGATCCGCCAATGGCCGAAATTCGGAAACGACACGATCGCATGACGGCCGATCCGCAACATATGTTCAAGCACTGCGCGCGGCTGGCGAGTCGCCTGCAACGTCTGCGATAATATCACATAATCGAAGGCATTGTCGGGATAATCGGCAAGGTCGGTGTCGGCATCGCCCTGAATGACCGACAGCCCCTTGGCGACGCAGTCGTTGACGCCCCGCTGGGAGAGTTCAATGCCGCGTGCATCCACCCCTTTTTCCTCGGCTAGCAGCCGCAACAGCGTGCCATCGCCGCAGCCGACATCGAGAACGCGGGACTTCGCCTCGACCATATCCGCGACAAGAATGAGATCGACGCGCGCCGGAATCGCGCGGGCCCGCTTGGCCTTGACCGCTCTTGTTTTGGCGTCCACGGTTCAAGTCACCCTAGTTTTGGCTGGCGCTATGCCACGCGCCTGCGCCGCGGCATTCAAGAAACCGCGCGAGGTCGCGATGAACTCAGGGGTGTCCAGCAAGAACGCATCGTGGCCGCGATCGGTCTCGATGTCGACAAAGGAAACCGAGGCGCCGCCGGCGTTCAAGGCATGCACGATCGCGCGCGAGGCCTGCGTCGGGTAGAGCCAGTCCGAATTGAAGGACACGACGCAGAACCGGGTTTTGGCCCCCTTGAAGGCGAACGCCAGAGAGCCGCCGTAGTCGGCGGCGAGATCGAAATAATCGCAAGCCCTCGTCACATAGAGGTAGGAATTCGCATCGAAACGGTCGACAAAACTTGTGCCTTGTTGGCGCAGATAATTCTCGATTTGGAAATCGGCGTCGAAAGAGAAGGTTGGCGCGCTGCGGTCCTGCAGCTTGCGGCCAAACTTGCTCTGCAGGACTCCGTCCGACAAATAGGTGATGTGGGCCGCCATTCTGGCGACGGCGAGCCCTTTGGTCGGGACGATGCCTTCCTCGAGATAGCGGCCTTGGCGCCAATCTGGGTCGGCCATCACCGCTTGGCGTCCAACCTCATGAAACGCAATATTTTGCGAGGAGTGTCGCGCGGCGGTCGCGATCGGCATCGCGGCGAAGACACGTTCCGGGAAACTTGCCACCCATTGTAAGACCTGCATGCCGCCCATCGACCCGCCGGCGATACAAAACAGCATGTCGATGCCGAGACGGTCGATCAGCATGGCTTGCGCGAAAACCATGTCCTTGATCGTGACGATTGGAAGATCGAGGCCATAGGGCCGGCCGGTCGCCGGATTGAGCGAGGCGGGCCCGGTGGTGCCCATGCAGCCGCCGACAACATTTGGTGCAATGACAAAATAGCGGTTGGTGTCGATTGGCCGGTTTGGGCCGACCATGGTGTGCCACCAGCCGGGTTTGCCGGTGATGGGATGTTGGTTGGCGACATGCTGGTCGCCAGTAAGGGCATGGCAGACCAAAATAGCGTTCGACTTGCCGGCGTTGAGCTCGCCATAGGTTTGATAGGCGATCGTCAGGGGGCTGAGCGAGGCCCCGGCATCCATCTTAAGCGGCGTATCTGCGCCAAAATGCGCAACGAGGCTCTGCGGCGCATCGACCTCGCGAAGGCCCGCCGCTTTACTTATTACCGGAACGAATTGCACAGCTCTGCCGATTGCTCGATATGGCGAACATTTGTCCGTCATATGCGAACGCGCGAATTAAAGAGTCAAGATCGAGCTGCCGCGTTGGCCAGCCGGGGTCGGCCAAGCTAAAGTCACTATTAATTCGCAATCATCGCGCGGGGCATTGGCGCACAGGAGGGATTAAAATTCACGGCCCTTGGAACCAGAGCGCGGTGGAGTCTCGAGCCGCGTTCCCTCTCCGTCAAGAATTGCGAACTGGTAGCGCCCCGCGGCATCCAAGCTGACCGAGTAGCGCAAAGTTTCAACGACATTATTGTTCTCGTTCAAGATCACAACGGCGGGACTGAGACCGGCGATACTTTCGCCCGGCAGATAGATTGCACTGCAGATGATGAGTTCGTCGCCGCGCTGACAGGTCCGCGCCGCCGCTCCATTGACAATGCAGCATCGCGAACCGCGTTCGCCCAGAATAACATAGGTCGAAAACCGCGCTCCGGAATTCTTATTCCAGATCTCGACGAATTCGAGCGGCAACATTCCGGCGGCTTCGCAATGACCCGGATCGAGCGTGATCGAGCCGTGATAATCGAGATTTGCCTCCGTGACGCGGATGCCATGGAGCTTTCCGCCAACGACCTTACGCATGCTGTTTCAGATTCCATACGCGGGAACAAAATGGGCTAGGGTTGGCCGGGGCGTCCGGTCCAAGGAGCATCTCTGCTTAGAACATTTCCCGGAAAAGCGCGAACTGGCCCGCGCCCAAAATATGGGCTTATCAAAAGAAGAAATACCTCGCCGGCGCAAGTTTCCACCCGCGCCGGTCCACATTTAGGTATCCGGCGGCCGAATTTCCTGGGCACCGAGGTAGAAATGACGGCCACCGCAAATATACTGCCCGCCACGGCGGCCGCGTCCGAGATGGATGCTGCCACCGCGCAACGACGGAGATCCCTACCTTGAAGCGCATCATGCCCGAGCGAAAAAACCGCAAGAAACGTGAGCCTACAATGCGCGTCGGCGCCGGCGCGATTGAACTCGTTAAGCTCGGCGCCTCGCGCTACGCCTTCAGCGATCCCTATCATATCGCGATCGAACTGAGCTGGAAGGGATTCGCGCTCGCGTTCGTGGGGTTTGAACTCGGCATCAACGTTGTCTTCGCCTTGCTCTATGTCGCGTCGCCAGGTTGCGTTGCCAACATGCGGCCAAGCTCGTTTTCCGACGCATTCTTCTTCAGCCTCGAGACGCTGGCGACCGTGGGGTACGGAACCATGGCTCCGGCGACGCTCTATGGCCACGCTGTTTCGGCGGTTGAAATCGTCTGCGGCATGGTCTTTACGGCGATCATGACCGGTCTTTTGTTTGTCCGCTTTTCGAAACCGAGAGCGCGAATTCTTTTCGCCGATCAGGCTGTCGTCACGAGCCATAATGGCTCGCCGGTTTTGATGGTACGCATCGCCAACGGGCGTATGACCTTGCTGACCAATGCCACGGTGCGGTTGGGAGTGCTGTTGTTCGAGGAAAGCGCGGAAGGCCATTCCTTCCGCCGCGTGCACGACCTCGCCCTGTCGAACGCGAGTCTCCCTTTATTCGCGTTGACTTGGACCGTGATGCACGCAATCGACGAAAAAAGTCCGCTCGCCGGCTACGACGCCGAGCAGTTGGAGGAAGGCGACGCCCGCTTGTTTCTGAGCATTGAGGCACGCGACCATGCCCTCGGGGCGGCTATCTACGACATGCGCATATATACCGCCGTCGATGTCTTGTTCGGCATGCATTACGCCGAAGCGGTCACGCTCGACGATCAAAG
>JBOHJV010000012.1:0-35577 GCA_050728695.1 Methylocella sp. | reverse complement strand
GTACGGAGATGTTCGTTAACCGCCGCAACCTTAGCCGCGTGCTCCTCGTCATCGCGGGCGTGCTTTTTCTGCTGCTTCCCCCGCAAGCCGCCGGGGCGCAAACCGCCGGGGCCGACGAGATACAGTTATGCAATGACGCGCGGGCCGATCCCGATCTACGCATCCCGGCGTGCACGCAGGTTATCAACCATCCAGGCCCAGGGGCCAATCTCGCCGACGTTTACAATCATCGTGGAGTTGCCAAGGTGCGTAAGGGCGACCCCGACGATGCGATCGCGGACTTCACGAATGCGCTTAACCTAGACCCGAGATTTGTGGATGCGTGGAAAAACCGTGGCATTGCTCGCCACATGCAGGGAAACTACGACGCCGCCATCGCCGATTTCAATCGCGCGCTTCGCCTGAATGGCAATTCGCCTGACTTCTACAACGCCAGGGGCGCGGCGCTCTTCAAAAAAGGCGAATATAATGCCGCGATCCGCGATTTCGACAAGGCGATTGCCCTCGACCCAAATTACAAGAAAGCATTTGTCAATCGCGGGCTGGCCTTCCACTTTGCACGGAAACTCAATCGCGCGATCGCCGACTTCGACGTATACTTGCGCCTCGCGCCGAACGAACCTCTCGGTTACCTCGACCGCGCCTCCGTTCGCATGGACAAGGGTAATTTCAAAGGCGCTGTCGACGACTACGATCAGGCGATTCGTCTCGATCCCAACAACTCGAGCCCTTACACAAGGCGCGGAGAGGCTTGGCGGCTTCAAGGCAACCTTCAACAGTCCCTCGCCGATCACAACAAGGCAATCGAGCTTAATCCCAATGATAAGGAAGCCTACAACAATCGTGCCCTCACCCTTAAGGACCAAGGCAAGCTCGAGGAAGCGATCGCCGATTGTGACCAGGCCATCATGCTGGACCCGGCATACGACTTTGCTTACGCAACGCGAGGCCTGATCCGGCGGCTAAAAGGGGATTTGGGGGGATCGCTAACCGATCTCAATGAAGCCGTAACCCTCAATCCGCGCTCGCCCGTAGCCCTTACTTTCCGCGGCGATACCTTGCGCGAGTCGGAAAACTACAACGGCGCGATGGAGGATTTCAACAAGGTGATCTTGACGATTTTGCCGGATTGCGTCGCCGCTTACACGGGCCGGGGTTTGACTTACGAGAAGATGGACAATTTGGCGAAAGCCAAGGCGGATTTTGAAAAGGCATCGGCCCTTTCCGCCGACCTCGACGCCGGGCTCGCAAGGCCGGCCCAGGAGTTGGCGCGGACGCGGCTGGCCGCGCTGGCCGAAGCGGCTGAACGCGCCGCGCAGGAGGCGACAGGAACGCTCCCAAAACCCGAGTCAGTGGAATTAGTTCCCGACGACATCCGGAAGCTTTTGGATCACCGCGGGCATGCGTTGCTGATTGGCGTTGCCGACTACAAATCTGGCTGGCCTTCACTGCCAAACGTCAAGAACGATCTGCGAGACCTCAAAGCGGGGCTCGAACCCTTTTTTGAGACGGTGGAGATTGAGCTAAACCCAACCGTGTCCAAGCTCCGGGAGCGAATGAGCGAATTTCTTTTGGACCAATGGAATAATCCCGATGAGCGGCTGTTCATTTATTATTCTGGTCATGGGTTCACTGCTTTTAACCAGACCTCGCTGGACGGCGACGGCTACATCACGGGAAGCGACACACCTGGCAAGGTGGTCGCAAAAGCAGTGTCTTTCTTCGAGGTCGATTCTTGGAGCCGGCAAACCAGCGCCCGCCATGTGCTCATGGTGTTCGACTCCTGCTTCTCGGGTTCTTTGTTCCAAACCATGGGGCCCGAGCCAGAGCCCTCTCCCAACAATCTCGACAATGTCCGCGTACTTTTGCGCAGGCCGATGCGGTACTATATCACCGCCGGGCGCCAAAATGAGGAGGTTGCGGCCGACAGCACCTTCGCTAAGCTGCTCTTACGCGGCCTGCGCGGTGGAGCGGATAAATATCACGAGGGGATCATCTCGGCCGAGGAGCTTGGCAACTATCTCTATCACGAGGTTCCCAACTACAGCCCACGGCCACAAACGCCACAGTATAAAAGCATCGGTAATGCCACACTGAGCGAGGGACAATTTTTCTTCCTAGCCAGCTCCCCATCGGCTGCCCCCAAATGATAGCGCCGCCTTGTCAATTTCAAGAACGGTGGCCCATAGGCGGCGAGCGTCTGGATACAACAAGAACGGCCGTCGTGCGAAGACCTGGCTCAAGGGCCGCGATTGCGGAAATTAGAGTTATTCCCTCCATTCCCACTCATCCATGGCGCGGCATGTAGAAAGCCTTGTATGGGATGCTTTACCGATTATTCAGCTTTTTCTCCTGCCTGACTTTTTTTTCATGGCCGTTTTCGTGCCAGGCCGCTTTTTAGGGACGATCCTTGCGGTTGGTTGTTTTGCGCCGGCCTTTTTCGCCATGGCTTTTTTTGCCGGAGCCTTTTTCGCGGCCTCCTTCCTTACGGGCGCCTTCTTCCCCGCCGTCTTTTTCGCCGGAGCCTTTGGGCGGGGAGGAGTCCTGGCCGCGGCGGTTTCAGGAGCGGTCAGGAAATCGATCACCGCCTTAGTAAAATTCGCTTCATCCTCGATATTCGACAAATGCGAGGCTTCGAGCGTCACGAATTTTGCGCCTTCGATGGAACTCGCGACCAAGGCGCCCATCCCAGGGGGCGTCGATAGATCGTGCCGCCCGCCGATGACCAGAACCTTGTTGCTTATGCTTCGAATGGCTTCGCGCTGATCCATGTCGCGGATGGCGGCGCAAGTGGCCAAATAGCCGTGCAGCGGCGTCGTCCGGATCATCTCCATCACGGTGTCCACTTTTTCCGGATTGGCGTCGCGGAACGCTTTCGTGAACCAACGTTCGGCGGTCGCCAGGGCGACGCCATTCATGCCGCTCTCCCGCGCCAAATGAATGCGGCTGTTCCAGAGATCGGGACCCGGTATCTGCGCCGAGGCACTCGCCAGTACCGCCCGGCCGATGCGGTCCCGCGCGTGGACGAGGAGCCATAATCCGACGATGCTGCCCAATGAGAGGCCGAGCCAATGGGCTTTTGCGATGCCGAGCGCATCCATGATCGCGAGCGCGTCGCGGCCAAAACCTTCGCCCGAATAGGGTCCTTGATTGGCCACGCTTGCGCCGTGCCCGCGCGAATCATAGCGCACAATCCGGAAATGTTTGGCCAAAGCTGGAATTTGAGGGTCCCAGAGGTGCAGATTGGAGCCCATCGGGTGAGAGAGCATCAAATTCTCTTTCCTCTCGTCGCCCTCGGCTGAAACGTTGAAAGTCTCGCCAGCGATGGTGATGGCGGTCATGCCGGAACTCCCGAAAAGACTGAAGTCGCGCGTGCGCGCCAATCGAAGCTGCGCGCGCCGTGCCGCTGCGTGGCGGGACAACGCGGCGCTGCTCGCCACGCCGACGGGCGCGCGAGACCTTGTCGCCGCCGCGGGGAAACATGTTCTCGAATTGACGGCTTGCAACTCCGCGATTGCGTTCGTTCGATACACACGAGAATCCGCGCCTGTTTCGCGGTATTCGATCGGGACGAGACCAAGCGGCAACACTGGCGAATTTTTTTTCCGCGCACGGCTTGCGTAAGCTTCGGGCGCAATTCTGTTTTAACGTAACACGTATTGAATGGGCACAGCAACAGAATCGCCTATGCCAATAAGTGGGGCAGGTCACCATCGGACAAGCGCGTCAACGATTTAGGACCCGCTCTGGCTGTGTACCAGCTCGGAGGTTAAGGTCATGGCCGCAACCAAAAGGATAGAGACCAACAAGGCGTCGCCCGATTTTATCAAGCAGCTCGCGGGCTATGGGCTCGCTACGGCACGTATTCTCTATCACTTGCCGGATCATCCGCGTCTGTTGCAGACCTATATCTGGCAAGACTATGACCTTGCGCCGGAGTTTCCCGTCCTGATCAAATTCTTGGCGTTCTGGCGGGAAAAGCTCGACGGGCCGCTGCATAGCGTGGTGGTGGGACATTCGAAGCTAATCAAGCCAGCCGAGATTAAAACGCTCGACGGCGAATTTTGGCTGTATTAGAGGGTCGCCGCTGGGAACGCCGAGTGGACATGTTAGGCCTTGCCCTACCCGTCTTTGCTTGCCCGCATCGTCTCTCTCGAATCCTTTGTATCGGCGATTCGTTGTAGAATTGGCGCGCTCTGTGAAGCGCGTCGCGCGCCCCCGCGGATCCGCATCCCCGGACCCGGAGGCATCGTCAAGTAAACCTTCCCGCCCGCGAAGAGGCCGTTTTCAAGACATCGGCGCCTTCTTGCGGCGCGGCCAATCCTTGATCGTTTGGGCGATCCGCGAGGGCCGCCAAGCCGCGCACCGCGGCGGCCTCGTGGAACGCCGCCCTCTCGCGCCTGCTGCTCCGGCAACGCCCCTTCGCGTTCACCTCGCGCGATCGCTTCGCCGGTGACGCCCCTTCGCGATCTCTTGATCGCTTCGCCGGCAACCCCCCTTTGCCTTCTTCTACCGCGATCGCTTCGCCCGCGTTGCTTGGAGGAGTGCACGCCCGCGGCCACGCTCAGGCATTCCCCGCGTCCGAGGAAAGTTGGCCAAGGTCGATACCTGCCTGACGGAATGCGCGCTCGTACTTCGAATCCAACGCGGAATCGAAGATGAAGGCAGGATCGGCCGGGCAATTCAGCCAGCCATTATGACCCATTTCGGCCTCGAGCTGACCCGCTGCCCAACCGGCATAACCCAAGGCAAGCAGCGCCCGACCAGGTCCCGAACCGCGCGCGATCGCCCGCAAAATATCGATCGTCGCGGTCAAGGACACGCCTCCCCTGATGGGCAAAGTGGAATTTTCGACGGAATAATCGTTGGAATGAAGCACGAAACCGCGGCTGGTGTCGACGGGCCCCCCGTTCAGCACCGGCACGGAACTCGCTTCCGCCGGCAAACGGATCGCCTCCTCCGGGGCGATCACGTTAAGTTGCACCAAAAGCTGCGAAAAATCGACCATTTCCGCCGGGCGGTTGACGATGATTCCCATCGCGCCCTCCTCGGAATGGGCACAAACGTAGATGACCGAGCGGGCAAAGCGATCGTCCAGCATCCCCGGCATCGCGATAAGCAACTGCCCATCGAGAAAGCCGCTCCGGCTTTGCCGCGGGGCCGCTGGCGAAATTTTCGATCCCATGTCACACGCCTCATCTCAGTCAACCGAAATTGAGACAATCGCGGTTGCGGCTTTCGCGCCTGCCAAATAAATTGGCGGCGTCCGCGGCCAATGACCGGCATACTCCCATGCAAATCTTTGTTAAGCCTTCAAACCTTGCTTGGAGAGCCGGTGTCCTCCTTGCCTGCGCGCAGCTTTCGCCGCTTCTATTTCCCGCCAGCCTACACTGCGATCCTTACGCGAGCACGTGGGCATCCGGACAGCAATCATCGTTGCGGCTGATTGCCGCTGGGGGCGGCCTGCCGCGAAACGCCTACCGAGCCGGTGTCGAGGTCCGCCTCGTTCCCGGCGCTCTCACCTATTGGCGAATGCCAGGCAGCGCCGGCGCGCCGCCGGAATTTTCTTTCGAAGGTTCGGCGAACGCCGCTCACATTAAAATTTCTTATCCGGCGCCGACGCGAATCGACGAGGATGGGGTCGAGGCTTTCGGCTATCGCGACCGGGTGATTTTCCCCCTTCGCATAACGCCGGAGGATGCCACTCGCCCCGTACTTTTGGTCTTGAACGTATCCTATGCTGTTTGCAGCCGGATCTGCCTTCCGGCCAAAGCCGAGGCTAGGCTTACCTTGCTCCCCGGCCCGGACGCCGGGACCGGACCCGCGAGCCCGGACGCGCTCGCCATCGCCGAGGCGGAAGCCGCCGTGCCTCTCCCTCTAACGCCGGAACAACGCGACGCCCGAGTTGCGATCTCGCGCGACGAAACCGCGCCGATGCCCACTTGGCGGCTGACGCCGCGCGGCGGCGGCGCGCAGGACCTCTTCGCCGAGGCACCCCAGGGCTGGTATTTCGACACTCGAAAATCGGGCCGCCCTGGCGAATTCCTGATCGTCGCGGTCGAAAAGCCGCGAACCGGCAGCCGCGGACTCGTCCCCGTGACCCTGACCATGCGGAATGAACAGCAAAGCTACGAGTTCGAGGTTGACCTCGATGCCGCCTCTGTTCAATGAAACATGTTGAGGTCGGCGCTTCGAGGAAAACCACGAAAACCGCCGTTGCGATTCCTCGGTTCGCGTAGCATCAAGCCTTGGCGGCAAGCTAATTCAAGCGGCACAAAGCGATCTTGTGCCGGTGGTACAAGGAGCAACGATGGCAATCCAGAGCGGCGATCCGATCCCCAATGCAACTTTTACGGTCATGGCGCCAGATGGCCCGCAACTGCGGACCACGGATCAGATTTTCAAGGGCCATAAAGTGGTCCTTTTCGGCGTGGCCGGGGCTTTTACACCCGTCTGCGACAAACATCATTTGCCAGGTTTTCTCGACAACTTCGATCAATTCAAGGCGCAGGGAGTGGACGAGGTCGCGGTGACCGGCGTCAACGACGTTTTCGTCATGCACGCTTGGGCAAAAAGCGCCGGCGCCGAAGGCAAGATCACTTTTCTCGCCGACGGCAACGGCGATTTCGCGCGCGCGCTCGGGCTTTCGCTCGATCTCACCGCGCGCGGGCTCGGCATCCGTTCGCAACGCTACACGATGATTGTCGACAATGGCATGGTGCGAAAGCTCAACGTCGAAGCATCGCCAGGCAAGGTCGAAGCGTCAAGCGCGGAAACCCTGCTGACGCAACTCTAGGTTGTCTCGTATCACGGCGGGCTTGGCGCGGCGTCGCCCTTCCGGCGCGTCGGCTCCTCAGCCATGTTGCCAAATCGAATGCGCCGAACCGCTCTTCGTCCAACGAAGCCGCGATCGTCAGGCTCGTCGGCGCGATCCTGGTTGAGCAGAACGACCAAGGGCCGTCCCGCGCTCCCGCGACTTGAGCCTGGGATCCCTCGCCAACTTGAATGATAAGCTCCTTGCGAGCCCGCAAATCCCGCAGCCCGACCGGCCTCGCTCGAGATCACGATGGCGGCGCCATTGGAGATACGCCACGGGTCGGGAAATAATCGGCAATTTGACAAGATCAGCGAAGGTGGCCGGCGGCAAATGGCGTTTCGAGGAGGCCACTCCTATAACCACTTGCGCGCCGGCCAACCCTACGGACCCAGGAGATGCGGCGGACCCGAGCACTCCGCAGGGTATCTCAAGTTCATCGCCGAATACGCATCACGATACGCACGGCCACGGGCAAGGCTTTCTTTCGGGGAGCCTGCTTCGCGCCGCCAGATAAAATCACGTCCGGCGTGGCTAGTTAACCCGCGAGCGTGGCAAATTGCAATCGGCTTCTTGGCCTCCGGCGCCAAATTTTTCATTAACGCCCATTGCCGCTCAATTCAGCGTTGTGGCCGCGGCGAGATTGACCATGGCGGCAAAACTCTGGGTTTCCTTGTCGTTTTGTGTTGCGATCACGGGAAGAGGCACGATTGCCCGCGCCACACCCACGAACCGCACCAACGAAAGCGCGCGCCCTTATGCGCGACGCTCACCCCAAGTGGCCAATCTTTCCGCGAAGCGATCGCGGCTATTTGACTGCCGCATCGTATCGTTCCGCGACATAGTCCCAATTCACGAGATTGTCGACAAAGGCCTTGAGATAATCCGGCCTGCGATTGCGGTAATCGATGTAATAGGTGTGCTCCCAAACATCGACCGTCAAAATCGGCGTTGCCTCTTGGAGCAGCGGATTTTCGGCATTTGCGGTCTTCACGACGGCGATTTTGCCGTTTTTGACCGCAAGCCAAGCCCACCCGGAACCGAACTGTGTCGTGCCGGCTTGGACCAACTCCTGCTTGGCCTTTTCGACCGATCCAAAAGCCTCGATTAGCGCTTTTTCGAGGCTGCCTGGAACTTTCCCGCCGCCATTTGGCTTGATTGATTTCCAATATTCGGAATGGTTATAATGCTGCGCCGCATTATTGAAGAGCGGCACATTTTTGCCGTAGGTTTCCTTGACGATTTTTTCCAAGGACTTGCCTTCAAGGCCGCTGTCCTTCAAAAGAGTATTGGCGTTCGTCACATAGGCCGCGTGATGCTTGTCGTGATGAAATTCAAGCGTCTCCTTGGAAAGGTAAGGCTGGAGCGCCTCGTAGGGGTAGGGAAGATCGGGCAGGGCAAATGACATCTGGGGCTCCTAAGTTTTGGTCGCCGAGCGAGGCTTTTGCGTCGTGGCCGTGGAGCCTCATAAGTAATCGGCCCCGGCTGGCGCGGCAAGCGGGTAGCCAGGCCTAATGGCCGGCGGAATTTCAGTTGTGTTTCGGCGCGGGGCCGGGCGGCGCGGAACGGCGATGGCATGGATGGCCGCGAACCGGGAGGCCGGATTTCGGGCGGCCGATTTCGTAAGCAGCCGGTTCGTGTTCGAGGGCCGAAGGTGGAAAAAATGAGCTATTTGGTTCTTGCTCTTGGAGTTCTTCTCTCGCTGTGCGGTGCCGTCGCGATCTACGCGGGTTATGGAATCATCCAGGTCGAGCGTGGCTGGGCCGGCGTCATCGCCGGCGCGACGGCGTTGTCCGGCGGGATCGTGACAATTGCGCTCGGATTTATATTGCACGGTCTTTCCGGCTTGCATGCTCTCCTCGAGACCGGGAAAGGCCTGACGCCGTTGCCACGTGAGTTGGGCGAGGACGGGGCCAGCGAGTTGCGCGCGGAACCGGGACTTGCGTTCAACCCCGAGGCTTCGGTGGCATCCGAAGCGGGGCCGACCCCCGCGGCCATGCCGCCCGCCGCCAGCCCGCGAACCCGGCCGCAGCGACCAACGCGTCCCAATCTCGCACCTGCGCGAAATTTGTTGAAGTCTCGCGGGACAGCGTTGCCCGCCGCGCGGGAAACGCCTGAGTCTGATGTTGCCTTGCCAACCCACCCTCCCCTTTCGCGCGCCGCTCCGAAAATTTCCCACGCCGCGAATGAGCCGCCGCCTGAACCGGGCTTCGGCATCGAGGGCGGGGCGGCATCGGCTAATTCCGCTCCGGCGGCGGAGGCGACCTCGCAACGCGAATGGAATGAGGACAGCGAGCCAGGGCTCTTCGACGACGACACAGCAAGAGAGCAGACTTTCGAGGCGCAGCTTGAGGAAACGCTTTACGACCCCGGCGAGCCCGGCATCGAATCCGGGCCGCGCGCAACCTCGCCGGCCGAAACGGCGCCAATCGATGCGATGACCGGCGAGGATCATCGCATCGAGCCGGACGCGGCGCTAGATGCATGGCAAGCGGACGCAGAGCCTTTGCCCGAACCGATCGAACCGGCAAACCTCGCGCCGGCGCCGCCATTGGAATCCGAAACCCTGCCAGAAGTTGATCCGCGCGAACCTTCGCCGCCTTCCGTGCATTCCGCAAGCGAGGCGGGACTAGCCGTCGTCGGACGCTACGAATCCGACGGAACCTCTTATATCATGTATAGCGACGGTTCCATCGAAGCGCGGACGCAACACGCCGTGTTGCACTTTAAATCTATGGCTGAACTCAAGACGTACATGGAAGCTCAGGGATAAGTTTGAAGTTCAGCCCTGGCGCTTCAACCGCCGCTCGCGAACCGGCCTTCGACGCAGGCAATTGCGAAGGCGTATTGCAGCGCCACCTCCTCCAGATGATCGAAGCGCCCGGGCGCGCCGCCATGGCCCGCGCCCATGTTGGTTTTAAGAAGGATTGGACAGCCGCCCGTTGTCATGGCGCGAAGCTTCGCAACCCACTTCAGAGGCTCCCAATAGGTGACACGCGGATCGGTCAGGCCGCCAAGCGCCAGAATTGGCGGGTAAGGCTTGGCCTCGACATTCTCGTAGGGCGAATAGGAGCGCAAGACCGCGAAGGCGGCCTTGTCGGTGATTGGATTGCCCCATTCGAGCCATTCGGGCGGCGTTAGCGGCAGACTCGCATCAAGCATCGTATTCAAAACATCGACAAAAGGCACGTCCGCGATGACGCCCGCGAATAATTCTGGCGCAAGATTGACGGCGGCCCCAATGAGCATTCCGCCCGCGCTGCCGCCCTGGGCCACGATCCGTCCTGGCCCGGTGTAACCGGCCGCGACGAGGTGTCGAGCCACGCTGACGAAATCGCTAAACGTGTTCGGCTTTTTGCCAAGTTTCCCATCGGTGTACCAGCGCCAGCCCTTATCGGTGCCGCCGCGGACATGGGCGATCGCACAGATGAAGCCGCGATCGGCGAGGCTGAGACGATTGGTCGAAAACGAAGCAGGCGCGTGAGAGCCATAAGCGCCGTAGCCGAAGAGCAATAAAGGGGCGGATCCGTCAAGCCGCATATCGGCGCGATAAAGGATCGAGATCGGAACTTTTTCGCCATCCGTGGCGAGCGCGAACAGCCGCCGCGTCACATATTTTGAGGAATCGTGACCCGAGGGAATGATCTGGCGCTTGCGCAGGACTCGCTCGCGGGTGGCGAGATTGTAGTCGTAGGTTTCCCAAGGAGTCGCCATCGACGAATAGGTAAATCTGAGCGTTTCGGTGTCATATTCGAGACGCTCCTCGAGTCCTAGCGAATACGCTTCTTCGCGAAAAGCGATCGCATGTTCCGCGCAGCTTGCGAAATGCCGGATCACGATCCGCGGCAGACCTCCTTCGCGCTCGATGCGCAAGAAATAATCCGGATAAACCGCGACATTGATGATCATGCGCCCAGGACGGTGCGGGACCTCGTCGATCCAGAACGCTCGTGCGGGGCTCGCCAAAGGCGCGCTCACGATCTTGAAATCTTCGGCTCCGTCGGCATTCGTCCTGATAAATAGCCGGTCGCCGCGATGTTCGACGTCATAGCGCAAACCCGGCGCGCGAGGCTCGACGATGCGGGGCGTCGCGTCGCCATCGGCAAGATCGAGCAGATGGCATTCGGAGGAATCATGATCGTCGACGCTTATGATTGCGAAGCGCGTCGACTGGCTGCGCCTGATGTGAATGAACAAGCCAGGATCGTGCTCCGCGAAGACGCAACCGTCGGCCGAGGGATCGCTGCCGATCCGGTGCCGGAACACTTCGGCCGGGCGGTGATTTTCATCTGTCCGCACATAATAAAAGCCGAGCGAATCCGTCAACCATACAAGGTCGCCGCCGGTATCATTGATCACCTCCGCGCTGTCCCTTAGGCGACTCGTCTCGCCTTCCTGGCCGGGGCTTAAGGCGCGGATCCGAATCGAATAAAGTTCCGAACCGGTCTCGTCGGCGCTCCACGCTAGTTTGGCGTGATCCGGGGATTGGCAGGCCGCGCCCACTTCAAAAAAGCTCTTGCCGCGCCCTTGCGCGTCGCCGTCGAGCAGAACTTCCTCGGGTCCGCCGGAAAGTTTGATGCGGCAAAAGACCGGGTGCTGGCCGCCCTTGTCGTGGCGGGCATAATAAAACCACGGACCGTCTTGGCGAGGAACCTCGCAATCGTCTTCTTTGATCCGCCCGCGCATTTCCTTGACGAGCGCGGCGCGCAACAGGGCGAGCGGCGCGAGCATCGCCGTCGCATAGCCGTTCTCGGCTTCGAGCAAGGCCCGTATATCGCCGGGCAAGGCGGCGGGATCGCGCAATACTTCGCGCCAGTTCGCGGCCTTCAGCCACCCATAGTCATCGCTCAGCGTTACCCCATGGAGAGTCGATTGCGTGCGGCGCTTTTCGACGGCTGGCGGCGCCGTCGGGCGGGGAGCGGGCGATTTAAGCTTGCGCATCGATCATTCTCCCTTAGGGGCGCCGCGCCGCGTGCCGCACAAGTCGGCCAAAGGCCCAAGGCCTCTAGCGTTGCGTTATTCGCGCGTGGGCGGCATCTTTCAACGCTTTTTTTGCTTCAATGCAATAAAGTGCATCATTGCTACTTGCGGAAACCAAGCGTTGCGCTTAATAAGGTAGGAAGTTCTTGAAAGTCGATTCGCGAAAATCGCTTAAAAGAGCTTTGTCTGGCCGGTCTTGCCGCCATGGGTATATGATAGGTCATCGCTATTTAACCCATATACTACCGGCGACACCAATTCCTCGGGGATATCGAGCGCCATGATTGAAACCTCAAGTTCTAACAGTTACATCGAGCTAGCCGCGGACATCGTTTCGGCATACGTCAGCAACAATTCCGTGCCGGCTAGCGATCTACCGTCCTTGATCAGCGACGTGCATTCGGCATTGCTGCGTGTCACCTCGGGCACGATAGCCGCGGCGGCCGAAACGCCCAAGCCCGCGGTGCCGGCCAAGAAATCAATCACGCGAGAATATCTCGTGTGCCTGGAAGATGGGCGAAAATTCAAGTCGTTGAAGCGGCATCTGCGGACTCAATACAATTTGTCCCCGGACGAATACCGAGAGAAATGGGGGCTCGCCCCCGATTATCCCATGGTCGCACCGGATTACGCCAAGGCGCGTTCGAATCTCGCCAAACAAATGGGCCTTGGCCAACAACGCCGGCGGAAACGGTAGGCGGGCAGGACTGGACTTGCCCTTCCACGGGACGGGAGGCGCGCCTTCCGCTCCGCGATCGTGATAAGCTTGACCATGGCGTGGCCGCTCAGGGGCGGACGGGCGACGAACGCGTAACGTTGGTTGTAGCCGGCGGTCGCGATTCGGGCGTTCGCTTTTGGTCGCGGACCGCGACCTCCGTCGGCCATATCTCCGCCATTGCTTGGGAAGCGATGGCGTCGCCGCCAAGCCACGCTTGGCGGAGCCGGTGTCGAGCATTGCCCATGGCGCCTTTCTGAAATCTCCAATTCCTTTACAACGTGCGAGAATTCGGAGCGGAACCAAATGTCATCCGCTCATGGCAATTGGCATGAGATGGTGGCGGCGCGCGCGTCGTTCTTGATCCGCTCGACCATCGAACGCACGCCATTGGAACGCTGCGGCGTCAAATGCGTCGAAAGACCGAGACTCTCGAACAGGCCGCGGGCGTCAATGGCAAGGATTTGCGATGCAGTCTGGCCGGAATAAAGCGCGAGCAGAAGAGCCACCAGCCCGCGTACAATATGAGCGTCGCTGTCTCCCTTCAAGTGGAGAACAGGACTCCCCGAATGATCCGTCGAAACGCGCGTCACCAGCCACACCTGGCTCGCGCATCCGCGCACTTTATTTCCGTCGTTATGAGCGGCATCGTCCAGCGGCTCGAGACCGCGGCCGAGCTCGATCAAATAGCGATAGCGGTCCTCCCACTCGTCAAGGTAATTGAAATTCTCGACAATCTCGTCGAGCGTCGTGGCAGTCCGCGCGTCCGGCATGGATAGTCGCACTTTCTTCTGGCGCGATGCGTATAGGCCCGCGGAAACTTAAATTTGGACCTTCGGGTTGATTTCAAGCGCTCATGACCGGCGCCAGATTTCCGTCTCGGGGTTCGCTGCACTATATCTAATTTGCGGCGGCCGAACCATCAACAGCCGGCGAAACTGGGCGGGGCCTTGCCTTTGCCGCCGGCGCGCTGTCCCGCGACCATGCGGTTGAGATGGACCGCCCCCTCAAGGCAGGACGCATGCGCGCGCAACCAGGTCTCTCCGCTCCCTGCTTGGACGATGCCGGTTAACTGAACGAGGATGTTTTGCACCCCGCGCCGCCCTGGCATTCGCCATAACCCATGCAACGGGGCCGCCTGGCCAAGGGATCGACGCAAATATGATCGAGAGCCAGAAAATGGAGCGAAGCAAAAATAGCATCGGCAAGACCTTAGCGAGACCTCCCTGATCAGGGTTAAGCGCCGCTTAACCCTGATCAGGATGCGGACCGTATTCCGCAAGCCCTGGCAACGGCTTCTATACCATAGGTCAATTTTTCGGCCATTAACGCCGCCGCTCAAGGCTGGCTTCCTAAAACTTAAGGGGAATGTTTAAGAAGCGTCTGGCACGCTCTCCGGCGCCGTCGAATCCTTGCCGGGATTCTCGGACGCAGCTCGATCGTGCGGATCCGGGCGATCGAGAAAGGCTCGCTTAATATCAATGAGTTGTAGCAGGTCCTTGTCGAAAGAATCCGGCAATTTTCCGAGACCTGTTCGAAACGGCACGGAGTGGAGCTGTGTTTTGGGTTTCTTGCCAAGGCTTAGAGGCTGGATTGCCAAGTTAGTCCTTCCCACCTCGTCGGTGGCTCCTCCCGAGAGGATGCGCCGGGGGAGTTTTGTCCTGCGCCAGGTATTAAATTCGCTCGCGACCGCCGCGGCGGCATCCGTTTGCGTTGCCAAGATCGTTGCAACCGGTTTTTGCCGCCTTTGGACCCTGCGCCGCAAGGCAAAGCAAGGCCGGGCCGGGCGCTACGATGATTTGGCCGAGACCATGGGGTGCCTCGTCCTCTGCTGCGACCGGGCTGGCTCGGTATCATCGGTCAGTCCAAATTGCGAGGCCTTGTTCGGCTTGCGGCCAAACGCATTGACGGGACGCGGCTTTTTCGAACGTGTCCAGGTCGCTGATAGACCCGCCTTTCTGAAGGCCATCGCGGACACTCGCCCCGGCTCCGCGACGATCGAGGCGACCTTGCGTTGGCGCGGGACCGCGAGGGTCGACCGCGACGGCAGCGCCGAGCCGATTTTCCTTTGGCTCGACATGCGGGCGCGCGGCGGCGGGGAATACCGTGCGGCCCAAGCGGGCGGCCAGGGCGACGATGTCGTCGCGGTCTTTCGCGATGTCACCGAGGCCATGCTTCGCGAGGCGGCGCTCGAAGACGCCCTCGCCGCCGCCGAGGAAGCGAACCTCGCCAAGGATTATTTTCTCGCCCAAGCAGGCCACGAACTCCGCACGCCGCTCAATGCGATCGCCGGTTTTTCTGAGCTGCTCGGCGACCCCCTGTTGGCCCCGCCCGATCCCGAAAAACAGCGCGAATACGCGAGGATCATTCATCGGTCGGGGCGGCATCTTCTCGCCGTCGTCAATGCGATCTTGGACTTGTCGAAAATCCAATCCGGCTCCTTGGCGATTGAGATCGAGCCTTTTGCCGTGGCGCCGGTAATCGACCTTTGTTGCGACATGGTGAAACTTCATGCCAAGAGCAATGGGGTTGAGCTTCTGCGCGCCTATCCGGCAAATCTCGATGAGATCACCGGCGACAGACGCGTGTGCACACAGATTCTCGTCAACCTGCTTTCCAATGCAGTCAAGTTCACGCCCGCACATGGAAGCGTGACAATTAGTGCGAGACCCGAGGCTAATTCGATTCTAATCCATGTGGCCGATACCGGCATCGGAATCGCCGCTCGCGACCTTGCCCGGCTCGGCGATCCGTTCTTTCAGGCAGAAGCCTTACCGGACAGGCAAGATAAAGGAACCGGTCTTGGCCTCTCGATCGTGCGCGGCCTCGTCGGCCTGCAGGGGGGCACGATCATGGTGGCGAGCGAGCGGGATAAAGGGACAAGCGTCCATGTCCGTCTGCCGCTCGAATGCCGCGGCTTGGCAGCCAAGTCGGGAATTGGGACCAAAATAGAGACGGTCGCGCATTTGCCTCGCCCTGGCCAGCATGACCTTTTCAAGCAAATGACGGTGAAGAAAATTGCGTGAAGCTTTGGCCGCCGCCGATCATGATTTTGTTTTGACCGAACCGGCGTCGAAACTGCAACGTTTGCGGCAAAAGCTTCGTACCGCAAGAAGGCGCGGTTCACGCCGGATAAAGCGGCGGGGCTGGCACTATTTGAGCATTCTCGCCACCGGATTTTTCGTCGCGACGGCCACCGCGATCCTCCTCAATGCGCTCGTATGGCAAAGGACCCGCCATCCCGCGCCGCTTTTCGGTCGCGCCGCCCCTACTGCCGCCGCAAATGAGCCGGCGATCGCCAAGCTGATCGCGGTACCCCCGCCGCAGCCTCGGCCCGCTGCCCCATCTCTTCAAGCGCACGACAAGCCGGTTGAAAAGCCGCCGCTGGAAATGACCCCCGGCTTGCATCCACAACCCACCCGCGCCAATTCTCCGCCGCCACGCGACGAAATTTTACAATTGCTGAAGGCGTCTCCTGCGTCACCCGCGAGGCCCAAAGCGGCGAACGCAAAGCCGTCCGCGCGCGACAAGACCGTGCGCGCGGCGCAGCGCGCGCTCGTCAAATTGGGCTTTGTTCTGAACCCCGATGGCCTGGCGGGGGCCGCAACCCGGCGCGCGATCAAACGCTACGAGCGCGACCACGGACTTGCCGCATATGGCGAGGTCACCGCCGCGCTCATCCGGCGGTTGAGCGCCGAAACCGGCATCACGATCGATTAGAACGTGATCGATCGTGAGACGGTCGTCAAACGCGGGTGGCGCCGCGCCAAAGGGCTGGACACATTGCCGGTCACTTCGCCAGAGCCCGAATCAACCCCTCGGCGGCCCACGGCCGTCCGCCCGTCGGTTATACTCGAGTTTGGGGACTCACGGAACCTCGCTCGCAGCCCGGCCCGGGACCTTGCAAGAACAATCGTCGCCAACATAAGGCGGGTTATGGAGTTGGCAAGCCTTCACGGAGATGATGCAGGAATTCCACCGTTGCCCGGTTGCCGCGCTCCCCCCGATCATGAAAGGCGCGAATGCGGCGCCTGTCGAATAGGAATTATCCCCGCCAGGATAATTATATCCGGAATAACCATTATCTCCATAGGGGTAGCCCCAGTCGCCACCCCAGATCCAGAACGGCAAGCCGTTCGCGAACCGGCCGCGACGGAAGAAGGAGCGATCGTCCCGATCGAAGCGGCCAAAGCGGCGAAAGCGGTCACCCCGATCGAAGAATCGACGATCAAAATGGCCCATTCCCACGCTCCGGCCAGCAAACCGGGGGCCAAAACCGCCAAAGTGGCCGCCGCCGCCGCCGCCACCTCTGCCGAACGCCAGTCCTGGCCCGCCCGCTGCCAAAGCCGCGCCGAGCGCGGCCGCTACCAACAATCCACCAAAGCGTTTCATTGAATTCTCCTCCCATTATGCCTTTTTCGGCCCGCGACAGGCGCTAATAAATGAACTCTCTACAGCCCCGTTTATAGGGCTAAAGACAGCAGGTTGGGAACAATTATTCCATAAAGCTACGTTGATTGGAAGAGCTTGCAGGGGCGCATGCGTCAATTTCACCAACACCCCGCTGCTCTCGCATTAGAATTCGGCCGAACCCGGCGCTAAAAGAGGGAGTTAAAGCTTTCGTCGCGCGTTGGCGCGATTATTTCGGAGACCGCAACGACGGCGCCGGCCGGATTTGCCCCGGCCAGTGCCGACGCTTATCACGGCAGAGTCGGCGTCAGGGGGACACCGTGCCCCGGGAACGCCCGCCCGTGACCTTGCACGAACAGCCATTGCCGATAAAGGACGCGTGATATAACTCGCAGGTCTTAACGGGCGTCGAGCACAAATTTCCCATTTGGCCCGTCGCGACGCTGCGGCCGGTCAGCAAGGGAGCGGTGGCCGAAGTCGCCACTTCAAAAGGCGCCGCCGCCGCTGCCGCGACCGGCCTAGTCAATGTCGTCACCGGCGCGGCCAAGAGATCTATAGGTGCGGTCACGAGCGCGAACGGGTTGTCGAACTCATACGAGTAGCCGTAGCTGTTCGCGTAAGGGTATCCGTAACCATAAGCGTAACTAGACGGGTACCCATAACCGTAAGCGTTGTTGTAAGGGTATCCGTAATTATAGGCGTTGGATGGGTATCCATACCCGTATGCGTAATTGTAAGGGTACCCGGAATTATATGCGTAATTGCCGGGGTTGTACGAATAGCCGCGCCAAGCTAAGCCGGAACTCCAGCGCCCGGAGCGGCGGTGGCGCCACTGCCATCCCTCATTCCATCTATGTTCCCGGCCGGCCATCTGATTCTTCGCCACGCTGCGATGGTCGCCGCCCATGCCGCTCATGTCGACGCTGCCGCGCATGTGCGCCCACGCGGGGGCGCTCCCGGCCAACCCCGCGCCCAGCGCGGCCGAGGCCAAATAAGCTGCTATGCGTTTCATCTCGTTCTCCTCACTTTACCGTGTTCCGTTCCGCTCGCGGCCAAGCGCGAACGATCGGCAGTTGACGCCGAAACTCTGGTTTGGCGAAGATCGTTCCATAAATTGGGGTTTACCAGGCGATCCAGCAGTGGTCCCCGTCAAAACCCGCTGCGAGCTTGAACCCCGCATTCCATCGCGTCCGGCATCGCGGGCGCTGCGAGGCGAGCGGATAAGCAATCTGGAATTTCGTCGAAATACTGACGGCCGGGATCGCCGGCCGTCAGTTGTGGAACGCTCGCATTCATGCCGCAAAAATCAGCGGGTTACGGAACCCCGCGCGTGTCCGCCCGACACCCGGCAGGAACAGCCGTTCCCGACGTAGGACGCGTGATAGAGTTCGCAAGTCTTTACGGGCGTGGTGCAGTAATTCCCCGAACGCCCCGTTGCAACGCTCCGGCCGGTCACGAGAGGCGCCGCGGACGAATAGCCGGCCGCGGGATAGCCGTAGGAATAATCGTAGTTTGGATAGCCGTAGCCGTAGCCATAGTCGGGATACCCATAGCCGTAGGCATAGTCCGGATAGCCGTAGCCATAGCCATAATCATTGGGATAACCATAATCCCACGCACCGACGCCATAGCCGAGCCCAAGCCCCGCGTAGACTGGCCACCAGCCGCCGCCCCAGCCCCAGCCGTTGTTCCAGCGATGATGCCAGCCATGGTGCCCACCATGGCCCCAGCCGCCATGGCCCCAGCCGTTGTGCCCGCCATTGCCCCAGCCGCCATGGCCCCAGCCGCCCGTTGCGATACTCCGGCCCGCGAACGTGCCGCCACGGAACCCACCGCCCATGTGGCCGCCGCCAAAACCGCCCATGTGGCCGCCGCCAAAGCCGCCCATGTGGCCGCCGCCAAAGCCGCCCATGTGGCCGCCGCCAAAGCCGCCCATGTGGCCGCCGCCAAAGCCGCCGCCCATGCGCGCCAAAGCCGGACCGCTCGCGGCCAGCACCGCGCCCAGCGAGGCCGAGGCCAACAATACACCGAAGTGCTTCATTTCATACTCCTCTCATATTTCCAGTCTGGGCCCGCCGGCGACGAACTCGCTTCGGCGGCGTTTGCAATCCACAGAGACGTCAGAGCGTGAAACACTGTCTTGGCGGAAACCGTTCCATTAATTTATTATTTGCTGGACAAGCTTGGCAGCGAAGCTCTGTTCTCCTCATGCCGCCAAGCATCGAACATTGGAAGACGTCCGGCTTGGCTTTCGGGCGGATGCGTCATGGAAGGAAGCACCGCGGACGAATTGCCGGGGGCTTTTTTGGCGGGATTGATCAACACCGGATCGATCGAAGAACAGGCGACGGGCGAGCACAAATTTGGCCAACGGGTGCGGCTTCCGCGCGCGTCCGCATGGAGCACGGCGGGACGCGATTTTTTCGGGCGCCATCGTTGACGGGACCAGAGGCGTCCACACCGGGCCAGGCGCAACGGAATTCGCGCGGATTCCCTTTTCGGAGAGTAGCTGCGCCAATCCAGCAGTAAAATTCAAGATCGCGCCTTTCAGTGTCGCATAGGCAAGAAGCTGGGGACTCGGACTGTCCGCATTTATCGATGCCGCGTTGATGATAGAGCTGCCCTTGTTCATGTGGGGAACCGCCGCCTTGGTAATGTAAAACATCGCCGAAACATTGGAGGCTAAAGTCAGCTCCCACTCTTCATCGGAAATTTCTTCGATCGAGGTAGAGCTTTTTTGATGCGCCGCGTTGTTCACCAAAATGTCGATTTTTCCCAGCGCTTCGACCGCCTTTCGAACGAGGGCTCGGCAGTGCGCGGGTTGCGAAATATCTCCTGCAACAAGTAGACATTTGCATCCCGCGTCCGCCACCAGTTTTCTCGTATCACTCGCGTCCTCCTCCTCATCCAGATTGGAAAGCACAAGATCCGCGCCCTCGCGCGCATACGCGAGAGCGACCGCCCGCCCGATGCCAGAATCGCCGCCCGTGATCAGCGCTTTTTTCCCGATCAGACGGCCATTCCCCTTGTAGCTGATCTAGCTGTGGTCTGGCCGGGGCCGCATTGCGTATATCGAGCCGGGGATAGGCTGCCGCCGCGGCTCGAAGGGCGGCTTCGGGAAGGAGTCGGGCATGGTCAATCCGCTTCTGCTGGGGTGGGAAGAGACTTTCCTACGAGTGAGCGTGTTCCACATTACGCTTACGCGTCGCGGCGGCCTTTTTTGCCGAGGCGGACCGCGCCGCTGGTGGCCTTGCCGCTGACGCCGCGCCGCCTGTCTTGCCGCCCCTATGGGCGGCGGGATTGCCGGTACGAACGCCTCGGCCCGAGCCGGCCCTCTTGCCGCCGCCGTCATCTTTGTTGACAGTAGCCCACGCGCGACGCTCGGCTTCCTTCTCGGGAACGCCCCTCTTCTCATATCCTTCAGCGATATGATCAGCCTTGCGTTCCTGCTTATCCGTATATTTGGATTTTTCACCGCGCGGCATGGCAACCTCCATTCCTTCACCCGCGCGCTCTAAATTATTGGCGGAAAGATTGGTTCCTTCCCCGCCGACACTCTGACGGAACCATTGGGAGGCGCGCCGCTTTATTGGCGAAAACGACAACAGTTTGGCGAAAAGCGCAGCCTCGCCGTGAGTCCTTCAGCCGCTCGAACAGAGGCCGTGCTTAGACCTCGCCCACGAGGCGCGGACTTTTGGATGCGTGAAAGCAAGCGACTCATCTTAATGCGATCATGTTAATGCGATCATGCACTCACTGCGTGAATTCATACGATTGACGCCTCAACTGCAACAGGTTGGAACGCTTCGGACCGAACAAGTTGCGTAGCTTTTTGAGGGACATCTTTTTGGCCTCGTTTTTCGCAACGGTTGGGCGCCTTCAGGAAAATATGATCAGCTATCCTCTTTTTCTTGGTGAGTTTTTTCCTCGAGCCGCGCCTTGAGCGCAAGCAGTTTGGCGAAAGGCGAGTCTGGGTCCGGCGGCCGTTCATTGGTTTTCTTGTCACTGGGGCCAAAACGTATTTCCCTACGCTCACCCGCGCCGCCGCGGTTCTGCTCTCCCCCCTTAATCTGGCCGCGATGTGCTCTGAAGCGCGGCCTCTGTTCGCCTCCCCGTGCGCCGCTGTCCTTGCGGCGCTCTTGAGGAGCGTTCGGCCGGGATTCTGATCGCGCGTCGGCAAGCGCCGCCTTTCCAGCCCCGCCGCCATCTGGCGATTGCGCGGCCACCCCGTTGCGATTGGCCAGTGGCGCGGATGTTTCCCGCGTGGCGATATCGTCAGCCCCGGCGGGCGCTCCTTCGCGCCGCGGGACATGTCTTTTGTGCATCCGCGGCTCGGGCCTGCGCGCATGATGATGCTGCCGATGCGGCCGCCAGATTTCGATCAATGGCGCTTCGACCGGCAGCGGCTCCGGCGAAACTTTTGCCCCGTCCGCCTCCGTTGCGCCGGTTTCGCTCGTCTCGGCCCCGCTTGCGTCCGCCGGCCTCGCATCTGGCGGAGCCGCCGGGCACGGCGGGTCCAAATCAACGGTGTCCGAAATTGGGTAAAGCCCGGGCAAGGCGCCGCCAGGCGGTTCGACCGATTGCCCAGTGCAAGCGCTCTGTTCTGCCGGTGGCTCCGTGTCCAAACCGCATTGCGGGGTTGGCTCAAGTCCGGCGCCGCGCGGCGCAAGCGGTCCGACCGCTGCCCGCAAATCCGCGGTGATCGCCGGACCCTTGCGGTGTTCCGACACATAGCCTAGCGCCCGAAGGATCGAGGCGAAGCTACCGCCAGAACAGCCGGCAAGCGAGGTCATCGATACCGTGACAACGAAGCCGTCGCCGTCGGCTGCGCCCGCCGGCGGATCGCCCGGACTGACGCCGGGCCGATAGCTCACCGCCGGTCGAATCAAATCGGCGAGGCGTTCCAAAATATCGACGCGCACCGCGCGATCCTCGCAAACACGGAAACCAGCCGCACGGTACAAATTCCTTTGAACATCCTTGCTGGCGGCCAAGGAGGTGCGGCCGGAAGCGGCGAGGTGAAGCACCTCGTCGAGGCCTTTGACGGTGTCGCCGCCGCCATGCTTCAAGGCATAAAGCTGCGCGGCGAGGGCGCGGGCGGCGGGCTTTATCAAATTCGGCAGATAGAGATGATAGGCGCCGAAGCGGACGCCGAATTTCCGCAGCACGGCTCGGGCGTCCTGGGAAAGGCTCTTCACCTCGTGGGCCACGCGCGCGCGATCAAGCACGCCAAGCGACTCGGCGACCTGAAACGCAACGCCGCGCGCAATTCCATCGAGCCCCTCGCCTTTTTCCAAATCGGCGAGCGGCCCGAGAAGCTTCTTCACATGCTGGGCAAGCCAAAGATCGAGCCGCCGTTGCACCGTTTCGAGCGCTTGTCCTGCCAATTGTTCGTCGGCGAGAATTGTCACGCGGGGTTCGAGCACATGCGCGCCGGCGGCGATCTTGCCGATAGGCTCGCCGAGCCAGCGGATGATACCGTCATTGGCAACGAGGAAAGCTTCGTCGACGGCCTCGCTCACCCGTCCGGCGCGGCCGTCGATTTCGCTCGCCAATGCCTTTTGCGCGGCGGCGTTCAGCGCCTTCGCGGCCTCGCCCGCCGCCTCCGGATCGGCCGTGAAGCGAAATCCATTGAGCTGGCCGACGTGCTGGCCTTCGACCAACACATCACCGCTCGGGGTGACCTCGGCCTCCAACATGGCGTTCTCCCTTAGGCGGCGCATGAGAACGCCCGTCCTGCGGTCAACAAACCTTTGGGCGAGGCGTTCATGCAAGGCGTCCGACAATCTGTCCTCTACCTGACGCGCGGCATTCTGCCAATGGGCGGGATCTCGCAACCAGCCGGAACGGTTGGCGATGAAGGTCCAGGTTCGTATTTCGGCGAGCCGCGCCGACAGAGTGTCGAGATCGCCGTCGACCCGGTCCTGCGCCGCGACATGACGGGCAAACCAATCGTCGGGGATTTGACCGGCGCGAACGACAAAGCCAAAGACCGAAAGCACGAGTTCCGCATGCGCCGCCGGCGACAGCTTACGATAATCGGGGATTTGGCAGCATTCCCAGAGGCGCGCGATATCGGCTCTGGACTTCGCCGCCCGCACCGCTTGTTCGTCGCGGGAGGCGATGTCGAGCGCCATCTGGTCTTCGGCAAGCGGCGCTCTGGTGAGGCCTTGTTCCTTCGGCAACGCGTCGAGCGAGGCCGCGAGCCCGGCGATAGAGGAAAAATCGAGGTCCGTATTGCGCCATTGCAGCTGTTGCACCGCTTCGAAGCGATGCTCCTCCAGCGCTTCGACGAGTTCAGCGTCAAAGGGGGCGCAGCGCCCGGTCGTGCCAAAAGTCCCGTCGCGAAGGTGGCGGCCCGCGCGGCCCGCGATCTGACCGAACTCGGCGGGTGACAGGCGCCGGTGCTGCCAGCCGTCGAATTTCCGGGCGGCCGCGAAGGCGATGTGATCGACGTCGAGATTGAGCCCCATTCCGATCGCGTCGGTGGCGACGATGTAATCGACATCGCCATTTTGATACATGCCCACCTGGGCATTGCGGGTGCGGGGCGAGAGCGCGCCGAGGACGACGGCCGCGCCGCCGCGCTGGCGTCTGATCCATTCGGCGATCGCATAGACATCCTCGACGGAAAAGGCGACGATCGCGCTGCGACGCGGCAGGCGGTTTATTTTCTTGTCGCCCGCGAAACTCAGTCTGGAAAGGCGCGGGCGGGCAAAAACGCGGGCACCGGGCAAAAGGTCACGCACGGCGCGGTGCATGGTCGTGGCGCCGATCAGCAAAGTCTCCTGGCGCCCGCGCCAGTGCAGCAACCGGTCGGTGAAGACATGGCCGCGGTCGAGATCGGCGCCAAGCTGAATTTCATCCACCGCCACGAAAGCGAGGTCGAGGTCGCGCGGCATCGCCTCGACGGTCGAAACGAAGTAGCGCGGCGATTCCGGCTTGATTTTTTCCTCGCCGGTAATGAGCGCGACGGCGGCCGCCCCGGCCTTTTCCACCGCACGGTTGTAGACCTCGCGCGCGAGCAGCCTGAGCGGCAGCCCGATCATCCCGCTGGAATAAGACAGCATCCGCTCGATCGCGTAATGCGTCTTGCCGGTATTGGTCGGCCCGAGCAGCACGTTCACGACGCTGGCGCGGCGCGGCGAAGTGGCTTTGGCGGCCGGAAAGGAAATATTCATTGGTTACCCGGCGCGGGACAAAAAATCGGGCACGAGCGGCAGCGGCGACGGTTTTGGGCTATCCGGCTGCAACTCAGCGAGCATGCCCTGAAAGGCCCGTGGTCTTGGGCCCACCGCCGTTCGGGTGACGGGCCGCCGCGATTGGAAGCGGCCGCGCGCCGAAAGAAACCTTCTTCAGCCTTGCGTCTCGGAACCGCGCATGTGTATCACAATGAGCCCGCCGCTTGCATTTTGTTTACGGTTCGAACGGGAGACGAACGAATCGCGCCCGAATCACTGACTTGCCGTAAATCCTTGTTTGTTCGCCACAATATGTCGGCAAGGAGGGAAAACGAGGCCCTACTGGTTGTAAAAGAGTCGGATTACGGCCGAAACATCACGCCTTAGTGCGCCCAATGCGGGCGGACTCGGAAGGCGTTTGCTGTCAACCGCCCAAACGCAATATTTATTACACGCGGAAGGTGCAACTGTCCCGTGTTTCTACCTTTGGAAATATTGCCGCAAGATCCGGTCCTGGTAGCCCGTGAGATTTTTATGCCTTTCGGCCGCGGTTCTGATTGGCGTGGCGAACACCGGCGTCAAAAAACCGGCGACGAAGGCAAACACCGCGGCATCCGACCCGCAAGGCTTTTCGCCCAACAAAAAAGTCTTGTCCCCTAGCAAGGCGGCAAGCGCGTTGATGTCGGCAATTGCAAGCTCATCTCGATCGGCTGGCGTGTGGCGGCCAAATCCTTGCAGTTTCAATGTCTTCTCAACTTTCCGGCGAATCAGGCTTTGGACCACCGGCCGGAACGGCATTGGCACGGCTTTGAAGAATTCGGCCGGCCCCGTGGCAAAATTGGCATGATCGAGCCAGCGCGCCGCCACCATGGCGAAATAGAGATGCTCCTCGCACATTTTCTCGGCCGCCCAAGCCACTGCCCTCTGCTCCGGCGTAAAACCGGTGTCAAAATCGAAGCCGTATTTTTTCTCGATGTGAAAGCGGATGAAGGTGGAATCGGCAACGATCATCCCGTCGTCATTGATAAAGGGAAGCTTGCCTTTTGGCGCCTTGCGATACCCGCCGCGATCTTCGCTATACTCGAGACCAGCGAATTTTAAGAGCAGCATGGCTTTCATAACAAAAGGACTTGGATCCGGAAGCCCGAAGTAGGGCCCAAATGTGTAGAGCGTGATCATCGCCTTTGCCACCGTCGCTCGTTGGGCTGCGCCGCCGCTCCATCAATGCGTGCTGGTCGTCGTAACGTCCGAGGGTTCGACCGAAAATTCGACCGCGTCGATGACAGCGATGCCAGCCAAGGTCATCAATGCGACATGGAAGGGCACAACGAAATGCGCCCGCTCGATCGGCGCGAGCCAAGCCTCAATGTCCCTGTTTTCGGCCATGAATTTTGTCGATTTAGAGTCCCGCTTGTGTCCGGAGACGGGAGTATAGCGCGCGGCGCAAACCGAAACGGGACCGGAGTATCCCTCGACCGCCACGTTTTTCACGCCAACATAGTGGAGGGTGACATCGAACCGGACATAGCCGTCGTAGACCGGGATCGTCCGATTGCACGCGGCGGGACCGACGAGAGGTTGGCCCTCGGGAACCGCCATGATCAGGGCGGTTGCCGGATCGAGAATATTGCGCTTGTTCGCCGCGGTGACCGGCACTCTTCCTTCCTTGTCCTCGAAGGGCGGGAAGATCTCCACGGCCTTGACGTTTCCGGCATCGAGCGACATGCGCACCGTCCGGCTCCCTTGGGAATTGGCGGAGGTCGTCGCATAAGTGAAAGGCGCAACGCCGCCTCTGCGCAGAGCGCCGGTCGCGGCGAGCGCTAGCTTGACGTTCGCGACCATCGCCGCGACGCCGGTCAGCTTGGCAGTGAGATCGATCCGGTAGCTTGCCGGACCGAGCGACCCCGCCGCCACCGCCTCTCCAATAGGAAACCCGATGAGGCTCACCTGATAGCGCGCCCGGAATTCATCGGCGCGAGCGGGAGCCGTACCAGGGCCGGCAGGCAGCGCGAAAACACCACCAAGCGTAACAATCAGCGCGCGCGTTTTCCCTTTGAAATCAACCATTTCAGCAACCGCGATCAGCCAATAAAACCAAGAACACCTCGTAAATCCGCCGCTTTCATGACTGGAAATCCAGCGAATCGCATCGCCCAAGGTGACATCATAGCAAGATTGCAGGGAAACGCCATTGCCACGCCAACAGTCGCCGGCGAGGGTTGCCCTACGCCGGAATGCCATTTTCTGCACGTGCTTGCCTTTCAGGCAAGGATTTGGGCTATTGTCCGGTTTGGAGCGCCGACGATTGCCGGCGCCGGTGCGAAAGGGCTTTTAAGTGCCACACATGCGTTGCGGGCACGGCTGGCTTGTTCTTGCGGCGAGCGTATTTGCATGCACCGGGGTGCGGGCGGCCGCGCCAGCCGACGCGGCCGGTCGTTACGCCATCCTGCGCGACGGCGGCAAGGATACTGGATGTATGCTGACCTTGGACCGACGCGCAAAGGCGGCGGGCAGGGAAAAGGCTTCTCTCGCGCCCGGTTGCCGCGATCAGGGGATCGTGATTTTCGATCCGGCCGGCTGGCAAATCGTCAACGGCCGTCTCGTGCTGACCGCGCGCAAGGGACATAAAACCCATCTTGACGCGCAACCGGACGGCACCTGGAAAAAAGACCCGAAGGAAGGCAAAAGTCTCACTTTGAAGAAATTATAACCGGATATTCGGATTTTCCGGCGCGCTCTGCCCATTTCAGGGAAGCCAGCGTTGAACAAGTAGTCAAATTGAAAGAAAACGCGGCGATCGGAACCCGCCGCGCCTTTTTGTTTTGGGCCGTGCTCTCAATCCTAGATCGCGCCTAGATCGCGGGTTTTTTCGGGCCGCCATGCGAGGCATGCCCCCCCTTGCGGCCTGCCTCGGATGCAAGCGTGTGATTGCGCGAAAAGCTCCGCTTATTGGGATTCACGCTTTGACCGCCCTTGCGCCCGGCTTCGGCCGCCAACGCCGGGTTTTGCGAAAAACTCCGCTTTTCGTGCGGCACACTCTCGCCACCCTTGCGCGCGATTGCCCGCTGCTTCTCGGGGTCCATGGAGGCAAAGCCACGCGTCGAAACCGACGATTTCTTGGAAGTTTCCATTGCAGCGCTCATCGTTTCTCTCTCAAAAATCGTTGTCGACATTGATATAGGTAATGTTTGGCCCCGGTAAAGGTTGCTTACTCATTCAAGTTCGCGTGACCTGTTTGGCCGGGACTCCGGTTGAACCCCACGGCGATACGAGGCGCTCGCCCTCGTCGCGGTCCTCGCGTCAAGCAGCGGGCATATCGGCCCGACTCGGCCTACTATAATATGGAAATTATAACGGCCAGGTAAACAGGACGTCTAATGCCTTACGGATGCAATGCCGGCGGCACCCATTATGTCTTTGCGGATTTACGCACGCTTCTAGCGCGCGCCTCGCCGGATCGCGCGGGCGACCGCCTCGCCGGTCTTGCCGCGGAAAGAGCCGAGGAGCGCGTCGCGGCGCGCATGGCGCTCGCCGATTTGCCTCTCGCGCGCTTTCTCGACGACCCCGTGGTGCCCTACGAATTGGACGAGGTGACGCGCCTCATTCTCGATACGCATGACCCACGCGCCTTTGCGCCAATCGCGGCGATGACCGTCGGGGAGTTTCGCGATTTTCTTTTGTCCGACGAGGCAACCAGCGAAACTCTCGCGCGGCTAGCACCGGGCATCGCGCCGGAAATGGCGGCGGGGGTGTCGAAACTCATGCGCAACCAGGATCTGATCGCGGTGGCGAAAAAGATTTCGGTGGTCACGCGGTTTCGCACCACGATCGGTTTGCCTGGCCGCCTCGGCGTGCGCATCCAGCCCAATCACCCGGCCGACGATCTTGCTGGCATTGGCGCATCGATCCTCGACGGCCTCATGTATGGCTGCGGCGACGCCTGCATCGGAATCAATCCGGCTTCCGACAGCGTCAAGCAGGCTTTGGCTCTTCTCGAGCGGATCGAGGAACTGCGCTTGCGCTTCGAAATTCCGGTGCAATCCTGCGTGCTCGCCCATGTGACGACAACCATGCAGGTCATGGAGAGGGGAGGTCCGGTCGATCTGGTTTTTCAGTCGATCGCCGGGTCCGAGGCGGCCAACCGCGCATTCGGCGTGAACCTCGCGCTTCTGGACGAAGCCCATGACGGCGTAAAGTCGCTGCGCCGCGCGCCGCCTGACGCCAATCTCATGTATTTTGAGACCGGCCAGGGCGCGGCGCTGTCGGCGCAAGCCCATCACGGGGTCGATCAACAAACAATGGAAGCACGCGCCTATGCGGTGGCGCGGCGCTACGCGCCTTTGCTCGTCAATACGGTCGTTGGCTTTATCGGCCCGGAATACCTCTACGACGGCAAGGAGATTCTTCGCGCCGGGCTGGAAGATCATTTCTGCGGTAAGCTGATGGGCCTGCCGATGGGCGCCGACGTCTGCTACACCAACCATGCCGAGGCGGATCAAGACGACATGGACAATCTGCTCACCCTTCTTTGCGTCGCTGGCTGCAACTATATCATGGGGGTTCCCGGCGCCGACGACATCATGCTCGGCTATCAATCAACCTCCTACCACGATGCTCTCTATGCGCGCTCCGTGTTGGGCTTGCGGCCGGCGCCGGAGTTCGAGGCGTGGCTCAAAGCTTTTGGCATCATGAACGCGAAATCGCGAGTCCGGCCAAGTCCTTCGGGCGCCGAGCGACTGCTTGCAGCGGCGGCGCGATGACTTTGCCGCCATGACTCTGCCGCCAAGCGATTTCTGGGATTTTCTGCGCCGCGCGACGCCCGCCCGCATCGCGCTCGGCCGCGTGGGCGATGGCCTTCCCACGGCCCGCGTGCTCGAATTCGAGCTCGCCCATGCCCGCGCCCGCGACGCGGTCAAGGCAAATCTCGATCACGAAAAAATCATGGCGGAGCTCGCGGAGTGGCGGCCTATTCTCGTGCAAAGCGAGGCCAAGGACCGCGTAACGTTTCTCCAGCGCCCGGATCAAGGCCGCCGCCTCCCGCGGGAGTACGCGGAAAAACTCGCGCCAGGCTCCTATGACGCCACGATCGTCATCGCCGACGGGCTGTCGGCTGGCGCGGTGCAAGCGCAAGCGGGGCCGCTATGCAAAATGCTGCTGGCGGCGCAAAATTTCGTGTTTGCTCCTCCGGTCGTGGCGCTTCAGGCCCGCGTCGCATTGGGCGACGAAATCGCGGCGAGGCAAAATGCTGCCCTTGTTGTCGTGCTCATCGGCGAGCGTCCGGGCCTTTCCTCCCGCGACAGCGTCGGCGCCTATATCACCTTCGATCCGAAGCCGGGCATAACCAAGGATGCCGAGCGCAACTGCGTCTCGAATATCGGCGGACATGGCCTATCATTTGAGGACGCAAGCCGCCGCATCCTGGCGATCATGGCGCTAGCCAGGACGATCCGGCGCACCGGGACTCGCCTGAAGGAAGACGAAGCCCTAGCTTTGTTGCCGCCGCCGCCGGGAACAACATAAATCTGGATCGCAAGAAATCCCCTCCCGCGAAATCGAGGTGCCGGCCGGCGGCCGCGCGACCCAAAGAATTGCTGGATTACTGGTTCGCCCTTGCCGGGTTGTCCGGCGTCACGGCCCGCGAACGTTGGCGCGCGACCAAGCCCGCCAGAAATGCAGTATCTCGTCTTGTTTCTGGCGGAAGGTGGGGATTGATGGAGCGGCAGCAACGCGTGTTACCTCGGCAAGACCGAGTACCGCGTAGTGCCGCACGTCCTCATCGCTGTCGTTGAGCGCGACGTTGGCGAGGGGCGCGACCACGTCCGGGGTGGCAATATCGCGCAAAACGTAGGCAGCGGCCCGGCGGACCGAAACCTGGGTTGAGCCAAGCAATGCGACAAGCGTCGGAACTGCTGCGGGCGATTTGAGATGGCCTTCGATCGCACTTCCGAGAATGGACGCGGTCGGTGCCAGACCGGGTTCCGGGTTGACGAGGATCGGCGTGACCGACTGTAAATAATCCGTTTTGGCGCTGTCGTCAGCCGAACCAGACATCGAGAACAGGCTATACATCGCCCAAAGGCGTGCGGGGACCTGGTTCGACGCCGCAATCGCGTCCAGGGGGGGTCCAGCCACCGCGTAAGGTATCGTCTTGAGTGCGGTAGCGGCCTCGTAATAGACGCCCTGCGCCGGATAGGCCGGAGCCGTCATCGAGTCCTGGACGCCGGTGACGGGATCGGTGAGCGTTGCGGCCGGTGCCGCCAGAACGCCGGTCAGCTCTTGGGCCACACTGCTCAGCACATCGGTGAACACAGGCTGATTCGCCGCTGGCCGCGGCGAGGCGACCAATGCCGGGTGGAATGGGTCCGTTACCGTGTAGGTGCTACCTCCGGGGTGCCGGCGTAAGAAAAAGATTCCATATTGCCGCTCTCGGACCGAAGAATAGTAATCTTGCCATGTCCGAGGGGGGGGAACGATGACGAGCCGTCGGGACGCGCCGATTACGCCTTTCAGCACCCGGTCCGCGGTGACGAGGAAAGGCGCGTTTGGGTTTTGGGTCAGGGTTGCGCGGCCAACAACGATCACATCCGAAGCTTGCGCCATCGCCGGCACATTGGCGATGCCTACGGGCATCGCATGCACAGACTGCGCTGTCACGTCACTCACCAGCAAGGCGATCGCGAGAAACCAGTACCTCATAGCACAAGCCTATTGATCATAATAGCACAAGCCTATTAACACTAGAACGAGGCCACGACTAAGGAGACGGTGAAACAATATTGGTATGCCGCGCGTGATCCTGAAATCTCATCCAATCATTCGTTTGCACCGTCACCCCTTTGCCGGGGTGGCCATCGCCAATGCCCCACGTGCCGCTCCAGGAATCGACCGCTGCCGTACCCAAGGGGCTTTGCGGAGGCTGGGGCATGGGCACCTTGGGATGGGGCGTTTCCGCGCCCGCGCCCGTCACTCGATCAAACCAACCGCTCGGAGGGAAAGCTCTACATTCGGGGTTGGCTCCGCCTCCACAGTTTCCGGGCTGGACCCAATTCGTGCCAGGATAAACATTTGTTAGACCGGTGGTGAACTGTTCGTTCAGGGGAAGGACCTCGTCTGGCAGATCCATCATAGTTTGATCTTGGATTCGATAATAGAGCATGGATTCGTATCCCCGGCCATATGGATCGCTAATGTCACACATCACGGCACCACACTTCCCCAGCGTCGGCTGGAGTCTATAGGGTTTTCTGACACCCAGGTCGAAAGGATCCGACGTCGCGGTCCCCTCCTTGCTCGTCACCGTAACCGTTACGCTGACAGGCGGCGGCGTGCCGGCGCCAGGGTCGGCGCTCGGAAGGATTTCCACTTTGTTATCGCCATTCGTGTCGATGGTCGAAGAGTTGTTGGAAAACTGGGCGTATGCCGTTCCGTCAGTGATCGTCCAGCTATAGTCGGTTCCCCCGGACGGGGAGGCCTTTAGCGTGGTCACATAGTTTTTCGGCTGAGGCGACACGCCATTGAACCACCACACATTTGGGCACACCTTTGAGGACTCGGCACACATAATGCCCGCGATCCTGGTCCATGTAATATCTCCGCTGTTCCCATCAGGACTCATGTAAGTTCCAGACGCTGTGTCACATGTACCCTGCCACGTTAAAATCTCTGTAGCATTTCTTTCACAACCGATACCATAGGGTAGATGTGCGATGAATCCGGTATCACCTTGCAAGTTGATCGTGAATTTGTGAGGCTCGATGCAGTAAGAAAATGAGTTCGTCCCGGATAAATTCTTGTTAACATGATACAATCCGCCAATATTGTCATTCCAATCTCCTTGTACTCTGCAAGTTTTATTTGAAGCTACTTGCGGCTTTGGCATGGTCGCAAGGGATTGTGCGTCGGCAGCGCCTGCAAAAAATGCACGACCCGGCCAAGACCACCAATGCTCCGCCGAGTTTTTGGATATCGCCCCGGCTGACGCCGGACAGCGGCAATTTCCGCCGTTTTGATTTTAAAAACGCCATCAAATATGATCCTGGCCACAACCCGCCCGCGTCTCGCGCAACTAGCGTAGGCCAATCTCTGTAGCAGGAGACCAATTAGCGCCAGGCCAACAAAAACCGGACAAATTGAACCTTGAGATGGATTGAATTGCTACAAAGCCAGCAAATGCATGGTCGGCGATCAGAGGAACGGCGCCAAGATTTCCTCGGCCCTTGCGAAAAGCTCGGGCGCAACCTCGCAATCGGCGGCCGCCGCATTCTCCGCCACTTGTTCAGGACGGCTCGCTCCGATGATTGCCGAGGACACCTCCTGCCGGCGCAATACCCAGGTGAGCGCGAATTGGGCTAAATTCACGCCCGCCTCTCTTTCCGCGATGAGCTTCACCTGTTGCACGGCCGTCAATACCGGAGCCTGCAGCCATTCTTTCGGCAGCATCGCGCCCATTGACGCATGACTGGCCCTCGATCCCGCAGGCGGCGGCGCGCCCGGCATGTATTTGCCGGTCAGCACGCCTTGGGCGAGCGGCGACCAGACGATCTGGGCGATGCCGAGCTCGGCGCAACGCGGAAAGATCTCGTCTTGCGGCGAGGGCCAAAGCATCGAATATTGCGGTTGACTCGACACGAAACGCGCGATGTCAGGCATTTTGGCCGCCGCCTCGAACTTGTCGAGCGGCCATTCGCTAAAACCAATATAACGCGTCTTGCCCTGACGGACGGCCGTGGTCATAGCCTCCATCGTTTCCTCGAGCGGAGTTTCGTCGTCGTAGCGGTGGCATTGATAGAGATCGACATGATCTGTCCGAAGCCGCTTCAGCGATGCATCGAGCTGCTTGCCGATCTGCGCGCGGGACAGTCCTCTGTCCGTGTCGCTCATAGGGAAAAAAACCTTGGTCGCTAAAATATATGATCCGCGATCCATGCCGTGCAACGCCTCGCCTAGCACGCTCTCCGCCGCGCCGCGGCCATAAACATTCGCGGTGTCGATGAAATTGATCCCGAGATCGAGCGCCCTATGAACACAGGCAAGCGTCTGGCGCTTCTCGACGCCGCCCGAAAACGTCAGCCAGGAGCCAAGCGAAATGATCGAAACCCGCAGGTCACTGGCGCCAAGCTGGCGGTATTTCAAGGCATAGCTCCCCAACTGACCTCAAACCCGAGGCTCGCCCGGGGAGACGGAAATAATTTCCCCACGCGAGCGGCCCTATTGCCTTGCCAGCAGATCGCGAATTTCCGCGAGCAGGGCGTCCGAGCGCTGAGGCGCCAGCGAGCTCGCGCGTAGAGCTGCATTTTCTAGCAACAAGGGCATCCCACCCAAAGCTGCAACCTCCTGTTTCCAGAGGCGGCGGGCCGATTGGCGGGCGCCATATCGTCTCCGACAAAAGCGCCCTCTCCTTATGCCGGAAGCTGCCAAAAGACAGTCAAATCGAAATAGGCTCGAGCTCGGCGATCATTCCCCGAACCTCTTTCGATTCTTTTCACGGCACGCTGTCACATGGCAGCAACGCCCTTCACTTGAGATGCTGGGCGAGAAACTTGTTCATCTCGAACATAGTCACTTTGTTCTTGCCGAACACCGCGGCCAACTTTTCGTCTGCGAGAATTTCCCGCTTGTTTGCTTCGTTTTGCAGCTTGTGCTTCTTGATGTACTCCCACATTTTGCTCACAACCTCGGTTCGCGGCAAAGGGTCCGGTCCGACCACGGCCGCGAGTTCCTTCGAGGGCTGCAAGGGCTTGGCGAAGGCGCTTGCCACGGGCTTGGCCTTTTCTGCCTCTGGCGCTTTCGAAGTCTTGCCCTTTTCGGGTGCGCCTTTGCCGGGCGGGGCTTTTTTACCTGTGTTCGTCATCCGCTTTGCCTCCATGGATTTTAGCGCGAGCGCTTGCCGGCGCGACACTTGCCACCGGCTCGCCTTATTTAAACGAGGTTGACATGACGGAACTCCAACCATCGCGCTCCGTCAAGCGGCCCACGCAATCTTTATCGAAGCAGGCCCGGTCGGGTCCAGCCTGCCGCCAAACCCGCCGGGAACGGGATTGCCTGAAAAAAATCGGGGGCCGGTATGAGAACTCCTTCAAAATCTGATTCGCCCGGCAACTTAAGCCACTTCTTCGTCGTTTGGCCGATTTTCGGCTGGAATCGGCGGCGGCGATCGAAAGTCTAGGGGAAAACCTCTTTTCGTGGAGAATTGGCTTGCGGCCAAGAATCCCCGCCGAAATGTTGGATAACGCGCGCAGGATAGGCGAGGGTAAGTCTCTCGCCCTTTTTTCGTTGCCCGGCAAGGCCACGACCTCGCGATGACGGCTGTAGCGTCCCGCGCTGGGGCTTAGGGCATTTCGCGCGGGGCACCACCGCCGGCCGGGGATGGCCGCGCGGCCTCACCGAGTTCAGGCAAAATCTCGCGGAGATCTTGTAAGGTACGGATCGGCCGTGAAAACGCGATGCGGGCCGTTTGATCACCGCAGCCGAGATCGATGCCTTCGGGATCGATCCCTGTTGCCTGCCATGGCTCATCGGGTCTGCCCGCTGGCGCGGCCGCAAATCGCGCGAGAACGGCCTGACAATGTGCGTTCACGTGCGAAAGCGCTTGCGCCTCCGCGGCGACCAAAGCATCCGCGCCGTCGAGCGATGTGACGAGAGACTTTGCTTTGAAGTGTCCCTGGCGCCCAAATCCGCCGATCAAATGCGCGTCCTTTATGACCACGCGCCAAAATGCAAAGTCACCAAAGTCCGCGTAAAGCGCCGATTCTGGGTGCCTTGCCAAGAACCGCGTCCTCAGCACCGCGCGGCCGTCTGGATCGGTGACGCATTCGCCGGTTCCGAGGATCGTGATGCGCGGATGCGCGAGGGGATCGCCCGCGCCGGTGTGTACAAGGAGCAGCGAAAGGCGTGGATCTGATGCCAGATGCCGGCTATGGGCCGCAAGACGCGATAGCAGCAGGATCGGGCTGCCGTCCGGTGCGGTCGCGACATTGACAAGACTCGCGAACGGAAAGGCGTTTTCTGGCACCAGCGTTGCGAGCGCGCCGGCGCGAACCGACCGCAAAAGCGCCTTGGCTTGCGCCAGGGCATCGTAACGGCTTGTGTCAGGGTCGCCGTTTATTGCTCCGGCCACTGGCGGCGACATTTGGATCTGGCCCTCCATGCACCTGCCCTCTTCCGCCTCACTTCATTCCAATGCGCGGATTATAGGGCTTTTGGCTTTCCCATTTACGCATCAGATTGGCAAGTTCGGAGTCCGCCTCGTCGGGGAGGACAATTTTCAAGCTCACCAGAAGATCACCGGAGGAGCCATTCGGCCTAGGCAAGCCTTTGCCGCGCAGGCGCAAGGTGCGCCCGCCATTCGAGCCTGGAGGAACCGTAAGCTCCACCGTGCCTTCGAGCGTCGGCGCATTGACCCTGGTGCCGAGGACCGCTTCATAAAGGGTCACCGGCAAATCGAGCCGGAGGTCGCGCCCCTCGACGCGGAAAAAGGG
>JBOHJV010000011.1:0-38697 GCA_050728695.1 Methylocella sp. | reverse complement strand
CCGGCCGGCTGGACCACGGCGATGCTCGTGCTCAAGGGCCAGGTCCGGCTCGCATCTGGCGAAACCGCTGGCGGGGCGGAATTGGCCGTCTTTGAGCGCGAGGATGAAACATTTGCAGCTGCGGCGCTGGAAGACGCCACGCTGTTATTCCTCAATGGACAACCGATCGAGGAACCGATCGTTGGCCAGGGGCCTTTTGTGATGAACACGCGGGCCGAGATCGACCAGGCGATGGACGACTACCGCAGCGGACGCATGGGCCGCCTTGCGGCGCAGGGGTGAGCGAGATTGGCCCAAGCACGATCCGATGAAAGCCGCGGGGACCAGCGCGACGATCGGCAATATTCACGATCTCGGCGATCACATCGTCGACCACGCTGGCGCGAGCGGGGTGACACATCCGGCGGCGGGCGCGATGCGATCGCGGCGTCGCAGGGGATTTTTTACGGCCACACTGATCATCTTGGGCGTCCGATATGGATTCCGCGATGGCCGCGAAAATCCACGCGGCGCCGATGGACTGTTCCAAGGAGGCGCAGCAGCCCGTCCGAATGCCCTGGCGCAGTCAAGTTGCCGATTGTGTGGATCCGTGGACCTGCGGCATATCGACAGGTTAAATGGCGAACGCCAGAGCCTCGTGACGCGAATGGCGTCCGCGGGTTCGCGCGGCCGCCTTTTCCGAAAAGATCGGGAGGCATGCCTTTACGTCGCGTTGCGCTCCTCGCCCTGCAATTTCGCGAGCATTCGCATGATGCTACGCCGCAGCCACGCGATGGCGGCTGGCGTTGCCGATAAGCTTTGGCCGATCGCGGATATCGCGGCCCCGATCAACGCGGCGGGGAAGTCTGACTGACGCACTGCCCCAAAATCATTTTACTTGTCAAAGGCTTCGAATCGATCTATTTACACGGTCCCCCTCGGATGAACTAACCTATTTTGGCGCGGATTGCTCGCGTCGTTTTCAAGTGCGTTAGCGCCGGTCATTGCAGGACCAGGGCGCGCCAAGCGCCCCCTTTTCCGCGCGGCGAGATCTTCGCCACCCTTCCAAGGACTTCGTCCCAATGCAGGAAATCAAACTGCAGGACTTGAAGCTCAAGTCGCCGACCGAGTTGCTCGCCTTCGCCGAAGAACACGAAGTCGAGAACGCCTCGATCATGCGCAAGCAAGAGCTGATGTTTGCGATTCTCAAGCAATTGGCGAGCCGCGACATCGAGATCGTTGGCGAAGGCGTCATCGAGGTCTTGCAGGACGGCTTCGGTTTCCTGCGGTCTCCCGACGCCAATTATCTGGCTGGGCCCGACGACATTTATGTATCGCCGTCCCAGATTCGCCGGTTCGGCCTGCGAACGGGCGATACCGTCGAAGGCTTGATCCGCGGTCCCAAGGAGGGCGAGCGGTATTTCGCGCTGCTCAAGGTCAATACGATCAACTTCGAGGACCCGGAAAAAGTCCGGCACAAGATTCACTTCGACAATCTAACGCCGCTTTATCCCGATGAGCGGCTGAAGCTCGAGGTCAACGATCCCACCAAGAAAGATTTGTCGGCGCGGGTCATCGATATCGTGGCGCCGATCGGCAAGGGCCAGCGTGCCTTGATCGTCTCGCCGCCGCGCACCGGCAAGACGGTGCTTTTGCAAAATATCGCGCAATCGGTCACCGCCAATCACCCGGAATGCTATCTGATCGTGCTGTTGATCGACGAGCGGCCGGAAGAAGTCACCGACATGCAAAGGTCGGTCAGCGGCGAGGTGGTGTCCTCGACCTTCGACGAGCCCGCGGTGCGCCATGTCCAAGTCGCCGAAATGGTCATCGAGAAGGCCAAGCGTCTCGTCGAACATGGCCGCGACGTGGTGATCCTCCTCGACTCGATCACGCGACTCGGCCGCGCGTATAACACGGTCGTGCCATCGTCGGGCAAGGTGCTCACCGGCGGCGTCGACGCCAATGCCCTGCAGCGCCCCAAGCGGTTCTTCGGCGCCGCGCGCAATATCGAGGACGGCGGCTCGCTGACGATCATCGCGACCGCGCTAATCGATACCGGCTCGCGCATGGACGAAGTGATCTTCGAGGAATTCAAGGGCACCGGCAATTCGGAAATCATTCTCGACCGCAAGGTCGCCGACAAACGGACTTACCCGGCGATCGACATCACCCGCTCCGGCACCCGCAAGGAGGAATTGCTGGTGGCCCCCGACATATTGAAGAAAATGTATGTGCTGCGGCGTATTCTCAATCCGATGGGCACCATCGATGGGATCGAATTTCTGCTTGGCAAATTGCGGGAAACGCCGAAGGGCAACGCAACCTTCTTCGAATCCATGAACACTTGATCAGACCCCGTCGCACGCCAAGGAATTCGCACGCGCGGGCTCGCCCGTGACGGATTTGCTGTGCAACTGGCGCTCCCATTCGAGCGCTTGACCAACGATTGTTGGAAGATCGTCGTATTTTGGCGTCCAGCCGAGCATGGCCTTTATGCGTTTCGTACCCGCGACGAGCGAGGCCGGATCGCCGGGACGGCGGCCGGCAATCCGCACCTTGAAATCGACGCCGGATACTTGCTTGACGGCATCGACGGCTTCGAGCACCGAGAGGCCGCGGCCATAGCCGCAATTGCAAATGAAACATTCGCCGCCCTTACGCAGGTAGGCGAGCGCCATGAGATGGGCTGCGACCAGATCGCTGACCTGAATATAGTCGCGGATGCAGGTGCCGTCCCTAGTCGGATAATCGGTGCCAAAGACTTCGAGACCGGGGCGTAGTCCGAGCGCCGCCTGCACCGCGACCTTGATAAGATGCGTCGCGTTCGGCGTCGATTGGCCAAGGCGCCCCTTCGGGTCGGCGCCGGCGACATTGAAATAGCGCAAAATCGCGAATGTCAGACCGTGCGCCTTGGCGGCGTCCGCGAGCATCCACTCGCTCATCAACTTGGAGCGCCCATAGGGATTGATCGGGGCGAGCCGAACGGTTTCGTCGATCGGGCTGACCGCGGGCTCGCCATAGACTGCCGCGGTCGAGGAAAAGATAAAATGTTTGATTTTTCCGCGCGCCGCGCACTCAAGAAGGGTGCGCGCCTTGGCGGTATTGTTGAGATAGTAACCCAGCGGATCGGCAACCGATTCGGGCACCACGATCTTGGCGGCGAAATGGGCAATGGCGTCGATCTTATGCCGGGCGAGAATGTCGTCCACGAGCGCGCCGTCGCCAACATCGCCGACGATGAGCTTGGCTGCCGCCGGCACCGCCCAGCGGAATCCTGTCGATAGATCGTCGAGAACGGCAACCTCTTCGCCGGCATCGAGTAGGGCCAACACCATATGGCCGCCGATATAACCTGCCCCGCCTGTTACAAGAACCGTCATGCCGTCACCAAGATTCGAAATCTTTTCGTGAGTCTAGCGCAACTTGGTGCAACACCACTTTAACATATCGCCTTAAAATGCGTGCGGTCTTATGGCGCATCCTTGCGGCGACCCACGGTATCAAACCAGAACTCTCTGACGAGAACCTATGCCGAGGACCGTCGTTGCGAGCGAAGCGAAGCACCCCAGTCCCCTTCCGGCGCTTCTGGATTGCTTCGTCGCTTCGCTCCTCGCAATGACGCCCCTCACCATAAATCGTCGTCCACGAGACTCGGTATTAGGCGGATTTTCCGGCGAGGCCTATTGCCCTGCCGGAAGCCGCTACCACTTTTTCGCTAGGGGGGTCAATGTTCCCACGACGTCGGTGACATTGCCATTGATTTCATTGTCGCCATAGCTGAAGACTGTACTGCCAGGGCTGATGTTTACGCCGGTGCCACCATTTTTTGTCACAATCGAGCCGGCGAGCGTCGCTACCGCGGTGCTGCCTGGAATTCCGGGGGCGCCGAGGCGGAGCCCATCTGAGAAATTGTTCGCCACGACGCTATCCACGATCGTGACGTCGATCCCGGTCTCGCGCGACTCCAGGTCTATGCCTATATTGTCGCCGCTAGCCGTGAAACGGTCGAGAACACCATTGAACGGTAAGAATGCAAAGGTGGCAAAAAGTCCATGACCGCCGTTATCCGAGGAGACCGTGTTCGAGTTGCGGAATTTTACGGTTGCGGCCCCACCGAGTGAAATGCCATCACCAGAAAAATGCCGGATGAAGCAATCGGTGATCGTCGCGGCGGGCTTCAAGTCGGAGGTGGAACTTGCGAAGCCGCCGGAGATGCCAACAGACGCGGTCCCGGATCCATCGAGGGTCAGGCCACGCAGGTTGACGATGATGCTTGCCCCGGCACTGATGGTGATGGCGGTGCCCGTGGTTATAAAGATTCCCGCCGGGCCGCCGCCATCGGCGACGATGCTGATCGATTTTGTGATGGTTACCGGCCCGTAGTTCGCCGGATCGATCGCTATGATTGTGCCCGAGGCGGCGGTCTGCGCGATCGCGAAGGCGAAGGTCCGGCAGGGCGTGGCGGGCGCGGTGCACCCTCCCGTGTCGGTCCCCTTTCCCGAGACATAGGTGTGATCACTGAGCGCCCTGGCGGGCGCGGTCGCGAGGCAAAGCGAAATAAATGCGCCCGCGATCAATTGCGAAAATGTATTCCTGGTCATCTTTGACTCCTATTTCAGAACGACGCCAAACAGGCGCCGCTTCGGAGCCTAAGTCTTTTTTACGAACATTTGAATGACATTCGCGAACATTTAAATGACAAAATCAAAGCAGATAATATAGATTACTATTCGCTATTACTATCCAATATATCACACACCCAGGTTCGAGGCGGCGCAGAATGTGGGCAGTTGTGGCAAACGCCTCAATGCAACAAGTATTGGCCATTGATTGTTTGCCCCAGGCGGTCGTTGTCCTCGACGAAGGCGGTGATGAACTCATGCAGGCCAGTCTTAAAAATTTCGTCCGTCGTTGCATTCGCGAGCCGCGCCAACACCTCATGTGCCTGTTTTTGCGACGCCCCTACTCGGCCATAGGCGTCGCCGATCGCGTCGAGCAAATGGACGATATTGTCGTAGCAGGCGATCAGCGAGCGCGGCATTTCCTTTTTGAGGATCAGAAGATCGGCGATGAGCGATGGCTTCACGCTCTCGCGATAGACCCAATGATAGGCGGTGAGCGAGGAGACCGCGCGCAGGATCGCGGTCCACTGGAAATAGTCGACCGAGCCGCCGACCGTTTCGGTTTCCGGCAATAGCACATGATATTTCACGTCGAGGATGCGGGCGGTGTTGTCCGCCCGCTCGATATAGAGGCCGACGCGCGAGAACCAATAGGCGTCGTTGCGCAACATAGTGCGGTCGACGCAACCGTCATAGTCGAGCGACGTCTTATGGACGAAATCGAAAAAATGCGACAGTGCCTCGCGGTCGTAGCTGCTGGAACCGTTGTTGCCCGCTTCGAAACGTCCAAGTTCGATCCAGGCGCCGTTAATCGTGTCCCACATCTCGGCGGTGAGCGCGGTGCGCACCGCTCGCCCATTGGCCCTTGCGAATTTGATGCAATTGCGGATCGAGGAAGGATTGTCCGGCGCGAAGGTCAGATAATCGACGACGCTCGCTTCCTTGGGGGTGCCGCGGGTAGCCCGGAAGCCCTCCGCCGCGCCCGACGATTCAAGCGCGCTTTCCCATTCGGTGCCGGTCCCGGAATAGCTCGCGGGCAGGGTGGCGAGGCGTTGCGCCGCCTTGATGATCCGGGCAAGAAAATCGGCGCGCTCGACGTAGCGCGCAAGCCAGTAGAGATTGTCCGCCGTGCGGGAAAGCATGGCCTGCCTCTCAAACCATGACCCCGGAAAGCCGGACTTTCCGGACAAAATGAGGCGCCAACAAACCGGCATAAAGCACGATCAATTTCAACTTGTCGATTGATGTTGGCTTTGCAACGGGAGATTTTCGTCGAAGATCGAATCCTCGACAATCCAGGTATCCTTGGTGCCGCCGCCCTGGCTCGAATTGACGACGAGCGATCTTTCCTTCAAGGCCACTCTTGTCAATCCGCCCGGCATGACTCGGACATCATTCGCGCCGGTCAGAATGAAGGGCCGCAAATCGACATGGCGCGGCGCGATGCCGGCATCGAAGAAAGTCGGAGTTGTGGAGAGCGCAAGAGTTGGTTGCGCGATGAAATTATCAGGATCGCGGGCAAGTTTCGCCTTGAAAGCCTCGCGTTCAGCCTTTGAGGCATGCGGCCCGACAAGCATGCCGTAGCCGCCCGAGCCATTGACTTCCTTCACAACGAGTTCGGCGAGATGTTCCCGCACATAACGCAAGGCGCCGGGCTCGCGGCAACGCCATGTCGGCACGTTGTTCAAAATCGCGGTTTCGCCAAGATAAAATTCGATGAATTCTGGCACATAGGTATAGATCGCCTTGTCGTCGGCGACGCCGGTGCCGACGGCATTGGAGATGGTTACATTGCCCGCCCGGTAGGCGCCCATCAGGCCGGCGACGCCGATGATCGACTCTTTCTTGAACACGCGCGGATCGAGGAAACCGTCGTCGATCCGCCGGTAGATGACATCGATTCTTTTCGCGCCCTCCGTGGTGCGCATATAGACGACATCGTCCTCGACGCGCAGATCGGAGCCCTCGACGAGCTCGACCCCGAGTTTATCGGCCAGGAACGAATGTTCGTAATAGGCCGAGTTGAACCGGCCGGGCGTCAGCACCACGATGGTGGGCTCGCCGGCCGTCGCCGGGGGCGCCAGCGAACGCAAGGTGGCAAGCAAGGCATCCGGATAATTCTCGATCGGGGCGACTCGGTGCTCGGCGAAAAGGTCGGGCGCGACGCGGATCATGACCTCCCGATTCTCCAGCATGTACGAGACCCCCGAGGGGGTGCGCAAATTGTCTTCGAGCACGTAGAAATCGTTTTCGCCGGTGCGGACCACATCAATGCCCGCAATATGCACGTAAATACCGTGCGGCGCGCGAAAGCCCGCCATTTCGGGCCGGAATTCGGCATTGCGCGCGACGAGACCGGCTGGGATGCGCCCCGCCTTGAGGATTTCTTGAGCGCCATAGATATCGGCGAGGAACAGGTTGAGGGCTTTTACCCGCTGCACGAGGCCTGCTTCGAGACGGCTCCATTCCGAGCGTAGCAGCATGCGAGGAATAATGTCGAAAGGGATCAACCGCTCGGCGCCGTCCGATTCTCCTTCGCCATAGACCGCGAAGGTGATGCCGATCCGGCGAAACAACAGCTCCGCTTGCGCGCGGCGCGCGGCGAGAAGCCCGGCCGGCGTCGCCGCGAGCCATCTCGCGATCTTGCCATAGACGGGGCGGATCGCACCGTCCGCCAAGGTCATTTCATCGAAACATCGAGGTTGCAGCATTTGCCCGCGCTCCTTGCCGCCGGCGCTCTTGTCCTGGTTGGCGGCGCATGGCCGTTCTCGAATATTTGCTCTTACAAAAGCAATTTAGAGGACGGAACGAGCGGCCAAGAAAGGGCTGCGGGACCGAAGCGCCAGTAGCCACGGCGAACCGAACCGATTGGTCGCCGGAGTCGTGCAAGCATTTACTATGCCAGAGTTGAGCAGAAAAGCCCAGCAAATCGCGCTGGGGGCGCGTGCGCGCGGCCGTTCCTGGGCGAGGCGACGGTTGCGCCGGACCTGCTTTCCCATTGGCAGCAGCGGCGAGCCAGATCACAGTTTCCGGTCAAGCCGTTGCCGATCGCTCCGCTGTGCATCATTTCGAAGAAAAGGCGGGCACGTCCCCGTGTCGAGCAATTTTCTTCAGGGGCCGCCAGGCGCCACTTAAGATATGTCCTGGCAGCCTCATCGTTAAAGCGGCCAAAATAATGCCGGCGAAGATATCAGCAAAATAGTGCCCTCCCATGGCGGGAGAGGACAAGATGATGAGCAGATTTAAAACCAGCAACGGGATTTTGACGATGCGCAACGGCCTTGCGGCGCAGGCGCATAGCACGGCGAGGGTGGCGTGGTAGGAAGGAATAGCCACTAGGCCTCGATTGTCGAATGGGTTGATGGTGCGTAAACCGCCATCCCGAAGGTCGGCAAATTGGGAAACGTAACCGGTGGTGGAGGCTATGGGGAGGTGGTAGTAGACAAACGCGCCTGCGGCAGGGGTGAGTGCCCCGATACATATGGTGGCGATCCCTGAAACGATGATCCAGCGTAGAAATGCACTTGCCTCGTTGTGGCGGCCGAGCAGTTCCAGGGCGATGAGCAGGATCAGCATCTCCGGGGCAAGGCTCATGTAAACTGTGTGCGCGCTGGCTTCGATGGCGGGGTAACGGGTGACGCACTGGTACATATCGAGCCAGTTCAGACCGAGCGCGCGATCGGCTGTCGCTAGTGCCTCATCCCACATGGGCAGGGGTAGAATACCGGTGAGGATGAAACTCAGAATTAGAACGGCATTGGTGAACAGCGAAAGGGTGAGCCAGGTGCCGGCAAGATGGGCTAATCTGGGAAAACGCCCCCAGCGGCAAACCACAAAAACCAAGGTTACGAGGATCCACACAAAGACGATCCTCAGTTCCTGGGTGGCTTCCAGGCGAAAGGAGGTTTCCGCTAGAAGGACGCCATCGGAGACAGCGACCACCAGGATGATGGCCCACTCCATGGGCACCGAGGCAACTCCATGCAAAATTAATGAGTAGCAGCGGCGGCGCCGAGCCGGATCGCGGTTTCCGGTCCTGTTGTTGCCGATCGCTCCGCCGCGCATCATTTCGAAGCGTAGACGGGCACATCCCCGTGTCGAATAATTTTCTTTAAGGGACGCCATGCGCCACTTAAGATATGCCCAGGCAAACGTATAGTTAAAGCCGCCAAAATAATACCGGCGATGATATCGATGAAATAATGCCCTCCCATGGCGGGAGAGGAAAAGATGATGAGCAGATTTAAAAGCAGCAACGGGAATTTGAGGATGCGCAACGGCCTTGCGGCGCGGGCGCATAGCACGGCGAGGACGGTGTGGAAGGAAGGAAAGACCACCAGGCCTTGATTGTTTAACGAATTGATGGTGCGTAAAGCGCCATTGCGCAAGTCGACCCATTGGGCAACGTAACCGGTCGTGGACGCTACGGGGAGGTGGTAGTAGACAAAAGCGCCCGCGGCGGGGGTGAGCGCCCCAATGCCTAAGGCGGCAATCACCGAAACCATGAACCAGAGTAAAAAAATCCTTGCCTGGTTGTGGTGGCCGAGCAGTTCCAAGGCGAAGAACAAGATCAGCGTCTCCGGGCCAAGGCTCCTGTATACCGTGTGCGCGCTGGCTTCGATCGCGCGGTGACGGGTGAGCCACTGGTACATATCAAGCCAATTCAGTCCGAGCGCGCGATCGGCGGTCGCCAGTGCCTCGTCCCATCTGGGCAAGGGCAGAATACCGGTGAGGATGAAACTCAGTATTGAAACGGCATTGGTGAACAATACCAGCGCGAGAACGGTGTGGGTGAGATGGGCTAATCTATGGGTTGTTTCCGGGAAACGTCGCCACCTTCGGCAAATCACAAGCACCATGGCAAGGACGATCAATCCCGCGAGGATCCTCATTTGCGAGGAAGCTTCTAGGCGAAAGGAGGTTTCCGCCAGAAGGATGGCATCGGAGACAGCGACCGCCAGGATGATGGCCCACTCGATCGGCATCGCGGCAACTCCATGCAGGCTTAATGGTTAGCAGCGGCGGCGCCGAGCCAGATCGCGGTTTCCGGATAGAGAATGAGGCCGGCGATTGCGAGGGCGATGCCATAAGGGATGCCGGTGCCCGGCGCATGCAGGCGGGTGGCCCACTGGCGTGCCAGGAGAACGCCCGGCAAAGGCCATTTTCGCAGCACAATGATCGAGACGGTAAGCACACCGCCTAGAAGGCTGGCCGAAAGCGCGTAGTCGCCGAGATGATCGAACCCCAGCCAAATCGCGGTCGCCGCCGCGAGCTTTGCATCGCCGCCGCCGATCCAGCCCCGCGCGAACAAGCCGAATGCGAAAACGAGCATCGCCGCGCCGCAGGTGAGATGCCACAATATTTGTGTCGCGGGGAGGCCGCGGGCGAAGGCCATGGCAATGAACAGGACGGCAAGCGCGATCGAGACGCGATTCGAAATCGTCATCGTCAAGAGGTCGGAAATGGCGGCAAAGACCATCAGGGCCGGAAAAAATAAGAGCGTCGCGGCTTCAAGCATGATCTTTGAAGGTCCATTCCAGCGCCGAGCCGATATTGGTTCGCGGCGGCAGCAAGCGATCGCCAGATAAACCGGCGCCGGCCGCGTTGGCAGAGCGGGGGGCGGCTTGGTTTCGCGGACGCCATCAGGCCAAATTGCTGGCGACGGCGTTGAAAATGGCCGGCAGGTTAGCGCCGACCGATTTCACGGCGGTGATGATGACGAGGAAGATGAAGCTCGCGATCATCCCGTATTCGATGACCGTGACGCCAGACTCATCGCCGGCAAATCGGGTGAACAGGCGCTTCATGGGGTAAGGCTCCTGGCGGGGTTGGGAGACCCCCTCCGCGTGTTTGGCGGGGGGGGGCTTGGCTTCCCGGACGTTGTCAGGCCAAATTGGCGGCGATGGCGTTGAACGTGGCCGAGAGGTCGGTGCCGACCAAAGTCACGGCGACGATGATCACGACGGCGATCAAAGCGGCGATGAGACCATATTCGATGGCCGTCACGCCGGATTGATCACCGATAAAGCGGTGCAACAAATTGCGCATGGGTTACTCCGTTATCGGCGCCCCGCCGGACGCCCGGTTTGGCATCGGCCAAATCCAGGCGTCAGACAGACGGCACGGACATTATCAGGCCAAATTGGCGGCGATCGCGTTGAATGTCGCCGAGAGGTCGGTGCCGACCAATTTCACGGCGGTGATGATGACGACGGCGATCAAAGAGGCGATGAGACCATATTCGATGGCCGTGACGCCGGATTGATTGTCGATGAAGCGGTGAAACAAATGACGCATGATTGAAACTCCTGGGATTCCGGTTGCTTGATGGTTCCAGTCCAGGTATTTGCCTGGGTGTTTCTGGAATAGGGCGATCATAAACAGCGAGAACCTTGAAAGCACTTAGTAAGTCGCATAAACATTTAAATTAACATAGAATAACTATTTTATTGGTTATATATTTCTTTATGGCAACTATGCTTCGAAAGATTGAAATGCGGCTTTGCCGCGGGATTACCGCAAGCGGCGGTCGGTCAAGCTTCGCGCGAACGGTTCTCCTTGGCGATTCCTGCCGTGGCCGGGCTTTTGTTCATCCCTGCTTAAGGCGTTTTTGACGGTTCGCATTCTAGACTGCCGCGGCCCGGCCATCCGGCCGCGCGCGAAGCGATCCACCCCGGCGAAGAAACGAATTGAGCGGATCCGGTCGGCCGCGGCCTGATCCGATACTCCGCGGCCACGCTCCGCCAGCCATCCACGCAGGGAACGGAAACAGGTATGACCGGCCAGAAGAAGAGACTTGGGGATTCGTCCCGGCCAAGCCGGACGCTTCAATGGCTGGGCCAGGCGACGCTCGATTTTCCGGCCGCGATGCGCTCGTCTTCGGGATATGTGCTCTTGGCAATTGCTGTGGCTTCTTACGTGCTCTTTGTTTTCGATGGGCGCGGCACGCTTGCTTTCGACAAGCTCCCGGATCCCGATTCCTGGACCCGCGCCGTTCTGCTCCGCGACGCTCTGGAAACCGGATCATGGCAGCAGATTCTCGGCCGCGACTCCTCCGGATACGGGACTTCCCTCCACTGGACGCGGCTCGTCGAAATTCTCGCCCTGCCGTTCGTTCTGCTGCTCGAACCGTTTGTTGGGCGCGACGGCGCGATCCTGGCGGTGGCAACGATGTTCGGCCCGGTCATGTTCGGCTCCTTGACGGCCGCCCTCTGGTGGGCTGTCCGACCCTTCGTCGCGTGGAGGCCGGCAATGTTGTTCGTCCCGGCCGCCACCGTCATGGCGCCGGCGCTGCTAGCTTACGGCGAACCCGGTCGTTTCGGCCACCACCTCATCATTCCTCTTTGCGCCGCCATGGCATTCGCCCATGCGGTCCGGGCCGCCTGCAGCCGCGGCGGTCGCGCAAACTCGGCCATCCATGCGGGCCTTTGGTGCGGCATCGGGACCGCCTTCTCGGTCGAAATGTTGCCCTTTGCACTCCTCGCTTTCGCGGGACTCGCCCTCGCATGGGTACTCGATGGGGACGAGGCGGCTGCCGGCCGCGTGGAGGGATGCGCGCTTGGCTTTACCGTCATCGCGGTTGCGGCCTGGCTGCTCGATCCGCCACACGGCGGGCTTCTTGCAATCGAGGTGGACCGGCTTTCGCTTCCCTACGTCCTCCTCGGCCCCGCTCTCCTCGCCGCGGCGAAGGCGCTGGCCCGCTTCAGCCTGCCCGGCGCTGGCGGCCGACTCGCGGCGGTCCTCGGCGTCGGTCTGCTTACCTTAGTCCTGTGGCTCGCTGTCTTCCCGGAGCTTGCGCGGGGGATCGCCCCCGGGACCCCGGCCGAGGTTCAGCGCCTCATCTGGGACAACAATCCAGAACTGCAACCCATCGAGACGGCGAGGCGCTTGATCGGCTGGGGCGGCGGCGGCACCCTCTGCTTGCTCTTTTTCTCGCTCGAACTTTTAAACGTCCGCCACGACCGGCGCAGGTTCTGGCTTCACTCCTACGCCACCTTTTGCGCCGCGACGCTCCTCGCAATGAGCCTCATCCATATCCGCTTCGCCCCCTACGCTTCGGCGGCCGGCGCCGCCGCGCTCGCCATACAGATATCGCACCTCAGGAACCGGGCCGGATCGCTGCCGGTTCTGGTCTTCGGAACGATCCTTGCCGTGGCTCCGTTCTACGCCGCCGCGACCGAGGCGGCCGCCGCGCGAATATTTTCCTGTCGCGTCACGCCGGCCGCAAGGTGGCTCGAGGATGAACGAGACGTTGTGTTCGTCGACATCGAATTCGCACCCGAACTGTTGTGGAGGACGCGCGCGATGACGGTCGGCACGCTTTACCATCGAGGATACAAGGGGATCGCAAGGTATTTGCGGGCAAGCCGGGCACTGACCGACGACGACGCCAGAGCCGCGTTGGAAGCGGCACGGGTCAAGCGTGTGCTTCTGTGCTCGAAGCCGTCAAACACCCGTGCTCCCTACGTCGCCGACTTGCCCATGACCGCGATGGAGCGCTGGAAGCGAGGCGAGCTGCCTGGCTTCCTGCACAAGGATTATGAGGATGGTGCCGCCGGCCTGATCCTACTCAGCCTTTCGCCGCAGTAGTGGATGCTGGCAAGGTCAGGCAAAAGGTTGACGCGCCATGGGCCGGGCAGGATGGTTTGAAATTAAGCCGAATTGCCGCCGCGCCGCTAGTTGTCCAAACGACATAAATCTGCTTTGATAACGATGCAAATCCGAGCCGCCGGCGCGGACCGGCCCGCTGGCCGAAGCAAGAACGACTGGTTTGCCATGGTTGCCCCTTTCTTCGCGGATTATCTTGCCGAGCGCCGTGTTTTGCGGCGAAAATTGTCCTATTGGCGAATCGCCGCGGTCGCGGCGGCAATCCTGGCCGCCGCTGCCGCGGGCCTCCACCTGCTCGGACCGGATGGGGCCGTGGGCTTCACGCCGCATATTGCCAGGCTCTCCATCGAAGGCATCATCACCGGCGATCGCCAAACTCTGAAACTGATCCAGAAAATAGAAGATTCCAAAGCCGCTGAAGCGGTTCTGATTTCGATCGACAGTCCCGGCGGCACGACGGCGGGAGCGGAGCGGCTTTACGATGCGATCCGCCGACTCTCGGCGAAGAAACCGACAGTTGCCGTGGTCGGGAGCATGGCCGCTTCCGGCGCCTATATTGCGGCCCTTGGGTCCGACCGGATTGTCGCGTTGGGAAATGCGCTGGTTGGTTCGATCGGCGTCCTTGTTGAATATCCGAACTTCGCCAAATTGCTCGACACGGTTGGGGTCAAAATAGAGGACGTGAAGTCATCCCCGCTGAAGGCTTCGCCGAACGGATTCGAGCCAACGAGTCCGGAAGCGCGCGCCGCGCTCGCCGCGCTGGTCGGCGACAGTTTCACCTGGTTCAAAGTGCTCGTGAAGGAGCGCCGAAATATGACCGGCGAGCAGCTCGAGGCGGTCGCGGATGGACGGGTGTTTACCGGCCGCCAAGGGATAGAGCTGCATCTTATCGATCGCCTCGGCGGCGAGCGCGAAGCCATCGAATGGCTGGAGCAGGAAAAAAATATTCAAAAGGGGCTGCCGGTGCGGGACTGGAAACAGGAACGAACGCTGGAAAGTTTAGGCATCTTGAGCTTTTCGGCGCGGGCCGCGGGTTTCCTTGGACTTGGCGAGTTGAGCGGCGCGCTCGATCGTGCCGCGAATGCCGCGCAAGAGCGTATGCTTGACGGGCTAGTTTCGATTTGGCAAGTTGGCGGTGCCAACTGAAGCTCGGCGCGCCACGGGTTGGTTTGGACAAAGAAAAATTGGGGGACGGGGCCGATGATCAAATCCGAGCTCGTACAGCGGATAGCCGCCCGAAATCCGCATCTCTACCTCCGCGACGTGGAAAAAATCGTCAATGCAATTCTCGATGAAATCACGAGCGCCTTGTCGCGCGGCGACCGGGTCGAACTGCGTGGGTTCGGCGCCTTCTCGGTGAAACACCGGGACGCAAGGATTGGCCGCAATCCGCGCACCGGGGCACATGTTCCGGTGGATGAAAAGGCCGTTCCGTTTTTCAAAACCGGCAAGGAAATGCGCGAACGCCTGAACGAAGCCGGTGCCGGCTGAAGCTTGCCGCTCGCAATTGCAGGCCGAATGTTCGATTGCTCGCGCATAAAGCTTTGGCCCGGCCGCGCGGGAAGCGCGGACTTTCTCCTAATTGGCCAGGCGGATTCGTTGGCTTCGGGCATACCCCGCGGGATCTTACTAAAATAAGAAAAATCATCTAGAAGCGCGCTGCGAACGGGCGCGAATTCATCGGCGGATGCAAATGAAACAATCTTTAAAACTTCTTTTTCTGGTTCTGCTCGCGCTTCCCGCGATAGCCTTGCTGGTGGCCAACCGCCATGACGTTACCGTATACCTTGATCCTTTTGCCGGGACTGCGCCGGAGGGCACCCAAATCACCGTGCGGCTTTTCGTTGTCATAGGCGTTGCAATCATGGTTGGAGTTATTTTCGGCAGCGTCGTGACCTATCTCGAACAAGGCAGGTACCGCCGCGGGGCCCGGCGGGCGAGAGCCGAAGCGAACGCGTTGCGCGCGGAAGTCGCGCGGCTCTCCGTTTCCAAGCCGCGCGAAACACGGAAGATTCCGTAATTTTTCCAAGCAAGCCTGCTGAAAACGCCGCGGTCCGCCCGCGGCCTGCAAAAACCTCGCGGCCATGGTACAAACGAAACATCCCCCTCGATCGATGGAGGTCAGGCAGGCCGATGAGCGTCATCGTCAAAATCTGCGGCCTCGCGACCGAGGGTGGGCTCGACGCGGCGCTTGCGAGCGGCGCGGACATGGCCGGCTTTGTCGTTTTTGACAAGAGTCCGCGGCATGTCTCCTTGGAGCTAGCGGCAAATCTCGGGCAGCGGGCCGCGCGCCGGACCTGCAAGGTTTTGGTGACGGTCGACGCCGGCGATGCCTTGCTCGCGGCGGCGATCAAAGCGCTTGATCCCGGGCTCCTTCAACTGCACGGAAGCGAAACGCCGGAACGGGTCGCCGCCATTCGTGCCCAGTTTGGTCTTCCCGTGATGAAAGCGATCGGGATCTTTGAGGCCGCCGATCTCGCGATGATTCCGTGTTTTAGCGCCGTCGCCGACTACCTGCTTTTCGACGCCAAGCCGCGTCAAGCCGCTGCGCGGCCCGGTGGCAATGGGGCCGCTTTCGACTGGAGCTTGCTTGGCAAGGTTAAAACCACGAAGCCGTGGCTGCTGGCAGGCGGCCTCGACGCCGATAATGTGGCGGACGCGCTGGTCCAAACCGGCGCGCCGGGTGTCGATGTTTCCTCTGGCGTCGAGAGCGCTCCCGGCGTGAAAGATAAAAACAAGATAGCGGCTTTCATCGCGGAAGTCCGGGGACCGCGGCAAGGCTTGGTCCGCCGGCGCGGAACGGCTAATAGTGCGGCGCGCCGAGACGGCACGGTCAATATTGTCCCGAAAGATCCTGATCAACCCTATGACAAGCAACGGCGGATGCGGTGACAGCAACTCTCAATTCGTTTCGCACCTGCCCCGACGAAACCGGCCATTTCGGCATTTTTGGCGGCCGGTTCGTGGCCGAAACCTTGATGCCGCTGATCCTCGATCTCGAAAAGCATTACGACGCCGCCAAGACCGATCCGGCCTTCAAGGCCGAACTCGACAATCTGCTTGCCCATTATGCCGGGCGGCCGAGCCCGCTCTATTATGCCGAGCGGATGACCTCCTATGTCCGCCAAAAAGCCGCCGCTTCCGGCCGCCCGGGCGGGGCAAAAATCTATTTTAAGCGCGAGGAGCTGAATCACACCGGCGCGCACAAAATCAATAACGTGCTCGGCCAAATTCTTCTCGCCCGCCGCATGGGAAAAAAACGCATCATCGCCGAGACGGGGGCTGGCCAGCATGGCGTCGCGACCGCCACCGCTTGCGCGCGCTTCGGGCTCGATTGTGTCGTCTACATGGGTTCCGTCGATGTCGAGCGGCAAAAGCCGAATGTATTTCGCATGAAGCTGCTCGGCGCCAAGGTCGTGCCGGTCGAATCGGGCGCCAAGACCTTGAAGGACGCGACGAACGAGGCCTTGCGCGATTGGGTCACCTATGTCGGAAGCACATATTATTGCATCGGCTCGGTGGTCGGCCCGCATCCCTATCCCGCGATGGTGCGCGATTTCCAATGCGTGATCGGCGACGAAACCAGGGCGCAGATGCAGGCCGCCGAGGGCAGGCTCCCGGATTCGCTGTTTGCTTGCATCGGCGGAGGCTCCAATGCGATCGGGCTGTTTCATCCTTTTCTCGACGATCCCTCCGTGGAAATTTATGGCGTCGAGGCGGCGGGCTTCGGCCTCGACAAAAAGCACGCCGCCTCGCTCGCCGGCGGCAGGCCCGGCGTATTGCATGGCAACCGCACCTGTTTGCTGATGAACGCCGACGGGCAGATCGAGGAAGCCCATTCGATCTCCGCCGGGCTCGACTATCCGGGAATCGGCCCCGAACATTCCTGGCTAAAGGAGACGGGGCGGGTAACTTATCTTTCCGCCACGGACGCCGAGGCGCTCGCCGCGTTCCAACTGTGTGCGCAACTGGAGGGTATCATCCCCGCGCTGGAGCCCGCACATGCGCTTGCCAAGGTCTTGGATGTCGCGCCAACGAAGCCTGAGGATCATCTAATGGTGGTCAATATTTCGGGCCGCGGCGACAAGGACATTTTCACTGTCGCGGATCATTTGGGCGGCATGTAGCTCTCGATACCTGGTGCGGCGGCGCCGATCTCTCCTCGGCGATACGGGTATTCGACATGACAGTCCATTAATGTGAGATTATTTGTCTTTCGTCAGCAAATTGAGCTTGCCCCTTGCAAAAATATGCGGTGCCAGGAAAGTCCTTTCGCGGTTGGAAGAAAACCGGGCGCGGATAGTGCTAAATTGCGGGCATCGATTGATCATCACAAAATGGAGAGGTTTCGCCAAACCGTAAGAGCTAGGCGCGTCGCGGTCGGCGTGATGGACACAGATAAAGGGGTCAACGGTGCGCCATACCAATAGCGTCTTTCACGATACCCGCAAACTTGTTCCGTGGTCGACTTCGACAATTTGGTCGATGAATACGGGACCGACGCGGCGGCGCGCAGGTTCGCGACGCGCCAGCCGTTCGTCGCGCCGCTGTTTGCCCAATTTCGCGGGGGTTCGTCGCCGCGCGAAGTTGAATCGGTGATGCCGAGCCGCCAGGCGTCCAACGAGGTTTTTGCGCTCGCGCCGCGCTCCCTAATGGCAGTGAGGCTTGCTTCAAGCCGCGTCCCGATGTCTGTCGCGTCGAAACGGAATTCGGATGGGTGTGCCCCGAACCCTCGAAGCGCGGACAAGCGCGGCCCACGCGCGCCGGCAACAGGCGATGCCGCGGGCCAGAGATCCGCTCCCACTTTGAGGCATTGGCAACGAACTCCATCCGCCACGACTGCCGGTTGCGGGGGTGCTCCGGTTCACCGCAATTCCCGCTTGATGAATATTAATAAGTTCCGGCTTAAAGCTTGCCTCCTCGCTTGTTGAACACAGTTTCGTCCGATGCCGCAATTTTTTAGCTTACCGTTCAAGAACAGGGCCGCGCATCCCCTGGCAAGCGTCACCGTGCTGCAAATCATTCCCGACCTTGAGGTCAACCCCACGGCGCGCGCGGCGATAAGTATCGCGGCGGCGCTTGGCGCGGCGGGCGCGCGGGCGCTCGTTGCTTGTGCAGGCGGCCAGATGATGGGCGAGCTGCAAGCCAAGGGCGGCGTCTTCGTGCCCTTTCCCGCGCGCGCCAAAAGCCCGCTTGCCATGGCCCTGAACGTGCGCCGCCTCGCGCGTCTCATCGCGATGCAAAACGCCGATATCGTGCATGTGCGCTCGCGCGCGCTGGCCTGGGTCGCCTATGGCGCGACCCGCCTCACGAGGACGCCCTTCGTCACCACTTTTGCCTCGACCGGCGAAGGCTCCAACCCCACTGCCCGCCGCTATAACTCGGTGCTGGCGCGCGGCGACATGGTGCTCGCCGAATCAAACTTCGCCGCGCGCCTCGCCGCCAACCTCCACCCGCCAGCGGCACGCAATACCCGAGTCGTCCGTCATGGCCTCGATTGCCAAGTCTTCGCGCCGGATGCGGTTACCCCCGCCCGCGTGCAAGCGGCGCGACGGCGCTTTAAGGTCGCGCCGCATGAGCAAATCGTGTTTCTGGCGGCCCGGACACGCCAAGACAGCGGCCACAAAATTCTAATTCAGGCGGCAGGACTTTTATCGCGAAGCGGTCTCGCCGGCGTGAAATTCATCGTTGCCTGCGACGACGAAAACAGCGCGCTTGAGCGCGGCATTGATCGGGCAATCGCGACCGAAGGGCTGCAAGGCATCATGTACCGCGCCGCCCATTACGATATGCCCGCGGCGCTTCTCGCCGCCTCGATCGTTGTCGTGCCGGCGACTGAGGCGCGAGCTTTTGGCGATGCCGCGGTCCAGGCCCAGGCCATGGGGACGCCGGTCATTGCCGCCAATCTGGCTGCCGCGCCTGAAGCCGTACTCGCGCCGCCGATGGTCGCGGACTCCTTGCGTACGGGCTTTCTCGTCAAGCCAGGCGACGCGACGGCGCTGGCTCTCGCGATCGCCACGGTGCTAGGCCTCGGGGCCACCGCCAGCGGCAGGCTCTCGGCGCGCGCCAGGAAACATGTCGAAACGTGCTTTTCGGCCGAACAGATGTGCGATGCAACCCTCGAAAGCTATGTGGCTTTGTGGCGCGGCGGCGAGCGATGATCCCATGACCTTCGGGTGCGCCGGACGCCGATTCGATGGCGGGAGCCCAGACAAGTTGGCTTTTCGCCAACCGCCGCTTGATCTCTTCATTGACTTCGCGCGGCAATCAAACGATGTTTTGCCTGGGTCCGGCAATCGTCGTGCAGATCATGTTGATTCGCGCGCCGCCGGGTTCGATTTGTCCGTATAAGGAGCATAAGCCATTCGCCGTCCAATGAAGGCCCCCCCCGTCCCGCAGAAGGACGGGCCGCGTATAAACCGTGAAATCCACGCTCGCGAGGTTCAGTTGATTGATGCCGAAGGGCAAAACCGGGGTGTCGTCGAGATTATGCAAGCCCAGCAATCGGCCGATGAAGCGGGACTCGATCTTGTCGAAATCGTTCCAGCGGCCAATCCCCCGGTCTGCAAGATCCTCGATTACGGCAAATTCCGCTTTCTGGAGCAGAAAAAATCCGCGGAAGCCCGGAAAAAGCAGAAGATCGTCGAGATCAAAGAGATCAAGCTGCGCCCAGGAATCGACGATCATGATTACGGCGTCAAGATGAAGGCCGTGCGCCGGTTTTTCGACGAGGGCGACAAGGTGAAAGTTACCTTGCGGTTCCGCGGGCGCGAGATGGCGCATCAGGATCTGGGATTCCGGCTGCTCGAGCGGGTGAAATTCGAGACCCTGAATATCGCAAAGGTCGAAGCCGAACCTTCCATGGAAGGCCGCCAGATGATCATGGTGCTCGCGCCGAAATAACGGGGCGCGGGCGGGCCTGGATATGGGAGGCGGGTACTTTGGGGCGCTCCCTGTTGGCAGGACGCGGCATTGGCAACCGCGGGGCGTGATCTCATCGCCACACACGGTTTGCGTAATCGATGGCATAATGTTGCGGCGCATTTGCAATCGCGGCCATGCCGGCGAGAACCGCTTCCTCGGAGACGATCAGCCTTGTGCCGATGGCGCGCATCATCTCGCCATAGGGCGCCTTATTCTCGAACGCCGCGCGAAATTTTTGCGCATCGCAAAAATTCACGATCCTCGGCAAAATCCCGCCCGAAAAGGTAACGCCCGCCTTGGCCAGGAAAGCAAGCGCGAGATCGCCCGCGAAACGCGCGGTCAGCGCCCAACACAGCCGCAGAGTCGCCGCTTCCTCGCCGCGTGGTTCAGCGTGCGCTCTTTCGATCAAGGCGATCTCGCTCGATTCCGCCGCGGCCACACCAGCCGCCATGCACCGCGCCCGGTGCAGCCGCATGAGGCCCGGCCCGCACAGGATTGTTTCGGCGCTGATCCGACCGAGCGAGCCGCTGTCGAGATGCGGCCAAAGCGCCGTTTCTTCGGCTCCGAGCGGCCCCAAACCCATGTGCCCCGCCTCGCTCGCCAAGGCAAAATGGCGGCTTTCGATTTCGAGCAAGGCCGCCACGCCAAGGCCGGTGCCTAGCCCCAGGATAAGGTGCGCGCCGGGCTTTGGCGCGAAGGCGCCGATCGGCTGGACCCAGCCAAGTTCCCGGCCAAGTTCGAGAACTGGCAGGCTAAAAGCCTGAGCTTCGAAATCATTGAGGAGCAGGCCTTGATCGAGGCCGGCCTTCGCCGCGACCTCCGCGCCGTCGATCCTCCATTCCGCATTGGTCATCTTGACGGCGCGCCCGCTGACCGGGCCGGCGGCGCAGGCGATCAAGGAACGCGGCTTTATATCGAGCCCGGCGAAGACCGCCGCGATAGCGGCTTCGAGGCCGGAAAAATCCTTGGTCTTAAGGTGCGGCCCCGCCTCAAGCGGCGCGCCGGGGGCTGGCACAAGCGTAAACCGCACATTCGTGCCGCCAATGTCGCAAAGGAGAACCGGAAAAGGAAATTTCATGCCACGGGACTTTCCTAAATTGCACGCTTTAAGCCTGTTTCAAAAGTCATAGCACCACACAAGCCCTCAGCCTGAGAGGCCGTCTCGAAGGACGAGGGCGCCCCGAAGAGCACTGGGTTCATCGTTCGAGACGCCGCTTCGTGGGTCCTCAGGATAAGGACGAGACCATTGAGACAGGCGCTTAGAACAATCGGCGCGGCGGTTATACCAAGTCTCGTGGACAATGACCTAGCAGCGCTCCCGGCGTCAAGGCCGGGAATGACGGCGAGTGTCACAACCAATCGCGGCGCAAAGCCTCGTTTCATTTGCGTTTGAAGGCGAGCTTATCATTACTTTGGTGCCGGCGGCGGAGAGCGGTCGCGGATTTCTTTGAGTTTTGCCTTCTCGTCCTCGGAGAGCCCGTGCGCGGCGGGGCTTTGCATAACTTACTGCCGCGCGGCCCCAACACTCGCGCGAGCCAGCGCGGGATCGAAGAGAGTATCGGCGCGATCTCGGCGTCTCGGAAACGAGCGGCCGCCGTGACCCTATTGATCGCTTGCTTCCACTCTCCCATTTTCCAGAAGGCCATCGAAAAACTTGTTAAGGCGAGCAAACAACGAATAGCTCGGCTTGCTGTGTGAAACCACCATTATTCCCCACCGTGAACTTCCATCCAGTAGGGGGCCCAGACGTACCGTCTGGATTATTAGCCGCCGGCAGCGGGCTAGTAAAAAAGGTCACGGTCCCATTCGTAGGAGAGGGGGACCCTCCTGCCGCAACCGCGACCTGACCTGTTGGACAACTAATGTTAGGTTCACTAAGAGAGTTTGGGGGGAAGGAAATAGTTTGCTTAATAGTAGTGACGCCAGCGGTAGAGAATGTTCCAGCAGGGCCAGTGGCCCCATTCGCGCCGGCGGGACCTTGAGTACCTTGCGGACCGGCCGGACCTGTGGCGCCAGTTGCCCCCGTTAAGCCTACGGGACCGGCGGGGCCGGTCAAGCCTATGGGACCTGCTGGACCTTTGGCGCCCGTCGCACCGGCGGGGCCTGCCGCGCCCGTGGGACCGGCCGGACCGACCGCCACCTTGTTTGCCGACGCCAGTGCTTCCTGCTCGGTGCAGCCTTGATCAATCGTCTTGTCGCGCAGCGCCCGGATGCGTTGCACGACCCGGGCAAGATCCTCGTCGCCAGGCCTGGCGCCAACGCCGGCCGTTACCAGAAGCATATGCTTCAGATGAACGAACAGGGCGCGCACCGCGAAGGGGAGCCAATTTCCGGCGATGCCACGCCCGATCGCCACGGCCACGCGATCGAGAACCGACAATGTTTTACCCGTCGCCAAATCCTCGACCGGCCAAACTGCATCGCAGCCGAGAGAGCGGATGCGCACGAGCCGGAAGCTTGCTTGTTGCAGGGCCTCCAACGCGGCCCGTTCCTCTCCGGTTGCGGGTTTGCGCTGCCGGACCAGCCGGTCAACCGCCGTAGTGCCGCTTAGAGACGGGGCAAACGTCGCGAGCTCCAAAGCCAGCAACAGGGCTTGCGCGGCAGTATCGGCACTGCGGGGTCATCGGGATCGAGGTTTGCCCGCGCGAGCCACTGACGGGCGGTGTCTTCAACCTTTGGTTTGGCGGTGTATCCCATGGCTTCGACGCCGAACCCGGCGATCAATTTTTGCAAGCGCCCAGCATGGCGCAATGGATTTGGCGCAGCGGCGGCGCGCGCGTAATTTGCAGCCATCTTCGACCCTCCTCGAAAACAGCCAGTTCCACGCGTCTAGCACCGCACCCGCCGCTCCTCGATACGGGCGCCCGCTTATCCACCAATATTCCTGCCTCGCTTGGCGGCGCGCTTGCCGGCGCCATTCGCGGCGGACGCCGCCAAGCGCGAACCGCCCACTCTTTGGCGGCGCTCTTGGGCGAAAGACGCCACGGCAAAATCCAACTCTTGAACGAAATCGCGCGTCAGGCAGCGACTCGCTGCTTAGGCCGTTCCGCGACGCGCCTTTTCCCGGACGGCCCCTTTCATGATTTCCTCGATCGCCGCGGCGAGAAGTTCGTCCATCTTCCTGCGTATCTCGTGGTCCCCCATATCGACTCCCGCGTCGTCGAAGGCGGCGCGAATGGTTTTGAGAATCTGGCCCGCGCTGTCTTTCTCGATTTCGGCGGCGACGAGGCGGCCCGCGAAATCGTCCGCCGCGGCGCCGGACTTGCCGAGTTTTCCGGCGGCCCAAAGTCCGAGCCATTTGTCGCGCCGTGCCCTCGCCTTGAATTTCAGTTCTTCGTCATGGGCGAGTTTCGCTTCGAACGCGTGCTCCCGCTCGTCGAAAATCGTCATGATACTCCCCATGGAACTTCTGCATCTCCGCATTTAGGTGGCAACTTCGACAATTGCAATATCTTATGAAAGCACTGTGCGTGACACAGCGACGTTGCAGCTCGATTTCTTCCTATATCCCGTTACGAATCTCTGCTAGAGATCGAACGTCCGTTTCGACAGGGAGGGATCGATCCTACGAAAATCTCGATTTGCCAGCCTGGCGTAGTGTTAGCTTGGCATTGTAGGGAAATCCGCTTTCGGATAGGTTGGGTTTGGTCGGCTTGCTCCAGGACCATCGAGGACCGGAACAAGCTCGGACCCCTTGATCCGCGGCGACATAAGCGCATAGCCTACTGCTCCCGCCGGCCTTTTGACGTCTCGTGCGATGGCGCGTCTGGACCTGGGACATAGGACGTTCAAAGGAGCCACGGCCACCCATGGATCATCTCAAGCCACGGTTAATCCCAATGAATCGCCGCCGCCGCATCTACGAAGGCAAGGCAAAGGTCCTCTATGAGGGTCCCGAACCGGGCACGCTCATCCAGCACTTCAAGGACGACGCCACCGCGTTCAACGCCAAGAAGCACGAGGTTATCGACGGAAAAGGGGTGCTCAACAACCGGATTTCCGAGTTCGTTTTTCAAAATCTCAACGACATTGGCGTCCCGACCCATTTCATTCGCCGCCTCAATATGCGCGAGCAATTGATTCGGGAAGTGGAAATCGTGCCGCTCGAAGTGGTGGTCCGCAATGTCGCGGCCGGGTCGCTCTCGGCCCGGCTTGGGATCGAAGAGGGCACTCAATTGCCGCGCTCGATCATCGAATTCTACTACAAGAACGACGAGCTCAACGATCCGATGGTTTCCGAGGAACATATCACGGCGTTCGGCTGGGCGAGCCCGCAGGAAATCGACGACATCATGTCGCTCGCGATAAGGGTCAACGATTTCCTATCCGGGCTTTTCCTTGGCGTTGGGATAAGGCTTGTCGATTTCAAGATGGAATGTGGCCGGCTGTGGGAAGGCGAAATGATGCGGATCGTGGTCGCCGACGAGATTTCTCCGGATTCCTGCCGCCTGTGGGATATCAAATCGAACGACAAGCTCGACAAGGATCGTTTCCGGCGCGATCTCGGCGGGCTGGTCGAGGCGTATACCGAAGTCGCGAGGCGGCTCGGTATCTTGCAGGAAAACGAGCAGCCTCGCGCCACGGGGCCAAAGCTCGTCCAGTGAGGCGAAAGCGACCGCCGGCCGGCCGTCTCGCGCATATGGACATGCGGCGGCGCGGCCAGCGGGTGGGGGCTTTGGCTTTTTTGCAGTGACCCCAGTAAAAGCCTCGCCTTAACAGGCGTTTTTCGCGCTCCAGCCCTCTCTGCGGCGGTTTCGCCATGGCGCGACCATTGCCGAAGCCATTGACAAGAGACCGGTACGATGAAAACGCGGGTGGTGGTCACTCTCAAGGACGGTATTTTGGACCCGCAAGGCACGGCCATCGAGGGCGCGCTCAAATCGCTCGGCATCGCGTGTGTCAACAACGTGCGGCAAGGAAAAATATTCGAGATCGAACTTGCTACGAACGACCCAATCGCAGCGGAGCGATTGCTGCGCGATGCTTGCGAGAAATTGCTCGCCAACCAGGTTGTTGAAAATTTTCAGGTGGAACTCCGCTAATTTTTTTTCGATCGGCAGGTTGCCCCGCACAGGGGACATGAGCGAGGAAAATATAACCGGCACATGAAAGCCGCCGTCATTCTCTTCCCCGGCTCTAACCGCGAGCAAGACGCGCTCCGCGCCTTCGCGAAGATCACCGAGGAAAAACCTTCCCTCGTCTGGCATGGCGAACATGCCCTGCCGGCCGGCACCGATCTTGCGGTGCTTCCAGGCGGCTTTTCTTACGGCGATTATCTGCGCTGCGGCGCCATCGCCGCGCGGGCGCCAATTATGGACGCCGTGCGCGCCCATGCCGGAAAAGGCGGTCTCGTTCTCGGCATCTGCAATGGCTTCCAGATTCTGGTCGAAGCCGGGCTGTTGCCGGGCGTGCTGATGCGCAACGCCAATTTGCGCTTTATCTGCCGGATGCAGCATTTGAGCGTCGAGCGAGTCGACACGCCTTTTACTTCCCACTACGCCAAAGGCCAGATCATCAAACTGGCAATCGCGCATGGCGAGGGAAATTACGTCGCCGATGCGGAAACGATCGCGCGCGTTGAGGGCGAGGGCCGGGTTGCCTTCCGCTATTGCGACGCGCGCGGCGGCAGGGAAGGAAACGCCAATCCCAACGGCTCGGTCAATGACATCGCCGGAATCTACGCGGAGAAATTCAACGTCCTTGGCGTGATGCCGCATCCGGAAAATCTCATCGATCCGCTGGTTGGCGGGACCGATGGGCGTGGCGTATTCGAGAGCCTCGCAAGCTTTGACAAAGAACTCCACGGCGCGCCGCCGGGCAGTTTGCGCGCCTGCTAACGGTTTTCAATGTTCTTTACAGTTGCTAAGTTCCAGGAAAACGCGCGGCACCCCCCGTCCGGCTGGAGGGGTTTTTAGTCGCGCGAGGCCGCCGCCGCCCGCGCCCGGCTTGACTGCTGGCCAGTAGCGTTCTTGCGACCCAGCCAGTCTATTTCGACAAGTCGATAGATATTACTAAGTTAAGTGAAACGGCCGGCTGCTAATGATGCCGCCTCGTAAGGGGACGGCTTATCTTATGCATAGTAGCAACAGTAACGGAAGCAGCACAGCTTGGGCGCGGGGACTTATCGGCGTATGGACGGTGCTGGCGATAGCGCTAGGCTTGATGACCCAGCCAGCGGAGGCGGCGCCCTTCACCTATGTGGCGAATGACGTTTCCGGCACTGTCTCGGTGTTCGACACGGCCACCAACATTGTGGTGGCCACCGTCCCGGTGGGGATTGACCCCTTTGCGGTGGGCGTTACCCCGAACGGACGACACGCCTATGTGGCGAACGTGTCCTCCAACTCTGTCTCGGTGATCGCCACGGCCAGCAACACGGTGACGGCCACGGTCCCGGTGGGGAGCGGGCCCTTTGGGGTAGCCGTCACCCCAGACGGCCAACACGTCTATGTGGCGAATATTGGCTCCAACAACGTTTCGGTGATCGCCACGGCCACCAACACCGTGGCGGCAACGGTCCTGGTGGGGTTCACGCCCAGGGAGATAGCCATTACCCCGGATGGGACAAAGGCCTTTGTAACGAATTATGGCTCCAACACAGTCTCGGTGATCGCCACGGCCAGCAGCACGGTAGTGGCCACAGTCACGGTGGGGAATTGCCCCATTGGGGTAGCCATCACCCCGGACGGGACGCGTGCCTATGTGACGAATAGCAATTTCGACGGCACCGGCACTGTCTCGGTGATCGCCACCGCCAGCAACACGGTGGTGGCCACGGTCACGGTGGGGAGTTTCCCCGTGAGTGTCGCCGTCACCCCGGACGGGCAACACGCCTACGTGGCGAACGAATTATCCAATACGGTCTCGGTGATTGGCACGGCCACCAACACCGTTGGGGCCACGGTCACGGTGGGGATTGAGCCCTTTGGGGTAGCCATCACGCCCGACGGGAAAGACGCCTATGTCACAAACGCTGTATCCAACAATGTCTCGGTGATCGCCACGGCCAGCAACACCGTAGTGGCCACGGTCGTGGTGGGAGTTCTGCCCACTGGAATTTGCATTAGTCCGCCGCCGCCGCCGGCCTATGTGGCTAACACGAGCTCCAACACGGTCTCGGTGCTCGCAACGACCACCAACACCGTGACGGCAACGGTCCCGGTAGGGGTTATCCCCAAGGGTGTAGCCGTCACCCCGGACGGGACACACGCTTATGTGGCGAATTTCGGCTCCAACAATGTCTCGGTGATCGCCGCGGCCACCAACACAGTGGCGGCCACGGTCCCGGTGGGAGTTGCGCCCAAAGGGGTCACCGTCGCGCCGAACGGGGGACACGCCTATGTGACGAATAGCGGCGACGGCACGGTCTCGGTGATTAAAACATCCACCGACGCCGTGGTGGCCACGATCGGGGTGGGCACTAGCCCCTTTGGGGTAGCCTTCACCCCGGATGGGACATATGCCTATGTAACGAATTCTGGCTCCAGCAATGTCTCGGTGATCGCATGTACCAGCAGAACTGTGGCGGGCATCATCACGGTTGGGCTTATGCCCAAAGGGATAGCTATTACTCCGGACGGGCTACATGTCTACGTGGCGAACGGGGGCTCCAACAATGTGTCGGTGATATCCAGGAGCACCAACACGGTGGCGGCCACGGTCACGGTGGGGCTTACGCCAAGTGGGATCGCCGTCACCCCGGATGGGACGCAGGCCTATGTCACGAATAGCGGCGACGGCACGATCTCGGTAATTGATACATCGACCAACAGAGTGGTGGCCACGGTCGGGGTGGGGGCTTTGCCCCTTGGCGTTGCATTCGCCCCGGATGGGAAACACGCCTATGTCGCGAATAGGGGCTCCGGCGATGTTTCGGTGATCCGCACGGCCAAGCAAAAGGTGGTGGCCACGGTCGCGGTCGGGACTACCCCATTTGGGGTCGGCTTTATCCCGTGATCCACGACGCGGCCTTGAACTTGCTGATTAAACCCATGGTGCGACGCGACGCGCGTTGGTTACGGCGCGGAACGCCCAGTTTGACCGAGACCGTGAAACCGCGCCGGTGAATCTCACCTTTGACTGAGACTGCGGTAAGGCCTCGCGCCGCTCGCCTATTCGCGGACGATGCGCGGCGAAAATTGGGCGCGCATCGGGACCGCAAAACTTCGTCGCTGATCGGCGATGGCTTGGCGTACCTGGTTCAACGCAAGACTCAAGGCGCCCAACCGGTTGACGCTCAAGGAGTGGACCGCGTCCGGTGCCAAGGCAAGCGCCAAAAGCTCGTCGGCTTCCTCCTCGTAGTCGTCGAGAAGCCCGGCGTGCCTCGCACTTCGCGTGGCCTTGGTAATTTCGAGCAGCCGGCGAAGGATCCTGTCGGCGTCCGTTGACCTGTGACGCGTGAGCCTTGCCGCTGCTGCCGCAAGCCCGGTGCCGAGCACGCTGAGACACATCGCGCTGATATAAAAGGCGTCGCTGTATTTGTCGAAAAAGCTTTCTTCTTCGTCGTCGAGGAAAGCGAGGGCGCCGGGATGAACCGGGAGAGCCGCGCCCTTGTCGGTGGCTGGCGCTTCGATGCGGTTCGCGATCGGAATCCGCGCGGCGATGGCGGGCCGCGCCGCCAGCAGTAGCCTTGTCAATGCGCCGGCCACTTCATCGCTAAGGCTACTGCGCGCGACAAGTCTTGTGCTCACCCCGACGGTTTCGAAATCCTCCGGCGGTTTCGGCTGGGCGCCGCCGAACGCGCCACGCATCACCTCGACCCCTTCGAACGCCGGCGAGCGTTGCGCGATCGCCTTGGCCTCGGCGATGGGTAGGAAGACTGGCTGACCGTGACCGGCCACGGCAACCGTGTTGACCGCCTCGGTCAATGCATCCGAGCCAGGCACGCCGACGGCGAGAACCGCGTCGATCTCCTTGCTTTCGATCGCGCGCGAAAGCTCCGCGAGGGTCAGGGATATCCGCCCAACCGAGGCCGCTGGAACGTCGTATTGGGCAAGCGCCGTGTCGAGAAGAAGCTGATTGTCCACTTTCCCCGGGGGCTCGGCTTGCAGAATGCCAACGTTATGCCCGCGGAGATCGTCGATCGCGCGCAGACTGGTTTCCGCTGGCGCGAACAACAGCGCCGCATCCCGGCGCATGATCAATACCGTCTGGCCATTCGGCGGCATCGCGAGATCGCTGCGCACCACCGCGAGATCGGCGTGTCCTTCTTGGAGCGCGCGCGATGACTCTTCCAGACTCCCGACCGCGACCAGTTTGAGGCGAATGCAGTCCCGGTCGTCGGCGAAGTCGCGCGCCGCCGCCGCCATGATCGTCTGATCGTCGCTGTCGCGCGGAACCGCGACGCGCAAGACGCACGGGCGTTCATAATAGTAGATTGCCGCGGCGACGGCGGCGATTGCTACCAAGCTTCCGATGATCGTTCCGAATACGAGACGGCGCATCCTATTCTCTCCGCCTTGAGTCGAGGGCACGAAAATGCCGAACGGATCTTCATCATGCGATGCCCTTGCTAACGAGCGAGCGCTCGTGGTTTCGTTTCGAGCTTGATCGGCGTTCGCGGCAAAGACAAGGCATCCTTGAAGATTTCGCCAATAAGAATGACGCATGGGCCGGATGGTTCGGCGCGGGCCACCTTGGCGGCGAGATTTTCGATTGTCCCAAAAATATGGCGTTCGTCCGGGCAAGTCGCGCGCTCGACCAAGTGCGCCGGCGTCGAGGGGTCCATGCCATTGGCAAGCAGGCGCGAGGCCAGGAGTTCGAGTGTTTTCACGCCCATGTAAACAACGGTCGCGGCCCCGGCATCGCAGAGCGCTCGCCAATCGATGTCCCCGGGGAGCTTTCCGCCATGCGCGTGCGCGGTAATGAATTGCAGCCTGCGGGCTTTCTCGCGGGCGGTTAGGGAAATTTGCAACCCGGCGGCGGCGCCGAGCGCGGCGGTGACGCCTGGAATGATCTCGATTGGAATGCCGGCCGCCCGCAACGCCGCGATTTCCTCCTGGGCGCGCCCAAAAATCATTGGATCGCCCCCTTTGAGACGAACGACGCGTTTTCCCTGGCGTGCGAGCGAGACCAGTAGCGAAACGATGTGATCCTGCCGGCAGGAAGGCTTGTAGCCGCGCTTGCCAACGGCGATTTTTTCCGCCTCGCGCCGCGCCATATCGACGATGGCGGGGGCAACGAGATCGTCGTACAGGACAACATCGGCGGATTGCAGGGCGCGCAAGGCCTTGAGGGTCAAAAGCTCGGGATCGCCGGGACCGGCTCCGACAAGCGCAACCGACCCGGCCGCCGCCGTGCCCGCTTCCGCCTCGGCGAGCAGCATGGCAAGATCGGCCGCGACGGGACGATGTCTTGCCGCCAGAGCTTTTCGGCTGAACAGCTCCCAAAAGCGGCGGCGTGTCTTCGACGGTGTGTCGAGCAGCTCCAGATTTTTGCGCCAAACCTTGGCTATTTGCGCCCAAAGCTTGATCTCGCGCGGCAGCAGGGCTTCAAGCCTGCCGCGTAGTGCCTGCGCTAGAACGGGCGAGCCTCCGTCGGTCGAAATGCCAACGACGAGTGGCGAGCGATCGACGATCGCTCCGAACTGAAAATCGGAAAATGTCGGCTTGTCGATGACGTTGACCACGACACCCGCGGCGCGCGCGGCGGCCTGAAACTCCACCGCCTCGGCGGCGCTCTCTGCGTCAACAATGGCGAGCGCGGCGCCGCGAAAATCCTCTACCTCGATCCGGCGCGAAACGAGGGCGACCGCCGGGCAGCGCCTTGCCAAAGCAACGAGACCGGAACAAGGGTCCGGGCTAAAGACGTCGAGCCTCGCCCCCGCCGCCTGGCAAAGTTCCGCTTTCCATAGGACGGCATGAGAGCCGCCGGCGAGAACCACGCGTTTGCCGGCAAGCGAAAAGAATACCGGCAAGCTGGCTAGCCCTTGCATTAGAGGGCCGCGATCCTCCGCATCCTCGCCGGGGGGTAAAAAAAACTCGTTCATCCGCGCCTTTTGTCCTAATGTATGCCTTCGTCCGCCGTTCATTTGCCCCTTCATTGGCCTAGCCGGCCATTTAGCCGATCGGGGCATTGTTATGGGGGTTTGACCTGAAAATGCGTTCCCGCGTCTAATGGCTCTCCCCGCGAGGATCAAACCGCTTGTTAGCGCGATGCAAGGAATATGCCTCGCGAACTTTGCGCTACATAACATACGCGCATGTTGTCGGCCAATTTGCACCGCCCGAAGGTTAGGACCCCGATGCCTGCGTTTCAACTGGCACGAGGAGTTTCGTTTGGGTTTCGCTGTCGCACATTTCAAACCCAAGTTTGGCTTGCTTGCAGTACTTGCCCTGCTCGCTTTGGCGCCGCGCCCGATGGCGGCCGGCGCTGGGGTTTTCGTGCCGGGCTTTTGGGACCCGCATCATCGCCCCGCCAAGCCCGACCTGAGCGGCCTGCGGAGCCTGCGCTTCTTGACCGAGGACGATTACCCGCCGTTCCACTTCGCGCTGCCGGACGGGACGCTCTCCGGTTTCGACGTCGATCTGGCGCGCGCCATTTGCGAGGAACTGAAAATTACTTGCACCATCCAGGCGCGGCGTTTCGATACCTTGATCGGCGCGCTAAATGACGATCAAGGCGACGCGCTGATAGCGGCGATCCGCATCGATCCGCAAACCCGCGCAACTCTCGATTTTACCGGGCCATATTATACCACCCCGGCGCGTTTCGCGTCGTTGAAGGCCATCGCGGCCGAGCCGGCGACGCCGGAAAGGTTGCGCGAAAAAACCATCGGCGTCCAGGCAAGGAGCGCGCATGAAGCCTACCTTGAAAGGTTTTTTCCAGAAACGATTCGCAAATCCTACGACTCCCAAAAGCTGCTGCGCGAGGCTCTCGCTAAAGGCGAAATCGACACAATTTTCGGCGACGGAATATCGCTGAGCCTTTGGCTCGAAAGTCAAGATGGGCGAAATTGTTGCGGCTTTCGGGGCGGTCCCTTCATGGACGCGAAGTTTTTTGGCGAAGGTGCCGGGATCGCGGTGAAAAAGGGCAACTTCCAGTTGCGTCAAGTGCTCGATTACGCGCTGGCCTCGCTTGCCGCGCGGGGAACCTACACAAACCTTTATCTCAAATATTTCCCGCTCGGATTTTATTGAGGGCCGGTACCCAAGCCTGTTTCGCGAACAGGCGCCTTAAAGATAGGCTTCGAGTTCGCGCGCGGCTTGCTGCGGCGGCCTTTGCAGATTGAACGCGCTTACGAATTTGCCACGCTTGTCCATGAGATAGACGGCCCCGGTGTGGTCCACCGCGTAGTCGCCGGATTTTTCGCCAGGCACCTTTTTCGCGTAGACACGAAAAGACTTGGCGATGGCTTCGGTCCTCGATGGATCGCCGGTCAACCCGATGATGCGGGAATCGAAGCTTTCAAGATAGGACTTCAAAATATCCGGCGTGTCGCGCTCGGGATCGACAGTGACGAAAAGCGCGGCGACCTTTTTGTCCGGCCCTAGCTCCTTGAATACCGCTGAAATATCGAAGAGCGCCGTCGGACAAAAGTCCGGACAATGCGTGTAGCCGAAAAACACGAGATAGGGGCGCCCGGCAAGATCGGCATTCGTCACCACGCGGCCATCTTGCGAGATCATGGTAAAAGGACCGCCGATCGCGCGCGAACCAAGATCCGCGCGCCCTGGCGCGACAGCGTAAACCAGGCCGGCGAGGCCGGCGAGGCCTAGAGCGAAGCCAAGGACAATGTAAAGAAGCTGGCGGGAAGCCTGCTTCCGGGGTGCTTTCTTCGATATATGCTTCATGAGTGGAGCTTAATCAAAATGCGCGGCGAGCGCCAGTGCCGGAACGTTGAAAATCATCGCATGCCGCGCTGATTTCGCAAGGTTTAGCGCGTTGCCCCGCGGCCTCAGGGCAAAATCCTAGATTGCTAGGCCGCGTTGACGGTCTTTATCCGCCCTTGCGGCTACAATCGATTGCAAAGACCCAAAGGGCAGTGGTGGGCGCGACAGGGATCGAACCTGTGACCCCTCCCGTGTGAAGGGAGTGCTCTCCCGCTGAGCTACGCGCCCCGCCATGCGTGCCGGCGCACATGACCGCCCTTTATGAAAGCAGGCCGTTTCAAGTCAAGGCGGATTCTTTATCCCAGGCCGAGTGCTGCGACCGCGCCCCACAATTCGTCGTAGTGGCCGATGACCCGGTCGGGCTTGAAATTGTCGACTGGCTCATTCGTATAGCCGAAATTGACCGCCACGACAGGAACCCCGGCGTTGCGCGCCGCATCGATATCTATTTTGGAATCGCCGACCATCACGGCCCGGCCGCGGTCGCCGCCCGCCCGCGCGATGGTCTGCAACACTGCCTCGCCATCGGGCTTGCTGACCGCAAACGTATCCTTGCCGCAGATCGCCCGGAAACGGCCGGCAACGCCGAGCGCCGTCAACAGCAGAATGGATGAATATTCGACCTTGTTGGTGCAGACGGCAAACGCAAACCCCGCCGCTTCGAAGCGGTCGAGCGCTCGGGCGACACCCGGAAACAACGCCGTCTCGTTCGCGAGATGGCCCTCGTAATAGGCCAGGAAATCGGCGAGCATCTCGCCGATACGGGTTTCGCTCAGTTTTACGCCATGGATCGCGAGTCCGCGTAGGATCAAGGCTCTGGCGCCGCCGCCGACCATGGGGCGGGCATCTGGCACCGCGATTTTGGGCAAGCCTTCACGCGCGAGAATGATATTCAAGGTCGCGATAAGGTCGCCTGCCGTATCGGCGAGCGTGCCGTCGAGATCGAAGACGAGAAGGGGTGCCTGGGGGTTTTGCGGCATTGCATGGGAATTAGGACGCAAGCGCTGGCCGGTCAAGTTCGCGGGACTGTTCCCGGTTCCTCCCAAACCGTCTTGCGGAAGACCGCCCCTCTCGCTTAATCGCGTCTCTCGCGTATAAAGGGGCGATCCAAAACACCTCCTTGGGGGCTGGCATGATGTGGGTTTCGCGCGTTTTCCCGCCGCGCAAGGGGCTGTTGCCCGTTGCTGGGATGGCCGTCATCGCTGCCGCGTGGGGCGCCTTGGCGGCGAACTATGAATTTCTCGCCGCGCCGGAAACCGATCTCAACCGGGTCTATCGCCTCGATCGGGCGACCGGCGAGATCGGCGCCTGCCAATATGGCTTGAAGGAAGCTTCCGTCGGCGTCACGCTCTGTTATCCGCCGGGTGAAGGCGCGGGTCCGCAGGCGCCGAGCGAATATTCCCTCGTCGCCTCCCGCCATGAGCGCGAGGGCGGCGTGTTCCGGGTCGATCTGCGCACCGGGATGATGTCGATTTGCTATGTTTTGAACGAGGCCGTCGTCTGCACGCCGCAGGCGAAATGAAGTGCTTTGTCCGGTTTTTTGCGCAATCGTACCAAGTTTCACGTGAAACATTTTGGTACGATTGGAGCCCAAAACCTTACGAGGCCTCATACGTCTGGCGGCCTTGAGACAGGTACGATCGCGCGGAAAGTTGGTACGTTAGGCGGTCGGATGGTGCGGCCCAGCGCGGGGCATGGTTTTGACTCTTAGCGGAATTTGGTTGATGTCCCGCTCCGGTGCAGCCATAGACCTCACCAGCGCGCTTAACGAATGCATCCGCATATCCTTGGAAAACGGTATCGAACACGGCGCTTATCACCATGCCGAGCGCGCGGTTCTTGAATTCATAAGCGATGAAGAAATCCACTACAGAACGCGGACCGCCGTCTTTGTCAGACGACTCGTCGTGAAACGACCAGCGGTTTTCCAGAAACTTGAATGGCCCGTCGATGTACTCGACAAGAATTTCCAAGCTCGGCGCTTTGCAGGTAACTCGGCTAGTAACCCGCTCGTAGATCGTCTCGAAACCTACTTCCATCTCTGCGACGATGACCTCTATCCCCTCTACAGCCGCGCTTCGGTGCCGCACCCGAAGCGCCCCCCACCTAGGCACAAATTTGGGATAAGATTCGACGTCGAACACGATTGCGAACATGTCGGCGGAGCTGTGAGGCACATGACGGCGGTTGCGGAAGCTCATCATGGGTCAGCAATTAACATTCCGCCCGCAATTGAAAACCGTTGCACAAGAAACGTGGGCGCAGCGGCAAGCCTGCAAATTCAGGTGTGTCAGACCTCTTTCAAGTGCGCTTATTGACTTATTAGCACCGTTTTGATCTTGGTACTTTTCAAAGGCTAACGCTGATCGGATACAAGATCAACGCAAATGACGATGGACGACTTCTCGCATCATTATGTGATTATTCGACTTTATATTTCACCATGCGGATTGATTTCGACGTGTCTCTCTTACGCCTTGCGGAATCAGCTGGCGCGATAATGAAACTCGGCCAATCCGTTGCTGAAATTGATATCGAGGCGCGCAGGTTACGTGTGGCCGACGGACCAACTATTCGATTTGCCCATCTTGATGGTGCGGACGGCGTCAACAGCATTGTCGCAAGGACTATATTTGGTAGATCCTCCAATCCTCGAACGATTGGTTTTGGTCTCGAAGTTGAGATTCCACGTGAACTGCTTTCACAGCGTGACAATTCTGTTGATATATACTTTGCTATTACACAGTGGGGATACGGGTGGGTTTTCCCCAAAATGAAGACATTTACAATAGGTGTAGGCGGTATTCACGAGTCGAATACATCTATGAAAGCATGTCTGGAACGATTCTTAACGCGGTATGGCCTAACCTTGGATGCGCTTCGGGTAAAGGGACAGTACATCCCGTTTGGGGATTTTCGGCGGCGGCCCGGTCGCACCTGCCACCCTCTTTGTGGCGACGCAGGAGGATTTGTTGATCCAGTCACGGGTGAGGGAATCTCCTACGCCATGCAGAGCGGCCGAGCCGCCGCTCATGCCATTTTGGACGCACGGACTGCTGGCAAGCCTGACATTGCCCTGGATAAATATATCCAACGCATTTCCCCGATCATGTCTTCACTTCGAATGGCCAACCGCTGGAAATAGCTTATATTTCCGACGTTTCTACGGAACACCTTCAACTGGGCATTTTCCGACGCCACGACGTCGCAGAGGGGGTATATGGATATTCTTGCGGGCAAGCTTGATTATCGGGATTTGTTCAGTCTAGTTCGACGGCAAGTTGCAAAAACCATTCGCAAATTCGCGTTTCGTAGGAATTGAGTTTTTATGCTGACGTTGATACGACTTATATTGCAGCTATTCGGTATCCGTGTTTATTCCGGACCCCGCTGGTGTGCCGTGACGGACATTATAGAGTCTCTACCTGGATCGGAGTTAACCCGGGAATTTTTATGAGGAATCCTGCACATATTGCCAGTCATAGTTGTTTTGGCGTATATTTTCTTTTGGTAGAGCAAATTCTTGGTCGATCTCACGAAGTGAGAGTTTTGCTCTCATTTTAGCGTGTTCATGGGTATTTTTCGGTACTCAGCAAATCTGGTTCTACGACACGGTTATGATGCGCCAATTTGTTAATAAATATCGACATCTAATAGCAGCAAGGACAGACGCAGAGGATTTGAAAAGCACTTTATACATTGGAATATATAAACTGAGAATTAATATAGTGTTGACAGTGCTCTAGATCTGTGTATTAGCAGCTGGATATTGGGCATCATTTAGCTTTATTTCCAATTTGATCGGAAACAATAACTTATTCTGAGATTGGCTGTTTTATATTCTTTCGGTCGGCGTACTGATGATTAGCTATTATACATCCATAGGCTTCTGTTTTGCGTTTAAGGCTGTCTATATAACATTGTTGTTAGTCAAATGTGAGCTAACGAAAAAACAGATATTATTACGGCGGGGTTTTTGGGCTTACTTGCGTTGGAGATCTTGCGTTTGAAACATCGCTCATGTTCAGTAGCGGCAGGTCGTTTGCTCCGCTTATAATATTAATCGGCCTGCATAATGGGAGAACTGCGCTTCTGATAACCTATATGATGTTGTTTACGTATTTTGTATCGACGATTATTACATTTATGGTTCCAGTGTATTTGATTCAGAGGAAGCTGTACAAATCTAAGGAGCTTCTTATAAAGAACTTTTGTGAACTAGCAAATCGTGTCTGTTAAAGAAGAGTCTAAAATTGGTCGGATGAAAGCAATTTGATTCTTATAAGAAAGCATATGCTAGGATTAGGTTAATTCCATCATGGCCTCTTAATTTTGACATAACGTTAGAAATATTGACAACATCGGTTCTCGTGCTAATTGGGATTATCTAAGCTTATCCAAAGGGAACGACTAAGCTTCCCTGATTGTCTTGATTGTAGTGTCGACACTAGTGCGTTATCCGGTCAAGTTGGTCCATATCCCGCTGCCTTGAAGTAGTTTTCGCATTCGTTCGGGGGGAAGAGGTCGAGAAGCTCGCCGATGCGGCTCCAAAGGGCCTCGACGGAGCGTTCGGAAGCCTTTCGCAGAAGCGTCTGCAATTTCGAAAAGGCCTCCTGAGCTCGCCGAAGGACCGATAGGGTTCAGGTCGGGCGAGTAGCGCGGCAGGAAACGGAGTTCGGCGCCCGCGGCCGCGATTGCCGCCCTGACTTTGGCGCCCTGACTTTGGCGCTCTTGCGCGCGCCGAGATTGTCGATCAAAACGATGTCGCCCGGCGAGAGTGCCGGGACAAGCACCTCTTTGACATAGGCGAGGACATAGGCGAGGAAGCATTCGCCATTGATCGGGCCGTCGAGCCCAAAAGGGGCCGCGATGCCGTCAAGGCGAAGCGCGGCCACGAAGGTCGTCGTCTTCCTCGTCGTCTTCCCATGGCCGTGCGGCACCCTCGGGTCAAGCCCGAGGGCCGCTCCCCGCGCCGGCATCGTCCATGGGTGGGTGCCATGTTGGTCCTGAGCCTGCCGAAGGATGGCCCAGGTCTCGTCGCCCAGGTCTCGTCGCCCAGGTCTCGTCGATCAACACAAGGCGCTTGGGATCGCGTTGCTTTTGACCCTGTTGCCAGCGCGTCCGCTCGGCCGCGATGTCAGGCCGGTCCTGCTCGGCGGCGTAGACGGGTTTTTTTAAAGGTGATTTTCTCCTTGGCGAAAAATCGCCAGATCGTGCCATAGCCGACATGGACATGGCGCGCGGGCCGAGCTCACGCCGGATCGCGTGAAGCGGCAGATCCGGCGCCGCGGCGACGCGGGCGAGCAGCCAGTCCCGCTCGTCCTCGAGACGCGAATGGCGCTCCCCGCCCATCGGCTTGGCCGCCACGCTGCCCGTCCGCCGAAACCGCTGTGCCCATCGTACCGCGCTGCTGACGCCGATGCCGAACTGTTTTGCCGCCTCGTGGCAGCTACCTCCCGCCCCGACAGCCGCCACAACACGGGTGCGAAGATCGTCCGAATACGGCTTGGTCATTCATCCTGGCCTCCTTCCAGCCAGAATTTTGAATCACACCAGTGCCGATTTGGGAATCCTCCACGATTCAATCACAGTGGATAACGCACTAGTCCGTGTGGACGGCTTTGATCAAGATGAACCCGCAAGCGAGGGCGATGAAGGATGCCTCGTTCCTTGCCGTGTTCTCGCACCGTGGCGCGATTCGTTTGAATCGTTTCATTTTTCCGTTCATCTGC
>JBOHJV010000010.1:0-39378 GCA_050728695.1 Methylocella sp. | reverse complement strand
GCGGCGCACCGGTTCGCGTCTTTCGTTATTCCCTGGCGTGAATTCGCCTTCCCCTTGCAAGGATCATGCTTTACGGAGACGGAGAGACGAGACCGCGCTCCATTCGGCTGTCGCCGCCGGCTGGCCGGTCCCGAGATTGCCAAGCATGCTAACGCTAGCATTTTAGACATCGATGCAACGAGCGATTCTTGCAGCCGCGATGGCGATCTCCGTCTTTTGCGGTTTGGTTGTCCCCGTGCGCGCGGATTTTCGTCTCTGCAACAATTCCTCCAGCCGGGTGAGCGTTTCGCTTGCCTATACCGACGGCGAGACATGGGTCAGCGAGGGCTGGTGGAATTTAAAACCCAGCGGGTGCGAGACATTGGTGCGCGGCGCCCTGGCGGCCGAGTACTACTATGTCTATGCGATGGACGAGCACGGCGGCGAATGGAAGGGCAAGGCTTTCATGTGCACGCGCGACCGTGAATTCCGGATCATTGGGCGGGAAGATTGCTTCGTGCGTGGTTTCGACAGAACCGGCTTTTTCGAAGTCGATACGGGCAAGGAAGCCAAGAACTGGACCGTTCAATTGACCGATTCGACGCAAGGCCAGCCAAATCCCTAATCATCCACCTTGACGAGGCTGAAGTGCGGCTGCGCCGGTGCAAGATCGTTGCGACGCTTGAACCGGCGTCCGCAAATCCAGCAACGATAGCGGCGCTATTTCATGCGGGCGCCGATCTCTTTCGCATCAATATGAGCCATGCGACGCATGATCAGATGCGCTGCCAAGCCGCAATGATCAAGGCGCTCCAGGAAGAATGCGGACGCCCGATTGGCATTCTCCTCGATCTCCAAGGTCCCAAACCGCGCATCGGCATCTTCAAGGATCGGGCGGTTCAACTCGTCAAGGACGCGAATTTCGTTTTCGACTCGGACCCCGCGCCCGGGGATCAAACGCGGGTGAGTCTTCCGCATCCGGAAATTTTGCGGTCCTTGAAAAATGGCCACGCCGTCCTCATCGATGATGGCAAGGTGCGACTTCATGTCGTCGAGGCCAGCTCGACCCGCGCCGTTGCCAGCGTCGATGTCGCGGGCGAGATATCGAACCGCAAGGGTATCAGTCTCCCGGACACCGAAATCCCTGTCTCGTCGATCACCAAAAAGGACGAGGCCGACCTCAAGGCCGGGCTCGATGCGGGCGTGGATTGGGTCGCTGTTTCCTTCGTGCGGCGGCCGGACGATGTCGCCGAGGTCAAGAAGCTGACTGCAGGCCGCGCGCTGGTGATGGCGAAGTTGGAAAAGCCGCAGGCCATCGCGCGCCTTGACGAGATCGTCGAGATTTCCGACGCACTGATGGTCGCGCGCGGCGACCTCGGAATCGAGATGCCGCTCGAAAAAGTTCCGGGCTTGCAAAAGCGGATTAATCGCATGGCGCGCCTGTCCGGCAAGCCTGTGGTAGTCGCGACGCAGATGCTCGAATCGATGAAAAACGCGCCGGTCCCGACGCGTGCCGAAGTTTCGGATGTCGCGACCGCGGTTTTCGAAGGCGCCGATGCCATCATGCTCTCCGCCGAAAGCGCGGCTGGTTCATATCCCCTGGAAGCCGTCGTGACCATGAACAGAATCGCGGAGGAGGTTGAGCGAGATGCTTATTATCGCGGCATCATCAATGCGCAGCGCGCGCCTCCCGAAGCGACGAATACCGATGCGATCGCGATCGCCGTTGCCGCGCGCAATTTCGCCGAAACGCTCGACCTGAAGGCGATTGTCGCCTGGACGTCTTCCGGCGCGACGGCGTTTCGCATCGCCCGGGAACGCCCTGAAGCGCCGATCCTCGCCCTCACGCCAAATCAGGAGACAGCCTGCCGTCTCGCTCTCGTTTGGGGTGTCCACGCGGTCGTCACCAAGGACGCCGATGACGTCGACGACATGGCGAAGCGTGCCTGCAAATTCGCCGGACGCGAAGGCTTCGCGAAAGCGCAAGACCGCATCATAATCGTTGCAGGCGTTCCGTTTGGCACGCCCGGTGCGACCAACATGATCCGGATCGCCGTGCTCGACGCCGATTCGAGTTAATCTGCCAGCGCCTACAATCTTACAAGGCTACGGCTTGCTTGCAATCCTATCGTGGCGGTAACGATATTGACCGCGCATGCGCCGGTGGAGTGACCGCGCGGATGAAGCGTTTTCCGGCTTCGGTATCAGCCCGCGATCCCGGCCAAGGCCAGTCCCTTCGGCCGCCGGTCGGGGTTGCATGCGAAAGGGCGCTCGCTCCCGCGCGTGCCCGCCGCTTGATCTCGCGGCTTCCGCATCCGCAGGGCCGCCCGTTATCCGCAAAACGTACGGCGCCCGCTTGTGCTGGCGGCTCGCCACATTATAGTGCGCGCCTCTCGCGGAAATCCGCCTCGCGTTGTGGTTAAGAGGACCGGCCGGAAGCGAATGCGGCGAGCGGAGGGGTGGCCGAGTGGTTGAAGGCGCACGCCTGGAAAGTGTGTATGCGGGCAACCGCATCGCGGGTTCGAATCCCGCTCCCTCCGCCATTTTTTTTTGTCCGGTCCGGAGGCCACGCCGGAGAAAATACTACGTTGCTAGGCCAGATTCGCTGCCCGACAGGCGCGGCGCAAAACCGCGGCAACTTGCCAGCCGAGCCTTCCATCTCGATTCGGGCGAGAGCCTTTGGCTTGCCAAGACGATGCACATTGCAAGGGGCGGCCCACACAGCTTGCGTGGCAAGGGAGTATTTTCAGCGATCGCTGAACGGCGATGCCGGCGGCACTCGGTGCGTCAGCCTGCTCGTTGTAAGCAACCGCCCGCTCCCAGGCGAAATAAATGCCGGCCGCGCCTCCAATAACAAGGCCGACGTTTCAAACGACCTCAGCCAGCAAAAGCAAAATTGCATCAGACGTTCACGAATGGATCACCCTACCATAGGCATCGAGAACGCTCTCATGCATCATTTCCGACAGGGTCGGATGCGGAAAAATTGAATTTATAAGTTCGGCCTCGGTGGTCTCGCAATTCATGGCGATGACAAAGCCTTGGATGAGCTCGGTGACTTCCGCCCCGGCCATATGGGCGCCGAGAAGTTTTCCAGTTTTGCTATCGAAGATCGTTTTCACGAGTCCCTCGGGTTCGCCGAGCGCGATCGCCTTGCCGTTGCCTTTGAAGGGAAAGCGGCCGATCCTGACTTCGATACCCAACTCTCTAGCTCTTTCCTGGGTGAGACCAACGGACGCCACCTGCGGATTGCAATAGGTGCAGCCCGCTATCATCGTCTTCTCAATCGGATGCGGATCGAGACCCTTGATCGCCTCGACGCAGACGACCCCTTCGTGCTCGGCCTTATGCGCGAGCATGGGCGGACCGGCGACATCGCCGATCGCATAAATCCCCGGCAAATTTGTTCGTCCGAATTCATCGGCTTTGATAATTCCTTGCTCAATCTTCACGCCTAGCGCCTCGAGCCCGAGGTTCTCGACATTGCCGGTAACGCCGACCGCGGAAATCATGCATTCGGATTCAACGGCCCGCGTCGCACCGTTGCTGTCTTCGATCGCGGCAACAACGCTCTTCCGCGTTCTCTCGACCGCCTCCATCTTGGCCGAGGTCAGAATCTCGATGCCCTGCTTTTCAAAACGCTTGCGGGCATGCGCGGCGATCTCCGCGTCCTCGGCGGGAAGAATTCGCGGCAATATTTCGACGACGGTTACTTTTGTGCCCATGGTGCGATAGAAGGAAGCAAATTCGATCCCGATCGCTCCAGAACCCATGACGATGAGCGATTTTGGAAACCGTTCCGGCACCATGGCCTCGAAATAAGTCCAGATAAGCTTGCCGTCCGGCTCGATGCCCGGTAGGACGCGCGGCCTCGCGCCGGTCGCCACAATGATATTTTTGGCCGCGTAGGTGCCGGCGCCCAAAACGCCCTTTGGGACTGGAATTGGCGGTTGCATCAAGGGCTTTTTTGAAGCAGCGACCAAAACCTCGCCAGGTCTCGCGATCGTCGCCTCGCCCCAGATGACGTCTACCTTGTTCTTCTTGAGCAGGAAGCCGACGCCGTTGTTCAATTGGGCCGAGATGGCCCTCGATCTATTCACCACGGCCGCGGGGTCGAAACCGATCTTGCCCTCAACCTTGAGGCCATAGTCCTTGGCGCGGTTGAGATAATGAAAAATTTCCGCCGAGCGCAGCAAGGCCTTGGTTGGGATGCAGCCCCAGTTGAGACAGATGCCGCCGAGATGCTCGCGCTCGACGACCGCCGTTTTGAAGCCGAGCTGCGCCGCGCGGATCGCCGCGACGTAACCGCCAGGCCCGCCGCCGATGATGAGAATATCGTATGGCTCAGCCAAAGTTATGATCTCCTGCTTCCCCCTCTTAGCGGCCGGTCAGCGGCTCGAGCATGGCCCAAAGAAGTCATTCTCAAGGAGACGCCGGCCGGAACCAAAGCCTCCCGGCAACGTTATAGGACCAGCGCGGCGGCACGATGGCGCTTTACGAATCCATGGCATATCTGGCATGATGTCGTAGAGGTCCAATGTAGCGCACGGTAGTGGGGTCCTATGGCAAACGTCACCCCGGCCGACAGCATCCTTCCATACGCAATACCGTTGCGCGACGCATCTGGCGCGATGACCGGCGCGGTGAATATGCTGCTCGACATCACCGAGCGCAAGCGCGCCGAGACGGCGCTGCGCGAAAGCGAAGGGCGGCTTTCAGCCGAACTCGCAGCCGCTCACCAATTGCAGCGCCTCAGCGTAGAGCTGGTCCACGAACAGGACGTACAAAGTCTCTACGCTAAACTCGTGGATGCCGCCGCCGCTATCATGCGCTCTGACTGCGCCAGCATGCAGTTGCTGCATCCAGAACGCGGCGGCAAGGGCGAGCTCTGCCTCTTGGCGGCCCATGGATTCGGTCGGCAGGCCACCAAGTTCTGGGAATGGGTGGACGCAGACTCAGGTTGCACCTGCGGTATGGCCCTACGCACCAGGGAGCGAGCAATCGCCACCGAAGTCGAGACATGTGATTTTATGGCCGGCACGCAGGACCGGGCCACGTATTTGCAAGCCGGCATTCATGCCGCGCAGAGCACGCCCCTGCTTTCACGCTCCGGCCGCCTGCTCGGGATGCTTTCGACACATTGGCGCGAGCCGCACGAGCCATCTGAAACCGATCTGCAACGGTTTGACGTGCTGGCGCGGCAAGCTGCTGACCTCATTGAGCGCGCGCAAGCCGAGACCGCCCTGCGCGCGAGCGAGGCCCGGCTGCGGGAGAGCGAAGCGCAGTTTCGCACCCTTGCCGACAACATCTCGCAGTTCGCCTGGATGGCGGACGATAAGGGGTGGATCTTCTGGTACAACCAGCGCTGGTACGACTACACCGGCACGACGCTCGAGCAGATGCAGGGCTGGGGCTGGAAACAGGTCCATCATCCCGATCACGTCGATCGCGTGGTCCAGCGCATCCAACGCTCGTGGGATACCGGGCAGATATGGGAGGACACCTTCCCGCTGCGCGGCAAAGATGGGCGGTATCGCTGGTTCCTTTCCCGTGCACAGCCGATCCGTGACGCCGACGGCAGGATCGTGCGCTGGTTCGGGACCAACACCGACATCACCGAGCAGCGAGCGGCCGAGGAAGCGCTGCGCGAAAGCGAGGAGCGCTTTTCCGCGATCTTCGCCCAGGCGACGGCGGGTATTGCCGAGACGGACGTGACCGGGCGCTTCACTACAGTCAACGAGCGCTACTGCGCCATCACCGGCCGATCGCGGGAGGAGCTTCTTCGGCTTCGCATGCAGGACATTACGCATCCCGACGACCTGGCCAAGAACGCGCCGCTGTTCGCGGGGGCCGTCGAGGACGGCCGACCTTTCGAAATCGAGAAGCGATACGTGCGGCCGGATGGGTCATGGATCTGGGTCAACAATTCCGTATTCGCGATTAAGGGAGCAATGGGCCGCGTCGAGAGCGTGACGGCGGTGTGCATCGACATCACCGAGCCCAAGCGCGCCGAGTCGGCGCTCCGCGAAAGCGAGGAACTCTACCGGGGTCTGTTCAACTCGGCTCCCGCCGGGGTTTTCGTTTGCGGCCGCTCCGGCGTGATCCAGGCCTACAACGCGCGCGCTGCCGAGCTGTGGGGGCGGCAGCCGGTATGCGCGGACCACAATGAGCTTTTTTGCGGCTCGCTGCGGCGGCGGCTTCCCAGCGGCGAGGCACTCCCGCACGCCCAGGGCGTGACGGCCGAAGTCCTGCGCACCGGCGTGGCGCGCCAGAATGTAGAGGTCATCATCGAACGTCCGGACGGCTCGCAGATTTCCGTTCTCGTCAGCTGTACTCCCCTCAAGAGCGCGCAGGGCGAGGTCACCGGGTCAATAACATCCTTTATAGACATTAGCGACCGCAAACGAGCTCAGGAGCAGCAGCGTCTTCTCCTCAGAGAGATGAATCACCGCATCAAGAACCTGTTCGCACTTGCGGGCGGCGTGGTGTCGCTCAGCGCGCGCACTGCCGAGACGCCAAGGGACTTGGCCAAGGCAGTTCACGAAAGACTAGCAGCGCTCGCGCGCGCCCATGAGCTCACGCTCCTGGATCTCAATGGCGGAGGAGAAAAATCCGATCAGGCGACGACTCTGCCAGCTCTGATTCAGACGATCGTTTATCCCTTCCACACTGAAGAGGATGCGCGGATCACCATAAGCGGACCTGGCGTGGCCATTGGCCGGAATGCCGTCACGGGCATAGCCCTTTTGCTGCAGGAGATGGCGACGAACGCCGCCAAATATGGGGCGTTATCGACTCACAGCGGCCGCATTGATGTGAGCTGGGTCATTTGGAAGGACGAACTCATGCTGGCATGGCGGGAGCATGGTGGGCCGCCGCTTAACGGACCGCCGGAAAAAGAAGGGTTTGGCAGTTTGCTCGCCCGGCTGACAGTGACGGACCAATTGGCTGGCAATATTTCCCGCGACTGGAAGCCGGAGGGTTTGACCATAAACCTGTCGCTCTCGCTGGGCCACCTCGCCCAATGAAAAACAGAAGAACAACTCTGAGCCAATCTGGCCCCATGCAATTAACTTTCCCCGGCGTGGCCTCGAACCCCTGCCCCGGGGGGAGGCGTTAGAGGTGGGCTCTAACTTCACACCAGCATCCCCGCCGGTTTCTCGATCAGATCCTTGAACGCCGCGAGAAGGTTTGCGCCCAAAACGCCATCGACCGCGCGGTGGTCGCAGGACAACGTCACGCGCATCATGGTTGCGACAGCGGGGGCGCCCTCCTTCACGATTAGGCGCTGCTCCGCCGCGCCAACCGCGAGGACAGTGGCTTGCGGCGGATTGATGATGGCGGAAAAGCTTCTTGTTCCAAACATGCCGAGGTTCGATACCGTCGAGGAGCCCCCCTCGTATTCTTCGGGGCGCAACTTACGGGCGCGGGCGCGGGCGGTAAAATCCTTCATTTCGCTCGAAATCATGGACAAGCTTTTGGTCTCGGCGGCGCGGACAATCGGCGTGAGAAGGCCGCCTCGTGTTGCCACCGCGACGCCGATATCGGCGTGCTTGTATTTCAGCATGGCACTCTCGGTCCAGGTCACATTCGTGTCGGGGACGCGAATCAGCGCCAGCGCCAGCGCCTTGACGACGAAATCGTTGACCGAGATTTTATAAGTAGGCTTGGCATCTTTATCGATGGGTGCGGCGGCATTGATCGCTTCGCGCAAACTCAGGAGAGCGTCGAGATTGCAATCGGCGGTAAGATAGAAGTGCGGAATCGTCCGGCTTGCCTCGACAAGTCTCCGCGCGATGCTCTTGCGCATCGAATCGTGCGGGATTTCCTCGAAAGAGCCGGCTGCGAAATTTTTCGTGGCGATCTCGCGCGGCGGCGCGGGCAAAGGAACAGATGTCGTGGCGTCTTGCTCTGGAACCGCGGCCGGGGCGTGCGCGAGCGCCGCCTTCACGTCGCGCTCAATGATCCGGCCATGCGGACCAGTGCCTCTCATCGATGCAAGATCGAGCCCCGATTCCTTGGCGATCCGGCGGGCGAGCGGCGATGCGAAGAGACGCGGACCACTCTCTCCATTGGGAGCTGGAGCAGCGGCCGGAGTGGCGGTCGGCACGGGGGGGGGCACGTCCGGAGTTTTTTCTCTGGCGAGCACAGTCTTGTTTGCAACCGGCTTCGCATCCTCCCCCTCGCCGGCGATCAACCCGATGACATTATTGACCGGCACATCGGCGGTGCCCGCGGGCACGACGATCTTGGCGAGCACGCCTTCGTCGATCGCTTCGACCTCCATGGTCGCCTTGTCGGTCTCGATCTCGGCGAGCACATCGCCCGGCTTGATTTTGTCGCCCTCCTTCTTCAGCCAGCGGGCAAGATTGCCTTTTTCCATGGTCGGCGAAAGCGCTGGCATGAGGATGTTGAATGGCATGGTCCATCACTTCACTGCGGATGCTCGGTAAGTTCGAGGCGGCGAAGTATTCTTGCCATCTGTTCATCGCGCCGGTCCATCCTGACCGAGAGCTCCGCGATCCGCACGTCCATCTCGGCAAGCCGCACTTCCATATGGGCCATCCGCGTTTCGAGTCCGCCCACGCGGCCTCTGATTTCGCGAACTTCAGCTTTTAAGTCGGCGATATCCGCCAGAATTCGCCGAGGCACTTCGAGGATCAGTTCGTTCGTCGTCTCAGGCATGGAGTGTCCTAACGATAACAAACCGCTTTCGCCGCCGCGACAACCTCTCCGGCATTCGGCAGAGCGAGTTTTTCGAGGTTCGCGGCATAAGGCATCGGCACATCCTTGCCGCAAATCCGTATCACCGGCGCATCGAGGTAATCGAAGGCGCCTTCCATGATTTTCGCGATGATCTCAGCGCCGACGCCGCTTTGCGGCCAACCTTCTTCCACTGTAATGCAGCGGCCCGTTTTCTTGACCGATTGGATAATGCTTTCGCTGTCCATCGGGCGGATCGTGCGAAGATCAACGACTTCGGCACTTACCCCTTCGTGCTCGAGCTCCTCCGCCGCCTTCAGCGCATAGACCATGCCGACGCCGAAGGAAACAAGCGTGACATCCTTGCCTTCGCGGGCAATCCGCGCCTTGCCAATTGGAACGAGAAATTCGTCGCCCGCGGGCACTTCGAATTTGTGCCCATAAAGGATTTCGTTTTCGAGGAAAATGACCGGATTCGGATCGCGGATCGCGCTCTTCAAAAGCCCTTTGGCGTCGGAAGCCGTGTAGGGCATGACGACTTTTAGACCGGGAATATGTGAATACCACGCGGCATAATCCTGGCTGTGTTGCGCGGCTACCCGCGCCGCCGCGCCATTGGGCCCACGAAATACGATCGGGCAGTCGATCTCGCCGCCGGACATGTAGCGCGTCTTGGCGGCGGAGTTGATGATCTGGTCCATTGCCTGCATCGCGAAGTTGAAGGTCATGAATTCGACAATTGGGCGCAGCCCCGCAAAGGCCGCACCTATGCCGAGCCCGGCAAAACCATGTTCGGTGATCGGCGTGTCGACCACCCGGCGGGGGCCGAATTCCCGCAACAATCCTTGGGTGACTTTATAGGCGCCTTCGTATTCGGCTACCTCTTCGCCGATGATGAAAACGCTGTCGTCGCGGCGCATTTCCTCGGCCATCGCATCGCGCAAGGCCTCGCGTACGCTGAGCGTGACTGTAGCCGTGTCTTTGGGAATTGCGGGGCCGGAGTCTTTCGCGGATTCGCTTAACGCGGCGGCTACCGCGGGCGCCGTCCCGGCGGGCGCCACCGGCGTCGCGTTGCTTGCGGGTGCGGGCGGCGAGGGGGACTGCACGTTTTCGTTATCCGCCGCGATCACCGCGATTGGCGTATTAACCGCGACATTGTCGGTCCCGTCCGGCACCAGAATCTTAGCGAGCGTGCCGTCGTCTATCGCCTCGACCTCCATGGTTGCTTTGTCGGTTTCGATCTCCGCGAGGACATCGCCAGAGCGCACCGCGTCGCCTTCTTTTTTCAGCCACTTCGCAAGCCTGCCTTGCTCCATCGTCGGCGAAAGCGCGGGCATGAGAATGTTCGTCGCCATCTGGGGTCCTTGCAAGGGTCTTGCCGATTCTTTCTCTATCGATCATCCCAAAACGTCGGTCCATGCCTCGGCCGTGTCTGGCTCCGGTTCATGCGAGGCAAATTCCGCGGCCTCGACAACGACGGCGCGGATCTCCCCATCGACCTTCTTTAGATCGTCTTCGCTGGCTTGCCTGCTCGTCAACAAGCGGGCGCGGACCTGTTCGATCGGATCGCGCTCTTCGCGCATTTTTTGCACTTCGTCTTTTGAGCGGTATTTCGCCGGATCCGACATCGAATGACCGCGATAGCGGTACGTCTGCATTTCGAGGATGATCGGCCCGTTGCCGGTGCGGCACCAATCGGCGGCGCGCGCGGCGGCGGCTTTTACCGCGCGAACATCCATGCCGTCGACCTGCTCGCCCGGAATGTTGAACGATTGGCCGCGTTTGGAAAAATCGGTCAACGCCGAAGACCGTCTGACGGACGTGCCCATGGCGTAGCGGTTATTTTCGATGATATAGACGACAGGCAGCTTCCAAAGTTCCGCCATGTTGAAACTCTCGTAGACTTGACCTTGGTTCGCCGCGCCGTCGCCGAAATAGGTAAAGCAAATGTTGCCATTGCCGCGATAACGGTTGGCGAACGCGAGCCCGCTGCCGAGCGGCACCTGCGCCGCTACGATACCATGGCCCCCGTAAAAATGTTTTGCTTTTGAAAACATGTGCATGGAGCCGCCCTTCCCTTTCGAGACGCCGCTCTTGCGCCCGGTCAATTCCGCCATGACGGCCTTGGGGTCCATGCCGCAAGCTAGCATATGGCCATGATCGCGGTAACCGGTGATGGTCTGATCGCCTTCCGCCGCCGCCATTGTGACTCCGGTGACGACCGCCTCCTGACCAATGTAGAGATGGCAAAAACCGCCGATAAGACCCATGCCATACATCTGCCCCGCTTTCTCCTCGAACCGGCGGACGAGCAGCATTTTTCGAAACGCGGTGAGTTCTTCTTCCTTGCTGAAAGCGGCGCCGCTCGGGCGCGCGTTTTGCGTTTTCCGCGGCGCGGTTTTTCCGCGGTTAATGGAAGGTGCGGCGGCCATGAAGAGCCCTTTTGCAACGCCGGAGACGGCGAAAACTTAAAATAGGCCAGGTCCAAGGGGAAAGCGAGCCCCCGCGACTGCTCCATGACAACATGGGTCCGCGTTCCGCGAGATCAGAATCGAAAGACGAGGACAATCCCGACCGTCATGAGAACGCCGCCGATAACGCGCCATACATTCAAGGCGTGCACTGGCATATTCATCAAGCCGAAGTGGTCGATGGCGAGCGAGGCGAGGAGGTTCGCCGTGATAATCAGCCCATTGACCGGACCGGCCCCGATCTTGTCGATGAGGGCGAGCCCAGCGAAGACCGCGACCGCGCCGGTGAGCCCGGCCAGCGGCGCCCACCATGGCATGGCGCTAATTCCCTCGATCGTTGGTAGCGGGCGCGGTAGAACGGCGAAAAGGCTAGCAAAGAAGAAGGCATTCAGCGTGAAGAGAACGGTTAAGGCGAGCCAGGGATTCGTGAGCGAGACTCGCAATTGTGCGCTCATCACGGCGCCGAACGCCTGTAGCGCGCCGGCGACGATGATAAAGGGTGTAAACCAGATTGGGCTCATGAGACCGCTCCTGCTCGCTTGCGTGATTGATTCCGGGTCATAGCCACCAGACGCCGAACAAGATCGTCAGGAGCGTCAGCGGCGCGCCGACCGTAAAATAAGCCCAGAACCCAATAATGACCCCACCGCGCCGCGCGCGTTGCGCGACGATGAGATTGGCGGCCGACCCGACCAGCGTGAAATTGCCGGCGAGCGTCGAGGCCATGGCGACGACGAGCCATGCATGTTGCGGATCGGACATTCTGGTGATGAAGGGCTTCAAAACCAGAACGGCGGGAACATTGCTGACGAGATTCGACAGCAAGGCCGTGACCGCTGAGAGGACGGGCACGGCTTCAAGATGGAGCCCACCGACCCCCGCGATCAGCTCCGGTGTCAGCACGGCCGTTTCCAGCCCGGTGACAACAATGAAGAGCCCAGCGAACATGAGGAGGAGCGGCCAATCGATCTCATGATAGACCTTGTCGGCCTTGAGCCAGCGGGTGAGCAGCAGCAACGCGCCCCCCGTGATTGCCACCTTGGCGACGGGCTGACCCGCGAAGAACAGGATCACCATCGCGAGCGTGACAAGAACCGCCTTGATAACGAGAGGCCGATGGTAACGCGGCGCAGTGCCGGCAACGGCCGGGAAGCGCTCGCGGGTTAGAAACTCGCCACGGTAGACGAAAGCGATGAGCAGCACCGTGAGGATTAGGCCGACGGCGGCAACCGGCCACAATGCCGCGGCGAACGTCCCATAGGGGATGCGCGAGAGGCCGCCGATGATCATATTTTGGGGGTTACCGGTGATTGTTGCCGTGCTGCCAACGTTAGAGGCCAATGGAATCGCCAAGAGGTATGGGACCGGATCGCGCTTGAGCCTTGTGGCAAGATCGAGCACGAGCGGCGTCACGGCCAGGCAGATCGTATCGTTGACGAGGAAGGCCGAGAACGACCCCGCGACCAGCACGATTGCCGTGAGCAAGACAAACGGATGACGGGCGCGCGTCACGACCCAATTGTTCACCAACCTGAAGAAGCCCGAGAGGCGCAAGTTGGCGACGACTATCATCATGCCGAGCAGGAGGGTGATGGTGTCGAAGTCGATCGCGCGGTACGCCTGGTCGAGCGAGACGACGCCTATGGCGGCCATGAGGCTCGCGCCCAGTAACGCAGCGCCGGCGCGGTCGAGGCGATAGCCAGGTAGCTTGCCGATGGCGATGATCAGATAAGTTCCCGCGAAGATTGTGATGGCGGCGATTGTCTTCCCATCGCCCAACGTTAGTGGTTTCACCATGACGCGGAAGTCAATGCTTCGTGCTGCATTAATTCCCAGTGGGATAATCGCTGCGATCACGAGGAGCGCCCCTGTCACAACGAGCGTTCCCATCATGACGAGCGCCGTAGCGGCGAACGCGGTCGTGACACGGCCGATCGAACGCGGTCTGGACTCGGATTCGCAAGCGTCATGCTTGCCGGCTGGATTTTGGCAGTTGAGCGGTTCAATCGATGGCATGACGTCACCCGCGTTACTGCACGGTTGGACACCGCCGAGCGCTGGCGCGCCTCGGTCTCGGCTTCGACCTATCCGCTCCGCTCATCCATTTCCGGCCGGTTGCTGACGGCGTTCCCATCGGGGTCTAAGATCGTGAGTGTCTGAAGCCATTCGAGCACCGCCGCTATATGAAGTTCGACCAACTTATCGACATCGGTTGGCTTCTCGGAATTGTGTTGGGCGCAATACGCGTCCACTGTCACATCGACGTCTAAAAATGGCGAACCCAACGATCCTGCGGCCATTTCGCTAATGGCGGCGCGCCTTTCTGGACGAGAATCGAGTTCGCTCGGATCAAGACGCTCCAAGACCGCGAGCATGCGCTCATACACTTCGCCGTAGGTGTCGCCCATAGTAAAAAACGGCGCGACGCCCTGCCCCCGAATATAGTCCTCGACAGTGCCGCCGACTCCATACACCCCTTCAGTTTGAGGATGCGGTGTCAGCAGTCCGAACGATTCATGACTATCCGGGTCAACCCATCGGGCAAGGGGGTAAAGACGGCAAGCGAGCGGTCGATCGGGATGGACGCCGCAGCCTCGTTCATTGAGAAAGACGCAAGCGCCGTTTTCTTCTCGCGTGCGAAGCACAGTTCCGCCCGCCTCCGTATAACAGCTAATAAACTCCGTCGTCGAGATGCCGAGATAGCGGGAAAGGCGCAAGATTTCGTAAGCGCCAACACGGATCGCCTTGTAATGGCAGCACCGTTTGCAGGCATGGCAAGCATAGGAAAATGCGCTCTCCCGCTGAAGACGGAACTCGACGTCGCCGATGAGGTCACGATAAGCGATGGCTCCCTCCGCTTGATACTCAGAGTCCGTATCTATTCTTCCTCGAATTTGCGTTCGCCTTTTCCTTCACCCCTGCCTTCCCACTTACCCTCGCCCTTTCCCTCGCGTTTGCCTTCGCCCTTTCCTTCGCCCTTGCCTTCCCGCTTACCCTCGCGCTTGCCCTCGCGCTTGCCCTCGCCCTTTCCCTCACGTTTGCCTTCACCCTTGCCCTCGCCTTTCCCCTCTTCCTTGCCCTCGAGCTTACCCTGGGCCATGGAGGAGACAGGACGGACGCCCATTGCGACGCCGAACGTCGCCACGGCCGCAGCTAGCTCGACCGCCTTTCTGCGGGTTACAGCCTTCTCATTTTGCAGTTCGGTCATCTGCCGCTTTCATTCCATGTGTCGCTCCCGTGACAGGAGCAAGTGTTTGATCCGGTATTCCCCAGATAGCCGGAATTTGAACCCCCAGATTGGCCCTGTTTGGCCTTTACCGGCAAATTAAATATCGGCAATGCAAAGCATCGGCCCGCTTTAACGCGTTAGCTCATAACCTGCGACGCGCAATTGGGTAACAATGATCATCATGTCGAGCAAATGCTCGATGGCCTCGAGATCGATGGCGTTGAACGCTTCAGAGAGACTCATAGACCCGAGACCGATCATCAGGCTTGCTCCCACGAGCGCTATGCCGGCGCGGTCGATCGGCAACCCCGGCGCGCGGCCGAGCGCCACTCCTGCATAGGTCAAAACGAAGACCGCAATCGTGGCGGCCTTCACCCAGTCGTTTGAAGCAAGGCTCATGCGGAGAGTGCTCGTTTAGCGATAGCGCTTGGCGCGGCCGCATCGAGGCGCCGCGTTTCCGGCATGCCAAAGAAGTAAAGCAGAAATCCTGCAGCCGCGATGCCAGCCAAAACGAGAAAGGCGGCGGAAAAGCCCGCATGAACAACGACGAGCCCAGCCAGAGACGTGCTAAGCGCCGCGCCAACGCCTTGCGCCGTAATCACGGCTCCTTGGGCCAGATTGAAACGGCCGGTGCCGCGCGTCAGGTCCGCGACAATGAGCGGAAAAAGCGCGCCATAAAGGCCCGCGCCGACGCCATCGAGACTTTGGACCGCGAACAACCAGGCGCGATCATCCGATAATGGGTAGAGAAAACCGCGCAGGGACAGGACGGCCAATCCGGCGAGAAATAGAGGCTTTCGGCCCCAAATATCGGCCTTTCGGCCAACGAGAGCGGCCATCGGCACCATGACGACCTGCGCCGCGACGATACAGCCCGACATGAGAGCGGTGCCTTCGTTCTCGTCCTGCAAAGCCAATTTCTGGCCGACCAACGGCAGCATGGCGGCGTTGGCAAGATGGAAAATCACGCAGCAGAGGCAAAAGATCATAAGGCTCCGGCTGCCCATGAGCACGCCGAGAGCAGAGGGTTTTTCTTGCGAATCGGACAGCCCGTGGTGAAGGCCGCGGGCGCGGACGTGATCGATGGCCTCGGCTCGAATGGTGAGGACGCTTACGATCGAAAGCAAAGACATGCTCGCGATAAGATAGAAGACCACGATCGGCCCGAATATCCAGGCGCCAACTCCGGCGAGCGCCGCCGCGAACGCGTTGCCGGCATGATTGAACGCCTCGTTGCGGCCAATGCGGCGCGTGAACGCGCGCGGGCCCATGATTCCCAAAGTGATGGCGGCGATCGCCGGCCCGAAAAAGGCTGCCGCGGCGTCAGCTGCAACCTGCGATCCAGCCACGAAAACAAAGGAAGACACGAAGGGAAGGAGGATCGAGGCGAAGGTCACGACAACAGCGGCGGCGACAACGATCGCTCGTTTGGCGCGGCTCGCATCGGTCAGCGCGCCTGCCGGTGTCTGCACGATAAGGCCCGAGATGGTGGCAAGCGTCATCACGACGCCGATCCGATCCTCTGCCCAATGCCGCTCGGTGAGGAGATAGATCGCGAGATAGGGTCCAAGCCCCTGGCGAACATCGGCCAGAAAGAAATTCAAGGCATCCAGCGAACGTTCATGGCGCATGGGTCATTCCGTGAGACAAAAGCGTTAGCCGCTTAAAGCTCGCGATGCACCAGAAGTTCCTATGTCAACTAGACTTGATTCCCGCCGCCGTCCGAAACGTTCTCAAAGCGCGTGCCTAGCTCTGCTGCGCGCACGGTTCACTTCACCGTTCGCGGCAGGAATACAACAAGATCGTTCCGGTTCACTCGGCCAAGCAGCGCGCGCGCCTCTTCGTCGAGGAGATCGCGATCGATCGCACGGCCAGACAGCAACGCGATTCGGTGATTCCATAGGCCATGTTCCGACTTAAGGCCCACCAACTCGTCGCGTAGCGCCGCGATTTTATGTTCGTATTCGTCGTTGGTTTTAAGACCGCGCTCGCCGTTCACGGCATGCCAGACGAAGTAGCCGCCGATCGCGCCGGAGACGCAATAAAGAGCCAGCGGATAAAGAGTCGCGCGCGCGCGCCTGTATATGACCATGCCGCAAGGTTAACGGACTCCGGTAAGCGATCCGTTAATTCGAGCGTAGCGCAGCCATTTTCCCGGATCGCTCGCCTTTGGGCGAGCAGCCAACGGTCTTCTAAACTGGGATGCCTTGAGCTTTCGCGAACTTGCGCAATTTGTCGCGCAAGGACTGGCCCCCGGTCGCCTCCTTCAAGAGGGTGGCGACAAAATCCTCCGCCTCGCCGAGATTGGTCGCGAGCACCATGGCTTTAACCGGTCCGATTGATGCCGCCGACATCGACAGGCCGCGATACCCTAGTGCAAGCAAGACCATGGCTTCGAGCGGCTTGCCGCCCATCTCGCCGCAAAGCGTTAACGGCTTCGCGGCCGCGCGGGCCTTGTCCACGATGAGCCTCATGGCTTTGAGGACAGGTGCCGACAGCGCGTCGAACCGCGCCGCGACCCGCTTATTTTCGCGATCGGCCGCAAAAAGGTATTGCACGAGATCGTTCGAGCCGACCGAAAGAAAATCGACGCGCTTGCAGATTTCGTCGAGTTGCCAGAGCACGGAAGGCACCTCGACCATGACGCCAAGCTTGAGGTCGGAGGGCGGCGCGCGGCCATGCCGCCGCATTTGCGCGAGTTCGGCCTCGACAAAGGATTTTGCGGTTTCGAATTCCTCGAGCGTAGCGATCATCGGAAACATGATGCGCAATTCGCGCCTCGAGCCGGCACGTAGCAAGGCGCGCAGTTGCGAACGCATAAGCCCGGGCCGGTCGAGACCGAGGCGAATGGCGCGCCAGCCAAGCGCTGGATTTTCCTCCTCGACCTTCGCCAAGTAGGGCAAGACCTTGTCGGAGCCGATATCCAGCGTGCGGAACGTAATCTCCTTGCCATTGACCAAATCGAGGGCGGCTCGGTAAAGCGCCTCCTGTTCGCTCATTCTTGGCAACCGCGAGGCCAGCATGAACTGAATTTCGGTCCGGAACAGCCCGACCGACACGGCACCGGTTTCCGCGACGTGCTGGAGATCGACCAGCATTCCGGCGTTCATCAGCAAATCGATCGCGACGCCGTCTTTCGTCATCGCCGGCACGTCGCGCAATTTTTGATATTGCTCCTGTTTTCGCGCCCGCAGACGCGCCTTTTCCGCATAGGAATATTCGACGTCGGGCGGCGGGCGCAGATGTACATCGCCGGAGATGCCATCGACGATCACGGCATCGCCGGGTTCAACCAAATCGACGATGTTGGCGACGTCGCCGACGGCCGCGACGCCGAGCGCGCGGGCGACGATGGCGACATGACTTAAGGCGCCAGATTCCTCGAGGACAAGGCCGCGAATTTTGGCGCGATCGTATTCGAGCAGCGCGGCAGGCCCCATGGCGCGCGCGATAATGATGGAATTATACTCCAAATCCTTGTGCGCGCCGACGAAACTCTGACCGGTCAGCTGACGCAGCAACCGATTGGCGAGATCGTCGAGATCATGTAGCCGCTCGCGAATGTAGGGCTCGGTGCGGCGCTGCAATTTGGCCCGTGCGTCGTTTTGGACACGTTCCACCGCGGCTTCCGCGGTGAGCCCGGTCACCACCGCTTCGCGGAGCCGGCGCAGCCAGCCGCGATCGTGCGCGAATAGCCGAAATGTTTCAAGAACATCGCGATGTTCGCCCTGACCCAGTTTGCCGCGTTCGATCAGAAGATCGAGCGACTTACGCATGGCGCCAATAGCGATATCGAGCCGCGCCATCTCCGACTTGATGTCCTCGGCAACGAGTTGTTTGACGACGATGCGCGGCTCGTGCAGGACAACGTGGCCAAGCCCAACGCCGTCGGCGATCGGGGTTCCCTTCATGGCGAGCGGCCGGCGAAGCGCAATATCCCGGCCAGGCGGGGCGAGCGACTGCAATTCGCCCGAGGCGATCATTTCGGCGAGCAGCATGGCCGTTGTCTCGAGCGCCTCGATCTCGTCCTCGGGATATATCCGGCGCGCCTTGTTCTGGACGACCAGCACGCCGAGCGTATTGCCGCCGCGCAGGATCGGCACGCCGAGGAAAGACGAATAGATTTCCTCGCCGGTCTCCGGCAGGTACACGAAGGCCGGATGCAACTGCGCATCGGCAAGCGCGAGAGGCTCGGCGGTCTTGGCAATCAGACCGACGAGACCTTCGCCGGTGCGCAGCGTGATCAGATGAACGGCTTCGCGGTTCAATCCTTCCGTCGCATAAAGTTCGAGCCGGCCGTCGGCGCGCAGCACATAGACCGAGCAGACCTCCGCGACCATGTTCGCGGCGATATGGACGACGATCTTGTCGAGCCGGGCCTGCGGGCTGACCGGCTCCGCCATGACCTCGCGAAGGCGGCGCAGCAACATACGGGGGCCGCCGAGCGTCCCAAACATGGGCGTTTCCTGTTCAAACCTCAGGCTATCACCAATCCGCGCCGCGAAGCCGCGTCCAACGGCGGCCAAGCCAGCTCATCCGGCAACGGTTCCATCGATTCCAAAGTTCCAGCGGCGAGCCCAAAATCCCCGGCTGGCAAACTGCTAGCCCAATCCGGCACGCGACCACGGTCCGCGCTACCGGATCGTGCACTAGTCTTTTTTAGTTTTCACATGATCTTCATCGCGGATCATGGTCGAGAGCTATTTCATGCTTCCTCGAAGCACGGGAAAGGTCTCAACCTAAGATTGAACTAATCTTGTCGAAGCAAACCGGTATCCGCTTTGGGTGAAAATGCTCGCCTTAGCCGATCCCGATTCCCGATTTTGGCCTTCGGTCCACTTACCTAGCAAACTCCGAACCACGACGGTAACCAAAACCTTGAGACAAGAAGAAGACGGCCGCTTTCGGTCAAGCTTTGTCCAAGCCATAAAGGGTATGCAACGTTCTTACCGCCAATTCCGTATACGCGGCTTCGATCAGCACCGAGATTTTTATTTCGGAGGTCGTGATCGCCCGAATATTGATGCCTTTTTCGGCCAGCGCCTTAAAACCCCGCGCGGCCACCCCGGCGTGGCTGCGCATGCCGACGCCAATCGCCGAAATCTTCACGACATCGCTCGCGCCGTGTAGACTGGAAAAGCCGATTTCCGGTTGCGCTTCGAATAAAATCGCTTGGGCGCGGGCGAAATCGGCGGCGGAAACGGTAAAAGTGATATCGGTCACGCCCGAATCCTCGGACGCCACCTGAACGATCATGTCCACATTGATATTGGCTTCGGCGAGCGGCATGAATATGGCGGCGGCGATGCCCGGGCGATCGGCCACGCGGCGCAACGTAATCTGCGCCTCGTCCCGCGAGAAAGCGATGCCAGTGACCACTTGGCTTTCCACGATATCCTCCTCGCCGCAAATCAACGTGCCTTGTCGGGAGCCGCCCGGATCGTCGAACGACGACCGGACGAATGTCTTGACCTTGTGCACCATGGCAAGCTCAACCGAGCGCGCCTGGAGCACCTTGGCCCCGAGCGAGGCCATTTCCAGCATTTCCTCGAAAGCGATGCGATCGAGCCGCTTGGCTTTCGGCACGATCCGGGGATCGGTGGTATAGACTCCGTCGACATCGGTATAGATGTCGCAGCGGATCGCCCCGATCGCCGCGGCGACCGCCACAGCGCTTGCGTCGGAGCCGCCCCGCCCAAGCGTCGCAATGCGCCCGCATTCCTTGTGAAGCCCCTGGAAACCTGCGATCACCGCCACTTCCCCGCGGGCGGCAAAACCATCGGCAATGGCCGCCACCTCAATATGCTCGATCCGGGCCGAACCATGCTCGTTCGAAGTCAGAATCGGAATTTGCCAGCCTTGCCACGAGCGCGCGGCAATTCCCTGGCCCTGCAAAACGATGGCGAGGAGCCCGGCGGTCACCTGTTCGCCGGAGGCGACAACGGCGTCGTATTCGCGCCGGTCGCAAAGATTTGCTGCCTCCTCGCACCAGCCGACGAGTTCGTTGGTCTTGCCGGCCATCGCGGAGACCACGACCGCTATGTCATGACCTTCGCCCCGCTCGCGCGCGACGTGCCTTGCAACATTGCGAACGCGCTCTATGTTTGCGACCGACGTGCCGCCAAATTTCATCACAAGACGGGCCATCGTGTCGCAATCGCTTCCTTGCCAAGGCGGGATACTTGATTAGGAAATCAACGGCCCCGCAACTGGCTCGCCTCGCGCAACCATGCAAATGCCGGCACATCAAGTCAATGGGAAACGGCCATGGGCAGCAAGGAAAAGCGCCGCCGCGACGCGACGATCGATCCGGAGTCAGTTGCCCGTTTCGACCGGCTCGGCGGGCAATGGTGGGATCTCGATGGCCCCATGCGGGCGCTGCACAAATTCAACCCGGTCCGTGTCGCCTATTTGCGCGAGCATTTGGGCAAGCATTTTCCCCTCGACGGAAAGCCGCGCGACTGGCGCTCGGCTGAGGCGCTCCAGGGCTTGACGATCCTCGATATAGGATGCGGCGCCGGCATTCTCTCGGAACCCCTGGCCCGGCTTGGCGCCCGCGTGACCGCGATCGATCCGGCGCGGCGCAACATCGAAGTCGCGCGAGACCACGCCGCGAAAGCAAACCTTGCCATCGATTATCGCTGCGTCGCCGCCGAGGACCTTGCGACGGAAAGTGTTGTCTTCGATGTTGTCCTCGCCATGGAAGTCGTCGAGCATGTGCGCGACGTTTCGCGCTTCCTCACCGAAGCCGCAGCGATGGTGCGGCCTGGCGGCATGCTTGCCGCCGCCACGCTCAATCGCACCTTGAAGAGTTTTGCCGTCGCGATCGTCGGCGCCGAATATTTTTTGCGGTGGCTTCCGCGGGGCACGCACAACTGGAGCCAATTCATCACCCCGCAAGAACTCGCCAAGGCCTTGCGCGCTTGCGGCCTGCGCATCAAGGATGAGACGGGGGTGGTCTATGATCCCCTGCGGGCCAAATGGCGGCTCTCGCACGACATGGACATCAATTACATCATGGCCGCGGTTCGCCCGGACTGACGCCGCGCCGCAGGGGCAATCGGGTGAAGGAGCGGTTCAGCAGGGGCCGGATTGGGCGCGAAAGCGGGGTTGAAATTTCAAGCTTGTCGCGCTGTGTGCGAAAACCCGCCAAGGGCCGGGAGCGCTTGCGCCTGATGGAGCGATCGCCTAAGCGAACACCATGGCCGCGAAAAATAGGTTCGCGAATGGCGCCAGATCCTCTCCACGACGTCATAACCGTTCATCACGACAAGGTTTTGATCGTCGATTTCGGATCGCAGGTGACGCAATTGATTGCGCGGCGCGTCCGCGAGGCTTGCGTCTATTGCGAGATCGCGTCCGCCCAATACGCCGAAAAGAAGTTCGTGGAGCTAGCCCCGAAAGCGGTGATCTTGTCGGGCGGCCCTGCCTCCGTCCACAATGAAGGGGCGCCCCGGGTTCCGGACTCGATTTTTGCGGCCGGGGTGCCAATCCTCGGCATCTGCTATGGCCAGCAAGCGATGGCGGCGCAATTGGGCGGCAAGGTCGCGGCCGGGCATAAACGCGAATTCGGCCGCGCCGAGGTCGAGGTTTTGCAACAAAGCGCACTGTTTGACGGGGTGTGGGAACACGGCAAGCGCTATCCGGTTTGGATGAGCCACGCCGACGCGGTGACCGTTTTGCCGCCTGGATTTTCTCGCATTGCCGCCTCGGAGAACGCGCCGTTGGCAGCGATTGCCGACGAGAAGCGCGGCCTCTATGGCGTGCAGTTTCATCTCGAGGTCGCGCACACGCCGGACGGCGCGAGGCTGCTTGCCAATTTCGTCCACAAGGTCGCGGGACTGCGCGCGGATTGGACCATGGGCGCCTTCCAGGTCGAGGCGATTGCCGCGATTCGCGCGCGGGTAGGCCAAGGCCGCGTTTTGTGCGGCCTCTCGGGCGGTGTCGATTCGGCGGTCGCGGCGCTGTTGATTCATGAAGCGATCGGCGACCGCCTGACTTGCGTTTTCGTCGACCACGGCCTGTTGCGCCTTGGCGAGGCGGAAGAGGTCGTGCGCCTATTTCGCGGCCATTACAATATTCCGCTCGTCCATGTCGAAGCGGCGGAGCTCTTTCTCGGCGCCTTGAGCGGGATCAGGGACCCGGAAGAAAAACGCAAGATCATTGGGCGCTTGTTCATCGCGACATTCGAACGCGAGGCCAAAAGAATCGCCGCCGATGGCCGCGGATTGCCGGAATTTTTGGGCCAGGGCACGCTCTATCCAGACGTGATCGAGAGCGTGCCGGCGAGCGGCGGGCCTTCGGTCACGATCAAGTCGCATCATAATGTCGGCGGCCTGCCCGAGCGCATGAAGATGAAGCTGATCGAGCCCTTGCGCGAGTTGTTCAAGGACGAGGTGCGGGCGCTTGGCCGCGAACTGGGCCTGCCCAAAAACTTCGTCGACCGGCATCCATTTCCAGGTCCGGGGCTCGCGATTCGCTGCCCCGGCGGCGTCACCCCTGAAAAGCTTGATATTCTGCGCCGGGCGGATGCTATCTATCTCGACGAAATCCGCAAAGCGGGCCTTTACGACAAGATTTGGCAGGCGTTCGCGGTGCTGTTGCCGGTGCGCAGCGTCGGCGTCATGGGCGATGGACGCACTTATGATTTCGTCTGCGCGCTGCGCGCGGTCACCTCGGCCGATGGCATGACCGCCGATTTTTTTTCCTTCGACATGGCATTTCTGGGCCGCGCCGCGACGCGGATTATCAACGAGGTCAAGGGCATCAATCGGGTCGTCTACGACGTGACGAGCAAGCCACCCGGGACGATCGAGTGGGAGTGAGGGGAGAGTACTGTAGAGTAAAGCAGGATAGAGTAGCGGGTTAAATGCGATGTTATCCGAGCGATAGCCGTCGATAGTTGGTATAAGTCATTCCGAGCTGGAAAGCCGCTTCCGCCAGGCGATCCAGCCGACGAGTATCGATAGTGCCGCCACTACAAGCGGCGCCACCCCGTGCCCGTATTCGCCGTGGAGTGTCACGGTCGCGAGCGCCGCCAACATCACGGTGCAGCCGAGTTCCGAGCCCCACAGCCGCGTCTGTGCCCGCACCAGCAAAACGGCGGTCATGAGTTCCAGCGATCCTGTCACGAAATGGAACCAGCGCGGATATCCCCACCGCAGATATTCCTCGTAGATCGATGGCGGGGCGAAGATGTTGCTGAGCGATCCCACGACGAAGAAAGCGGCAAGTGCCAAGGCCGAGACCTGGCGCCAGGAAATCTTAGACATTTGTCCAACCTTGTCTGATGAGGGCGCCGCGGAGGACCGGTATGGCGGCCTTGTCGGGCAGCCAGCCCGTTCCGCCCGTTGCACCCAAAACAAGAATCTTCATGTTTAATCTCGATCTCTCTTAGTGTTAGCGCCGCAGTTCACATCGACCGGGCTATTTCAAACTCTCTGCCAGGATCGCGATGTACATCGGGTGCCGGTTGCGCCACTCCGGACGGCCGGCCGCGACGCATTCATTCCGAAGGAGACGCGGATTTCCGGAGCAGGTCCCGGAAGTCGCATCCCATCGCTGATCCGCGGACCTACGCCGTGGCGGCTTTCCGGGCCGCCGAGAAAACATCGCGGGGGGACGTCGTGCCCACGACGTGCTCCGTACCCTCGACCCCGAGGTCCATCCATCCCGCGTTGACGGCCTCAAACATCGCTTCGGCCGGTCCGGTCTGGCCCTTCGGAATGCCGAACTGCTCGAATGCTGCCGGCCACTCGGCCCGCGGGACGGCAAAGGCTTTAACGTCGAGCTTCATGACTTCACCCAATTGCGCAGCGACTTCATCCGCGCTCACCATCGAACCGAGTTCGATGACCCGATGCCCCGACCACGCCGGCCCGCTCAGAAGCGTCGCGACCTCGGCGCCGATGTCGTTGGTCGCGACCATGGTCGATTTCCGATTTGTCGGGTTGTAGTGGACGGGCAGCGCGCCGCCCTGGGCGACGTGCAAGCCGTAAAGGAAGTTTTCGAAAAACCCGCCGGCTCGCACATATGCGATCGGCAATGTCAGGTCGCAAAAGCCCTGTTCCAGAAGCGACAGGGCCGTGATCATCCCCAGCCCGCTGGTTCTGTTCGCGCCCATCGACGAGAGCGCGACGACCCGCGGCGCCGGCGCTTTGGTGAGTGCTTCGACATAGTTCGCGATGACGCCCTTGGCTTCCTTGAAATCCGGCGTGGGGGCCCAGACGGCCGGCAACATTACAAACGCGCCGTCGACGCCCTCGAGCGCCCGCTCGATGGCGGCCGCATCGTTCCAGTCGCCGTCGACCAGTTCGACGCCCTGGTCCGTCCAGCTTGCCGCCTTCGCGCGGTCGCGGACCAGCGCGCGTACCTTCTTGCCTTGCGCCAGCAAATGCCTTGCCGTCGCGCCGCCAACTTTTCCCGTAATTCCCATCACTAAAAACATGTGTTTTCTCCTGGCCCCATAGGGTCTATGTTTGGGGGCAGGTCTCACATAAAGACCTCGGTCCTGCGCCGCAAGGAGGCAGTTTTTTGTTACCAGGAGAGACCAGGGGTACCCGTATGAGCACCGCATTGAGCGCGATCGAGCGATTCAGCCGATATCAATCGGACGACGCCCAGTCAGTAGAACCCGTACGCTGCCCGGTGCGCGACGTGCTCGACCGCATCGGCGACAAATGGAGCATTCTCATGATCATGACCCTCGCGACGCGACCGCAGCGCTTCAGCGAGCTTCACCGCGCAATCCGCGACATCTCCAAGCGCATGCTCACCCAGACCCTGCGCGATTTGGAGCGCGACGGACTGATCACCCGCCATGTCTTTCCAACCAAGCCGCCGAGCGTCGAATATCGTCTGGCCCCCGCTAGGCGAATCCCTGCTGGAGCCGATGGCGAACCTCATCGATTGGGCCGACCGTCGTTATTCCGATATCCATGCCGCGCGCGCCTGCTTTGACGGCGCACCCGGTGATGTTCCGCGCTAATCCTCTGCCACGCGGTCGGAAGCGCCGCCTCTCCGCGAGAAAATGGCGCGTGGCCTGGTTAAGCGACCTCTACGCCGATCAGCAGCACCGAGCGGATTGATCGCAACTTATACCAAAGCCCTGACCGTCTTTTTCTCGGGCGGATCGGAACGGACTCGGTTGCCGGGATTCGCAGAAATCGACCGATCGATAGCGATAGTTGTCGAAGCCGCGCAAAATTTGAATCGCGCGATTTTCCCTTTGAAATCATAAGCGAAAAAATTTGACGGACTGGCAGTCGAATTTAGACCGTCAGCAAAAATATTTTGCGCTGATAAATCAGCGCGTTACGCTGCATTGGGAAGATTGAGTGGGCCTGAAGGGGTGTAGAAGAGGGTGGATCTGGGATAGTAGAGGATACGATTGCGAAATAGGATCAATCGTCCTTCTTCGATAGTTCTTGGATGAATCTGGACCAGCCAGCAGGCCCGCTTCTAGCCCACCCAACGTCTCGTCGATGTGCGCACGAACGTGAATCCGATCAAGCGCCGAGCCAGCGAAATGACTTTGCGAGAAAGGCATTCCCGTTCGCGCGCGGCCACTCGCCGTGGGCGACAATGACGCGCCGACAATCCCAGCGCAGCACCTTGTCTCGCGCCCGGCGCGCCGGTGCGCGGTTGATAAATGATAATCGCCATTCGAGCGGCGCGCAGGCTTGATCCTGGGTGAGGCCATCGAGGCGCGCCAGAAAGCGCCACAAACCCCAATGCTCTCGGAGAAAGTGATCGCTGAACGTCTGGATCAGATCGGCGATGATTACGGTGGCGGAGGGGCGGTGAAGAAAAACAATCTCGTCCATCGCGAACGAACCGCGGAACCATGCCTGGTCGATATCGGGAAGCCATTGCGGCGGCGGGCTGTCCTTCAGCGCTTCGCGGAAGGACAGGCCGGAGCATTTCTTAATTGTCGATTGCGGCCCCCATAACAGTGCCTCGGGATAGGCCGCCTTCCATTCGCGCAGATAGAGGTGATGCAGCTTGTTGGGGCTCACGAGGTGACGAACCGCGCCCAGACGATCAACTTCGGTGCGCAGATCCGCCGTCAGCTTGACCGGCGACCATACCCACAGATCGCCGTTCTCCAGTCGGGCAATGACGGAACGCGTCGGATAGGGCGCGCCAAAGAAGCTGACAATCTCGCCGTCAGCGACCCAAAGTGCCTCATGCACTTGCTCAAGCATTTCTTCAGCCTCTGCCGCGAACTGTTAAACAGCGCTGTCTTGGGTGGATTCAAGAGCGTTCCCGCCCACGGGGTCTCCTCATTTCATTGAGCGCACGCCTGGTTCGCCAGCTTGACTCTTGGTCTTCCGCGACGCGGTTCGGGTCCGATTCAGTGTGGCGAAGCCGGGAGTTTTGCCATGCCGATTGCCTTAAGGTCGGATTTGAACGCAGCGGGTCTGCGTGCTGCGGCGCGCGAGAGCCACTCGCAGGAAATTCCGCTCAGCCAAGTCGCCGACTATGTGCAGGAGCACTTCAGGCCGTGACGCCTGATAAGGCTCAAGGTAGGACAGGGATGAATCATGACCGAGGAACGCCAAAAGCGAATTGAGAACTTATCTATGTGCACGCCGGAAGGCGACGAAATCATCAGGCTTTCTGCTGGTGACTCTCAGGCGTTGGTTCTGGCCCTCTCGGAGCCGACGCCGGTGAACGAGCGCTTGCGTGAGACGATCAAGCGCTATCGCGAGGCGACTGGCGTTAAGTCTTCATAGGGGGCCTCTTGGAAGTCCACTGTGACGCTGACGGTAGTTTTTGGTCACTTCGCTAGCCCGATCCTGATAGCGGATTGGAAGAAATTCATCGGTCGATATCGATAGTCAGCGAAGGTGAGGAATTTTGCGAACGGCTAAATTCTTCTTTGAAATCAAGAGCCATATCTATCTGGCGGGGCTGAGCGACGGAAGTTTTCGGAGCGAGGAACATTTTTGTCATATAAATCAATCGGTCATATCCGATAAGAACAATAGAGTGGGAGCAAGCCAATCGGCGCGAAAGTGGAAGACGCCAATCCGCCTGGTGCCTTTTCCGTCGGCCTTACCTCCCTCAAGGCCAGCGCGCGAGGGGCGGTAGCGACGACAAAATCGCCTCGACATTGCCGCCGGTTTGCAAGCCGAAAATCGTCCCGCGATCGTAAATCAAGTTGAATTCGGCGTAGCGGCCGCGCCGCACGAGTTGCTCCTCGCGATCGGCTGCAGTCCAGGAAAGCGCGAAATTGCGGCGCACGAGTTCGGGATAGATGGCGAGAAAACCCCTACCCACGGCGCGCGTGAACGCGAAGGTTTCGGCGAACGCGGTTTCGTCGCCGCGAGGGCAATCGAGATAATCGTAAAAAATGCCGCCCGTCCCGCGGGGCTCGTTGCGGTGCTTCAAATAAAAATAATCGTCGCACCATCGCTTGAATTTCGCGTGATCCGCGACTTTGCCGTGGTTGTCGCAGGCGGCCTTCATGGCGGCATGGAAGTCGCGCGTGTCGGGATCGGCTTGGTCGCGCCGTCGGTCGAGCACGGGAGTGAGATCGGCGCCGCCGCCGAACCACGCCTTGGCGGTCAGGACGAAACGCGTATTCATATGGACGATGGGTACGTTCGGATTCCAAGGGTGCGCGATCACCGAAACCCCAGAGGCCCAGAACGCCGGATCGGTTCCGGCGCCAGGGATTTGCGCCGCGAATTCGGGCGGAAAAGTCCCAAACACCGCCGAAGTATGAACCGCCATTTTCTCGAATACCCGGCCATTGAGGATCGCCATGCGGCCGCCGCCGCCATCACCGCCGCCGCGATCGATCCTTGCCCAGGGTTTCGTCACGAAACGTCCCGGCGCCATGCCCGGCTCGGCGAACGGTCCCGCCGCCTCGCTCTCCAACAGTTCGAAGGCCGCGATGACCTCTTCCCGCAGCTGCTCGAACCACGCCCTGGCCGCGCTTCCGCGAAGTTCGTTTAAATCGAGTTTCGCCATGCAATTTTGGCCCTTGGATTGCGCGGTGGCGGCAAATGTTTTCGGCATCGCCTCGTCCCTCAACGATCGAAGAAAGGTAGCAGTTTTCGCGCCATTTTTCGCCCGCCGCATGGCCGCGGCGAAGGCGTTACTTCATGGCGGCGTGCCGAGCGAAACCAAAAGGAGAGATACGTCTTGAGTGGCCCGCCCGTCCCGCGCCGCAGCGCGCGGTGAAGGATTAGCAAAATCATCATCCCCCAAAGAGGGGGTGTGGAGGAAGCGGTTTCGTGAGATCATTCTTGTACCATATCGGTTCATAAAGTGGACCCCGGTCAGCTTCGATAATCCATGGTCAGAGATTAAAGAACGCCGCAAATTTGGGAAGACACACATGGCTCGCGATCGTCATTCTTCAGTGGAAACAGGGCCGGCTGGCGCCGGCATTAGAGCTGGAATTCACTCTTACGTCCATTATGGCCGGCCGCGCGTCAAGCCCTACTTCAAGATGAGGCAACGCGCTCCGGGCGCGCGCGATGCCGCGGGCGCAGGTCCGTGGAACGTCCCCGATCTCTGCGCCGCCTACAATTGGCCGACCGGTCTCGCCGGCGGTGGAGTGATCGCCATCGTCGAGCTCGATGGCGGCTGGGTGCAACCGGACATCGACCAATTCTTCAAAGGAATCGGCCAGCCAGTTCCGCAAATTACGGACGTGTCGGTCGATGGAACTCAGAACAAGCCGAATCAGGGGAAGAGTCCTGACCCTGACGGCGAGGTCGCGCTGGACATCGAGGTTGCCGCAGCTGCGTACTATGTGGCAACTGGCAAGGCCGCCACCATCCGCATCTACTGGGCCCAAGACATCGCGACCGCGGTCCATGCCGCGACAGCGGATGGCTGTGACGTGTGCTCGATCTCCTGGGGCGCGGATGAAGCCATTTGGGCCCAGCAAGGAGGAGGCCAGACAGGCCAGGACATGGAACAGGCGGCGGCCGATGCTACCGCGGCCGGCATGGTCGTTTTCGCCGCGTCTGGCGACAACGACTCGAGCGACGGCGGGCCGACTCCAGCAAACGTCGATCTTCCGGCGTCTTGTCCGCACGTGATCGCTTGTGGCGGAACGAACAAGACCGCGACAACGGAAACGGTGTGGAATAACGACCCCGGCAGCCCCAGCGGCGAGGGGACCGGGGGCGGCTACTCAACACTGTTCCAGCTGCCGGATTGGCAGATTGGGGCGCCGAACGGCCCGGGGCGAATGGTGCCGGACGTGGCCGCCAACGCGGACCCCAACACGGGATATAATATTGTGATCCATGGTGCTCAGGTTCCGATCGGCGGAACCAGCGCCGTCGCGCCGCTTTACGCAGGGCTGTTTGCCGCCTTCGGAACCAAGCTCGGTTTCATCACTCCCAAACTTTTCCTCAATCAGGTCTGCTTCAACGACATCAGGCAAGGGGACAACGGCAATTTCCGCGCTGGTGTCGGTCCTGACCCGTGCACCGGGATCGGTTCGCCCATTGGCGCAAGGCTCGCCAATTTGTTCACCTCCCTGGTGGCGAGCCATGCCCTGAGGTTGAAAGAGCTTGAGGCCGAGAACGCGCTGCTGCGCAAGAGAGTGGGGGAGCTAACGTCGATGCCGTCGAAGAAGCGTTGAAAGCCCGCAAGCGAGGCGGCAAGCGGGCAAAGGTTTGCGGTTTTATGGCGCCGCGCCGAGCGATACCCAAGGGAGAGGTGCGTCTTGGTCAATGGCCCGTTCGTCCTGCGGGGCCGCACACGGGGAACGAATAGCAAAATCGTCACCCCGTGAACTCGGGCGCGGAGGAAGCGTTTTCTTGGCAATCAATCCGGGCAATGTCGGTATAGAACGAATGACCGATGTCGCGGCAGGAGAGCCATGATACTTTTGGCACATCCCCAGTATCTGGGGAATGCTGGACTATGCGGGCTAAACTGGCCAAAAATTGAGCTAAAGGGAGAGAGGACATGAAGAAATATGCGAATTATTTGGTGTTCGGAGCGGTTTTGACGGTAGGGCTGCCGGGCCAGGCGATGGCGACGGACGTTGCGAGTGTCATATGCAAGAATTTTCAGTTTGCCCCCGGCGCGGGGTCGCAAAACGTGGAAGGAAGCCAAGCTAGCGCAGGGGTTACGTTACCGTCGTCGTGTGCTCCGGCTACGACTTCGTCCTGTTCACAGTGTCTTGCGGATCTGCTGTCCAATGGCTTTAAGTTTGTAAATCCGGCTGATATGTTCGCCCAATCGGACCCGTACTTTTTCCTCAAGAGGGGCGGCAAGGAAGATTGAGAAGGCTGGGCCTTTGCGCACGTGTCGTGTTGCGTGACAAGAAGCCCTAAACCGGTCGGCGATCCGTGCGGGCTCTGGCGCAAATTTTCCGAAGACCACGCCGCAAGCAGTGGTTGCGTCGGCGAATTTCGTGACAGAGCCCCGCTTTGAACATGGCCCATAAGGCCGCCCGGTTAGCTTGGTTTGTTTCTTCCGCGCGATCGCCTCCCCGTTAAGATGTAAAAGTCTGGATTTGATCCATCGGTCAATGTAAGATTTCGCCATGAGATGAATGGCGCGTTGCGCTTTCAGGCGGCAGTGGCTGAAATATATAATCCAGACGTTTAAGAAAATCCGGCGAGGCGCATCTGCCGCACCGCCTCGCCCGCCACCATCGCCGCGGCGAGGGCGACATTCAGCGACCGCAACTTGTGTTTCATGGGGATCAGGAGACGCGCATCGGCGGCGGCATGGACTTCGGCCGGCGCGCCGGCCGACTCGCGGCCGAAAAGCAGAATATCGCCGGGCAAATAGCAAAAAGCCGTGTAGGCAATCTCCGCCTTGGTCGTCAGCAGAACCAGCCGCCGGCCATTGGCGCAGCGCCAGTCGTCGAAGGCGGCGAAATGGGGATAACGTGCGATCTCGACATGAGCAAGGTAATCCATGCCAGCCCGGCGGAAATGCTTGTCGCTCGCCAAGAAACCGGCGGGTTCGATAATCGCGGCTTCGAGCCCAAGACAGGCGCACATCCGCAAGATCGTGCCCGTGTTTTGCGGGATGTCAGGCTGATAGAGCGCCAACGTCAAAGGCGCGGTCCGGTCAGGCTCCATGTTTTCGGTCGCGCATTTTCAAAATGACGGGAGCGCCAACGCAACAGTCACAAACTCGTGGCTTGACGCGCAAGCATCGGATCTCGCATGGAACGGGGGCGTTGCGGCATGGCTATTGCCTCCTTGACGGCGCTCCACAATTCGATAGTCGCAACGATGCGGCAAAATTCGAGGATAGCATGGCAGCAAATACGATAGCAGACGAACCGAATCGAAGGGACATCCTGTTCGTCGCGACCGGCGCGATGGGCGCGGTTGGGGCCGGTTTCGCGGCCTGGCCGCTGATCGACCAGATGAGTCCCGACGCGACGACATTAGCGGCCGCCACGGCGGACGTCGATATCGCCCATATCGCGGAAGGCCAAATCGTAACCGTGAAATGGCGCGGCAAGCCCATTTTCATCAGCCATCGCACCGCAAAAGAGATCGAAGTTGCGCGCGCGGTGCCCTTGAGCGAGCTGCGCGATCCGGCAACCGATGAGTCGCGGGTGCAAAAGCCAGAATGGCTCATCCTCATCGGCATTTGCACCCATCTTGGCTGCGTGCCGCTCAAGAACGACGGCCCCTATGAGGGCGGTTACTTTTGCCCATGTCACGGCTCGGTCTACGATGCGTCCGGCCGCATCCGCTATGGTCCAGCGCCAAACAACCTTGCTTTGCCGCCGTATAAGTTCGCGAGCGACACGAAGGTCACGATAGGCTAAGAGCCGCGGCCCGCGAAGGCTTGCGGGCCCGCCGGTGCCGTCGAAGATCACCGGTAAAAGTCATCGAGAGAAGACCTGATCATGAGCGGAGAGTCGACCTACGTACCGAAGAGCCGCCTGGCCAAGTGGCTCGAAAGCCGTCTGCCGGTCGGCGGCCTTCTTCACTCCTCCTTCGTGGTTTTCCCCAACCCGCGCAACCTCAACTATTGGTGGACCTTCGGCGGCATCTTGTCGTTCATGCTGGCGGCCCAGATCGTCACCGGCGTGGTCCTTGCCATGCATTATACGCCGCAGTCCGGCCTCGCGTTCGCGTCGATCGAGCATATCATGCGCGACGTGAACTACGGCTGGCTGCTGCGCTACGCGCATGCCAACGGCGCCTCGATGTTCTTCCTCGCGCTTTATATCCACATGTTCAGGGGCATGTATTACGGCTCCTACAAAGCGCCGCGGGAAGTCCTATGGCTGCTCGGCGTCATCATTTTTCTCCTGGCGATCGTGACGGCCTTCACGGGCTATGTCCTGCCTTGGGGGCAGATGAGTTTTTGGGGGGCGACGGTCATCACCAGCCTGTTCTCGGCAATCCCGTTGGTTGGCGATTCGATTACCACTTGGCTCTGGGGCGGATACGCGGTCGACAACGCGACCCTTAATCGTTTCTACTCGCTTCACTATCTGCTGCCATTCATGATCGCGGGCGTCGTCGTCTTGCATATTTGGGCGCTGCATGTTCATGGATCGAACAATCCGGCCGGGGTCGAAAAAAAGACCGCCAAGGACACCTTGCCTTTCCATCCCTATTTCACCGTGAAGGATGGTTTCGCGCTTGTTTGCTTCCTTGCGTTTTCAACATGGTTTGTGTTTTACGTGCCGAATTATCTTTCCAATGCCGATAATTACATCGAGGCTAATCCGTTGCTGACTCCGGTTCATATCGTGCCGGAATGGTATTATCTGCCCTTTTACGCGATTTTGCGGTCAATCCCATCAAAACTTGGCGGAACCGCCGCGATGTTCGCGTCGGTCGTCATTATTGCGTTTCTACCTTGGCTCGACACCTCTAAGGTCAAGTCGGCGGCTTACCGGCCTCTTTACCAAATTTTCTTTTGGCTCTTTGTCGCCTGCGCGGTGCTGCTTGGCTATATGGGATCGCAGCCGCCGGAAGGAGGCTATGTGATCGCCGCCCGGCTCCTGACCGTCTATTATTTTCTCTACTTCCTGGCGATCCTGCCGTTGCTTGGACGATTCGAGAAGCCGAGGCCCCTGCCCCCCTCCATTTGCGACGCGGTGCTAGGCAAGCCTGGCCTGGCCGCGGCGACGGACGCCAATCCCCTGCAAGCGCACGAACCGCGGCAATGACCTCCTGGCCGCAAGGGAAGACGCGATGAGGCTCGGTATCGGCCGCGCAATTGGGTTGACTTTCGGCGCGTTTCTGGCGGCGGCTTTAGGCCCCAGCGCCGCTAAGTTGCTCGCGGCCGACGAGTCTCCACCGGGGCCCGCCGAAAAGCAGGAGCAGCCCAATCCGCCGCGCAAGAAATGGAGCTTTTACGGCCCCTTTGGGGGCTACGATCAAGCGCAGCTTCAGCGGGGGTTTCAGGTCTATCACGAGGTTTGTTCCAATTGTCATTCCCTCGAATTGGTCGCTTTCCGCAATTTGGCGGATTCGGGCGGCCCCGGCTTTACGGAAGCGCAAGTCAAGGCGCTCGCCGCCACATACAAGATCAAGGACGGCCCAAACGATGCCGGCGAAATGTTCGAACGGCCCGGCCGGCCATCGGATTACTTCCCATGGAATTTTGCCAATGTACAAGCCGCGACGGCGGCGCTCGGCGCGGCGCCCCCCGATATGTCGCTGCTCGCCAAAGCCCGCACCTATGAGCGCGGTTTTCCGCTCTTTCTGATCGATCCCATCATCCAATACCAAGAACTAGGCGCCGATTACATCGATGCGCTCTTGAACGGCTACACGAACGACAACGACCTGAACTGGAACGAATATTTTCCGGGCCACAAGATCGCCATGCCAAAACCCCTAAGCGACGGTCTTGTCGATTACGCGGACGGTTCGCCCAAGACGGTTCCGCAATACGCCAAGGATGTGTCGGCTTTCCTGATGTGGGCCGCCGAACCGAAACTCGAGGAACGCAAGCGCCTCGGCTTTAGGGTGCTGATCTTCCTTGCTGTCTACGCCTTGCTTCTTTTCGCGGTGAAAATGAAGATTTGGGCGCGCGCGAAAGTGAACGCCGGACACGATTTGCCGTAGGGTTCGCCGCTCGCCGATCTTGGGTTGGCGCCGCGCGGGTCTATCGACTCGGTGAGCCGGGCCGCTCAACGTTCCGGCTCAGGCGTCGAGGCATCATCGCGGCGCCGGAGCACCACGATGTCCTGGAAATCGTGGATCGCGCCGCGCACGATGGCTTGGACCTCGAAATATCTCGACCAATTGCGGGCGATGTACGCCTCGGAAATGAACGTGACCCCATATTCGTAGTCTTTCGAAGTCAGATGGCCGCGCTGAAGCAAGAAGCAAAAGCCCTGTCCGGCATCGAATGCCGCGCGCGCCATGACAAGCCCGCCGTCGGGCAAGGCAAGCATCATGGCGACGTTAGGGTCGGTCTCGGCCCGCTCCAAGACACGCGCGCCATGAACGGTCAGGAGCAACATCGCTCCAGCACTCGTCACGCGCTGGAGTTCGTTGAGATAGAAAAATTGGTTCTGCTCGTTCATGTGGGTGAAGACGGAAATGCCGGCCACCGCGTCGAAGTCCGCATCCTCGAAGGGCAGCATCCGGCCAGGCTCCGTCTTCACCGCTTGCACCCAAGGCAGGTTGCCAGCAATCCAAGCGACACTGTCGGCGTCAATATCGACGCCGGCATAGCGTCCCTGAAAGCCTTTGAACATGCGCGCGAGGCGGCCGGCGCCGACCCCGAAATCGAGCAGGTCGCTATATTCGGACAGCGGCTTCGGGCTCGCCGCCGCAAGCGCCCTCAAAATCGCGACGCCAGCCGCCGCGAACCGTTGGTCGTTGTCGGTGGTAGACGTGCGATGCATCAGCGCCGCCGGCGGGAACGGCGCCACAAAGTCCCGCGCGCGGACCGACTCGAATGCGGTGAACTCGTTCAACCGCAGCCACGGTTCGAGGCTGCCCCTTATGCCCAATATCCCGGCCTCGGGCACCGGTCCCGCATGGCGTTCGAAGGCCTCGCGCACGAGGCCACGGGCGGAAGGCCGCGGCTTGGCTATGTAAACGTAGCTGTCCGACGGCAGGGCGCCGTCGCGGATCAGGTCGTGCTCGGCCTCGAACATGGCGGCGAGGATCGCCGATCCCTCGGGGCAATCGGCCATGGCGGGGTCGAGGCAGCCGCTGCCGAAAATCGGCGCGAGCAAAGTGCCGCCGCGCGGCCATTTCTGGACGATCTCGAAATGCGCGGTCAACGCCGCCTCGATGTGCCGAGGAGCGACCGCTTCGGAGGGATCCCTGGCGCGGAGCGCGCGCGCATCGCAGCGTGCGACCTTATCGCGCCGGCGCCATGCCTTCGGAACGAGCGCCAGGAGCTCGTCGGCCAGACGCATCTGCGTGTTGGACCACTGGAAGCGGTTCGGTCCGACATAGTCGTTCAGCCACAGATAGCCGCCGGGCCGCAGAGACCGCGCGATGTTTCTGAAGCAAAAGTCGAGGTTCTCGACATGGTGCATTGTGCCAGTGGTCAGGACGGCGTCGTAGGCAGCCTCTGGCAAGCTCTCGCTATTGAGATCAATCGGCGTAAAACGGCACCGCTCAGTTGCGCCGCCATGGGTCTTGATACGCTCCGCCGCGCGGGCTAGCGATGCCTTCGAAATGTCGTAGGCATCCACTGTCAGGCCAGGATCGCCGTTAAGGAGAACGTGAACCAGAATCCCATCGCCGCAGCCGAGTTCGGCGACATGGGCGAACGGACCATAACGCCGCATGAACCAGCCAGGCGGATGGACCGAAATATCGCCAGTGACGAGCTTGTTAAGGGCATGCTGGATCGACGCTGGGCTCTCCCAATGCGCGAACGGCTCGCAATGTCGCCCGGCATTCTCATCCCAGTACGACGCCACTTTGCGAGCCTTCGCGGCGCCGGCCAATTGCCATGCTTGCGTCAAAAGCGGTCTGCCAATCCGTTGGGCGCGCCGAACACTCCGCCACGCTGCATTTAGGGCGGCGATCAAGCGGCTAGTCATCCCAGAATAAGCTCCTTTCGGCCTACTCGCGTACCGGAATTGGGCGCGGCTCTTTGAAACGGGATCATCTCGGTGGTATAAAACCAAAACCTCATCGGAAGCGCGACATCCTAAGGTTCAAATCGTCCATCGCGCGCCCGTTTGCAAGCTTGAATCATCGTCATTGACGGCCGCGACGGTCATACTCCCCCGTGTCTCCCGAGACATCGCGAAGATTACTGATTTGGCGGCCAGCCGCGGAAGATCATGCTCATCGGGGCCTGCAAATGGCTCGCGCGCCAGCCGAGGGGCTTTCGCCCGCCCGCACGCCGCGCACCGCGCGTATGCCGGTGATCTGGAGGATGTCAGGTTTGTCAGTCGTTGCTCAAACGCGAACGTGTTGTCGATTTAGAGAAAATTAAAATGACAGCGCCCTCTGATGGACCGGCATATGATGTCGAACGTTTCCCGCTGATCGTCTTTGTCCACGTACCAAAAACAGGGGGTAATACCGTGGGCAAGTTGCTTTGGTCATGCTCCCATCGAGGGCAAGGCCACTGCGAGGGGATCCCCGCTCCCAAACTTCTCGACGCGGCGCGTCATCTTGATTGGCTAGGCGGGCATCTTCAGAAAGAGATATTCGCCACCTCCCTGATCTCCCTTGACCGCCCGATAGAGTATTTCGCAACTATCCGAGAGCCTATCTCTCACATTCTTTCAGCGTTGAATTGGCAATTCGAAATATACAACCGTGGCCCAATGTTCTTCTTGGCGCAAAATCACAATGTCCAGCTTTTATCGGCCGGAGTACGGGCAACGGATTTTTCCAAAACGTCCTCGGTGATTGCGCTTCTACTTCGGTACGGTTCTCTCAATTTCCAAGCTCGCATGATCCTCGGCGACGATTTCGCCACAATCCCCGCCACTGAAGTTGCTCGCAGGGTATCGGCCTACACTTTCATCGCGACCATGGAAAATTTGTCCGCCCTTTATCCGGCGTTTGGTTTTGCCCAGCTCCCAAAGCAGAGCAATGACCTGCGCGAGAACGCCGCGCAAAAATACTACTTCGACACGACCTTGTTTCAGAGCCAAGAAATCCTAGACTTTCTGGCGCAGCATCACGCTCACGATTTCCACCTGTATGATTGCGTCCGGCAAACCTCTTGGGCTGCGCAAGGACGACGCCCTTTCCGGCCTGCTTTTCCATTCGTCTCCGCTGAAAACTATGAAGAACATGCTTATCTGAATTTCAATCCAGACGTGGCCAAAGCTTTGCAACGTCACCGAACTTGGCGTTCCGGCCGCGATCATTTCGCAGCCCATGGACATGCCGAGCAACGCCGTCAGCTTATCCTTCCTAGCGAGGCTTCCGAGGCTTCATGGAAGAGATTTGGCGACGCGAATTTTCTAGCCTCCACGTGCACCTAGGCCGTGGGGACGGATATGGGGAAATATAGGGTGGTGGGATTCCCAAATCACTTTTTCGATGATTCGTGGGTGGTCAGTCTTAGGAGGGCTGACCATGCTGACGAAAATGACCGAGGAGGAATGGGCGATTGCGCTCGATGCATTCCCGGCCTGCCGGTCGCGGCGGGGCGATAAGGGGCGGGACGACTGAAGGTTTCTCGAAGCCTTGCCCTATTTCACGGTCCACAACATCACCTGGCGGGCGCTTCCGGCCGAATTCGGGAATGGAAACAGCGTCTGGAAATGCTTCTCGCGGTTGCGCCAGAGCGGTGTGTTCTACCAAGTCTCGTTGAGCCTGACCGGTAGGCCCATTCGCGCCCGCCGATGGACATGATTGTCGATGGCATATCGACGAGCTTGTTCCAAGCGAAACAGCAGTGGTCGAGAATGTCGGCGTAGGAGTTGAAGACGCGGTTGGAGAGCCAGTTGCCGCGCATGAACTGCCCGATGTTTTCCCCCGGGTTGAGCTCGGGTGACTTTGGCGGCAATGGCAAGAGGGTGATGTTGCCGGGGACGGGAAGCTTCTTCGAGACATGCCACCCGGCCTGATCGAGAAGAACGAGCGCATGCGCGCCGGATGCCACCGCAAGCGAGATTTCTGCCAAATGGAGAGCCATCGCCTCGCTGTTGCAAGAGGGAAGAACGAGCCCGGCACCTTTTCCCTCGGCGGGGCAAATGGCGCCGAAGATATAGGCCGAACTCGTCCGCTGGCCGGTTGGCGCGGAAGGCCTGGTCCCGCGCCTTGCCCAGCGGCGGGCGATCTTGTTTTTCTGCCCGATGCGAGCTTCGTCCTGGAACCAGATTTCTATCGGTTTGCCGCGCGCTTCTTTTGCGGCGATTTCGTCCACGAGATCACAGAAGTTTTTTTAAAATCCGCGGTGGCTTCCACGTCTTGCGCATGAGAGCTTGCGAAAGCCCATGGCACGCAGCTCGCGACTGAGCGTTTGCTTCGAGATCGAAACCCGAAACTCTTCAAAGACTCGTTGCGCCAGATCGATGAGGCGCCAACGCACGACGCCATGGATAGCCGGGATGGGGCCATCCTCCACGACCTGCCGCAACGCCCGGCGCTGGCTATCGTCGAGAATGCTGGGGGCGCCCGGCGCCTTGCCGTTCAAAAGACCATCGGGACCTTTGGCGTTGAAACGGACAACCCAGTCGTGCACGATCTGCGCTCCCACGCCGCCGGTCCGGGCCGCGTCCGAGCGCAAGCCGCCGTCGTCCATCCCCGCCAACGCCATCCTTCGACAAGCTCAGGAGACGCCGGGTCTGATTGGCATCGCGCGATTGCCGCGCCAGAAGCCGCAGAGCCGAACCATCGAAATCATCCCGCAACAAAATCGCCGCCGTCATGACAAACCTCCGTGTGTTTGCCATCTTGAATCAGACTGCGGCCGATTCGGGAATCCCCCCAACGAGTCACGCACTCCAAGACGTGGTATTCGAGGCCTTTTTCGAGGTGTTCGCATCGTTGAGTGAAACGGCGCATCTCGTGCAGATGTTCGATTCGACCGTCATCCGCGCGCAGGTCTCGGCGGCGGGCGCAGGGGGCAAGAAGGTCAAGC
>JBOHJV010000009.1:0-39414 GCA_050728695.1 Methylocella sp. | reverse complement strand
TGTGGGACCACGATCCTTTCGGCAATGGCCTGCCTTCGGGCACATTCAGCTACCATCTCCGCTTTCCGGGGCAATTCTACGACCACAACGCCAAGCTGCACTACAATTATTTCCGCGACTACGACCCAAACACCGGCCGCTACATCGAAAGCGACCTGGTCGGGTTGCTGGGGGCCTCAATAGCTATCTCTATGCAGACAGTCTGTATGCGGGCGGAAATCCGGTCAACTCGGTTGATTTCTTTGGGCTTGAAGGAGTAACCGTTGGGGGCACTTTGGCGGACTCACCGGTCAGGTCACTGTGGGGAAAGAGGGCGTCCAGGTCGACGGCGGCATAGCAATCTCCGGCGGCTTAAGCGGTCAAATCGGACCAGGCACGTTCCAGCCGCCAACACAGCCTGGTGTCATAAATGGCGATAGCCAGATTACCGTAAGACTTCCGTTCGTAAAAATAGTTTGTAAACTAGAGAAGTGAAAAATCGAAGTAAAGCCTGACCTGAAGGTCGGCCTTGGAATATCCGGTGGTACAACCCAGACGGCTACTTCACCGGTCATGCCTTGGTCGCAGATCCTGCCACCGGACAGTCCGCTATTTCCGATCCTCACGAATTCGCGACTCAGGCAGGCTCGATTTCGCTTTTTGGTCCGGTGGAGCGGCGGGTGGCGTCGGGGGCTCGCGCTGATGACACCGCGCGGCGCCGAGACATGCAAAAACCACTTCCAAGGGGCGGCTCCGCCGATACCGCTGACCCGGTCGTTCGTGTTAGGATGACCCAAACTTGACATTGCTGCGCGGCCCGCGGCTGGCGATCTTGGAAACCCTGATGCCCGATCCCTTGTCACCCGATCTCCTCCGGAAAATGCACGCCTATTGGCGCGCGGCGAATTACCTTTCGGTCGGGCAGATCTATCTGCAAGACAATCCTTTGCTCGAATCTCCGCTGAGGCTCGAACATGTCAAACCCCGTTTGCTCGGGCATTGGGGCACGACACCGGGATTGAACTTTCTCTATGTCCATCTTAACCGGCTAATCAAAGATAACGATCTGAATATGATGTACGTCATTGGTCCGGGTCACGGCGGGCCAGGCCTAGTGGCGCAGACTTATCTAGAAGGGTCGTACACGGAGCACTATCCGGCGATTGAGCGCAGCCGGAACGGACTGCAGCGGCTCTTTCGCCAATTCTCCTGGCCTTACGGAATTCCCAGTCACGTATCGCCGGAAACTCCCGGCTCCATTCATGAAGGCGGAGAACTGGGCTATTCACTGACCCACGCCTATGGCGCCGCCTTCGACAATCCGGATCTGATCGTCGCTTGCATTATTGGCGACGGCGAAGCGGAAACTGGCGCGCTCGCCGCCAGTTGGCACTCCAACAAGTTCCTGAACCCCGCGCGCGATGGCGCGGTTCTTCCGATCCTTCATCTCAACGGTTTCAAGATCGCCAATCCGACGGTGCTGGCTCGCATCAGCCGCCAGGAGCTGACCGAGCTATTGCGCGGCTACGGCTACGATCCGCATTTCGTCGAGGGCGACGATCCGGCGGTCGTGCATCAATGTCTCGCCGGCACGCTCGATGCGATTCTGGCGCAGATTCGGCAGATTCAGAGCGCCGCGCGGTCTCGCGGTGAGACGGAAACCCTAGAGCGTCCGCGCTGGCCCATGATCGTCTTCTGCACGCCCAAGGGTTGGACAGGACCGAAATTCGTCGATGGCAAGCCGGTCGAGGGCACCTGGCGCGCGCATCAAGTCCCGATCGCGGATTTCAAGAACCCCGAACATTTGCAGCAACTCGAAGATTGGATGAAGAGCTACCGCCCGCACGAATTGTTCGACGAACACGGCAAGTTCCGCGACGAGTTCGCTGCGCTCGCGCCGACGGGCCATCGCCGCATGGGCTCCAATCCGCACGCCAATGGCGGCGAATTGCTGCAGCCTCTATCGATGCCCCACTTCCATGATTACGCCATGGCAGTGCTTAAGCCCGGCAGAGTCGAGGCGGAATCGACGCGGGTTCTCGGACGCTTTCTTCGCGACGTTATGAAGTTTAATCTCGACAAACGGAATTTCCGGCTCTTTGGCCCGGACGAGACCGCGTCGAACAGGTTGGACGCCGTCTACGAAGTCTCCGGCAAAGAATGGATGGCTGCTGTTGAAGAGGTCGATGTGAATCTCAGCGCCAAAGGTCGCGTCATGGAGGTGTTGAGCGAGCATCTGTGCGAGGGCTGGCTCGAAGGATACCTGCTCACAGGACGCCATGGCCTGTTCTCTTGCTACGAGGCCTTCATTCACATCATCGATTCGATGCTCAATCAGCATGCAAAATGGCTAAAGGTCAGCAGGAAGATCCCATGGCGCAAGCCGATCGCGTCGCTGAATTACTTGCTCACGTCGCATGTCTGGCGACAGGATCACAACGGCTTTTCCCACCAGGATCCCGGCTTTATTGATCATGTCGCGAATAAGAAATCCGATATCGTGCGCATCTATCTGCCGCCCGATGCAAACTGCCTCCTGTCGGTAGCGGATCACTGTTTGCGCAGCTGCAACTACATCAACGTGATCATTGCCGGCAAACATCCGGAGTGGCAGTGGCTCGACATTGATTCGGCCGTTCGCCATTGCACCGTCGGCGCGGGTATTTGGCGATGGGCCAGCAACGATGCCGGTGATCCCGACGTGGTGATGGCCTGTGCCGGCGATGTGCCGACCCTTGAGACGCTCGCTGCCGTGACGCTCTTGCGCGCGTATGTCCCCGACATCCGCATCCGTGTCGTCAACGTTGTGGATTTGATGGTATTGCAGCCTCAGTCCGAGCATCCCCATGGTCTAGAAGATCAGGATTTTGACGAACTGTTCACGACAGATAAGCCGGTGATCTTCGCCTTCCATGGCTATCCCGCGATCATTCACAAGCTGACCTACCGGCGGCGCAATCATGACAATATTCATGTGCGCGGCTACAAGGAGGAGGGCACCACCACAACCCCCTTCGACATGGTCGTGCTGAACAATCTCGACCGCTATCAGCTCGCGCTGGACGCCATCCAGCGAATTCCACGGCTCAGCGATCAAGTGGGGACGGCGACGGCGCGTTACTGGACGACCATGGAGCGTCACAAGCTCTATATCAGCGAGCATGGCGACGACATGCCGGAAGTCCGCGACTGGCGCTGGAGCTTGTGAGCACGGTGATTCCGGCGGATATGGTATGATAGACACTGAAACGGCGTTGACCGTACTCGCGCTGAACAGCGGCTCTTCCTCGCTCAAATTCGGATTGTACCGCGCCAGATCTTCACGGACCGAAATGCTGCTCTCCGGCGAGGCTGAGTCGATCGGCGAGAAAAAAGGTAAATTCTACGCGCAAGCGCGCGCAAATACGTTGCTCTCCGAGACAGTATCCATTCCCAGCCAACGAGAGGCGATCATCCGCATCGGAAGACTTCTTGCCGACACCAAAATGCCGGCTCCGGCCGCCATCGGGCATCGAATCGTCCATGGCGGACCGATGCTCCGGCAGCATTGCCTCATTGATGATTCGGTCCTACGGCAACTTGAAGCTGCTTCCGCCTTCGCGCCGCTGCATATTCCATCGGCTCTGTCGGTCATCCGGTTCGCACAAGAGCATTTTCCAGGGCTTCCGCAGGTGGCGTGTTTCGACACCGCCTTTCACGCCGAATTGGCGACGGTCGCACGTGTCCTTCCGATCTCCAAGGAATTGCAATTGGAAGGTATTCAACGCTATGGGTTTCACGGCCTTTCGTGCGAATCGATCGTGCACCAACTTGGAAACGATCTGCCCAACCGACTGGTAATTGCTCATCTCGGCAATGGCGCAAGCGTCACCGCGGTCAAAGGGGGAAAATCGGTCGACACCAGCATGGGGTTGACCCCGACCGGCGGGGTGATCATGGGCACGCGCAGCGGCGATCTCGACCCCGGCGTACTGATTTATCTGATGCGTGAAAAGAAGTTCGATGCTGCCATGCTCGAAGAGCTGATCGATCGCCGTTCCGGCCTCCTGGGAATTTCGGGAGTTGGCAGCGACATGCGGCGCCTGCATGAAGCGGCGTCATCAAACGCCGATGCGCGACTTGCCATTCAAATGTTCTGCTATTCCGTGCGCAAGCAGTTGGCCGCGATGATCGCCGCGCTAGATGGAGTCGACTTAATCGTCTTTACCGGCGGCATTGGAGAAAATGATGGGGAAGCACGCGCGGCGATCTGCGGCGGCTTGTCCTGGATCGGCGTCAGTCTCGACGAAGCTCGGAACCGGTCTGCGAACAGTCCTATCAACGACCCCGCATCCCGCTGCCAGGTGCTCGTTCTCGCCTCGCAGGAAGACGAGCAGATCGCCCGCCATACCTGGGCATTATTCGCCCAGAGTCTTTCTTGGTAGGGTTGCCTGAAACCGCACTATATTTGAACTTTTCCGGTTAAATCGGATCGCTACCCAGAGAGCGCGGCGGCACGCTGCTTTGCCGCCTTCACCGCGCGCTCGATCAGGGGCGCAAGGCCGTCTCGTGCCATCAAGATTTCGAGGGCGGCGGCGGTCACGCCGCCCCGCGACGTCACATTTTCGCGCAGTTCCGCCACGCGGCTTTCCGGGCGTTGGAACAATAATTCGCCGGCGCCTTCGACCGTGGCGCGCGCCAAGCGCGCGGCGATACCTTCTGGCAGACCCAGGCAGACCCCGGCGCTTGCCAAGGTTTCAGCGAGATAGAAGACGTAAGCCGGGCCGGAACCCGATACGGCGGTCGCGGCATTGATCAAGTCCTCGCCGGCAAGCCATTCGACGCGCCCCGTCGCCGCAAACAACGTCTCGGCCACCGCACGCTGGCCAGGCGTCGCCGCGGCATTCGCCGTAAGCACGGCCATGCCGCGTCCGACCAATGTGGCAAGATTTGGCATTGCCCGGACAATCGCCGCCGCGTGCGGAAACCTCGCCGCTATATTGGCAATGGTCTTGCCCGCCAGGATCGAAACAACCAGCGTGTCCGGGCTCGCGAACGGCGCCAGCCCTGCAGCCGCCTCATCGAGACTTTGCGGTTTTATCGCGAGCACGAGAATTTTTGGCGGTCGCGAAGGGCCCGCTAGCGCAAAGCCCATGGCCTGCGCGAGCGCAAGGATTTCCGGCGACGGGCGCGGCTCGATGACGCTGATTTTTCGCGGATCGTACCCCCGGTCGAGCCAGGCCCGCAGCATCGCGCCGCCCATCTTGCCCGCTCCGGCGAGCATCAGGGACGCGTCGAAGCGGTCCACGCCAGCCGCGTCCATGTCAGGCCCGGCCTTGGGTTTCAAGCATGACCGTGCCGATCGCCTCGGGAGCGGTTTTGCCGGCCCAGACGACAAATTGAAAAGCCTGGTAGTAGCGTTCGCATGCGCGCACCGCGCTGGCGAGTACGGTTTGACATTGATCGCCGTTCAGCTCGGCGCCGCCGGCGAGCAAAATGGCATGCCGGAACATGATCACTCCGTCATCGGGCCAAATGTCGAAATGTCCGATCCAGAGTTGTTCATTGATGAGCGAGACGAGAGAGGCAAGCTCCAGGAGGCGCGCCCCCGGCACTTTGAGGTCGAAGGCGCAGGCAACATGCAATGCCTCCATCTCGGCGAGCCAGGTGAAGGCAATATTGTACTCTGACCAGCCGCCGGCGACCGAGATCGAAATCTCGTCCTCTTCGTCCCGGTCGAACGACCAGCGATTGTGCGCGGCGATTTTCTCGATGATGTCCAGCGGATTTTCGGCGCGGTCGAGGTCCAGTTGCAAAGGCGGCATTCCATGGCCTCGGATGAATCTTTGGGAGAATTGGGAAACGCATCCGCATTTCCGGCATTGGGTCTAACCCGCCGGCGCGCGACTCAAAAATTGGTTTCCGGCCAGCGCAGGTAGGGAATCACAAGATGGCGGCCTTTTGCAACTGGCTTTAGAGAGGTTTTCCCCCGCCGAGCGGGCTTTGCCGCGGAAAACTCGGCCCGCGCGGGCACAGGGCCGCTGCCATTGCCGTCGAGGACGGAACGCTTTCCGCCAAAAGATCGGCGCGAATCGCGTGGAAACGCGTAGTCCGCGCAAGATCGAATAAACCGAGCGTAACCCACGCGCAAGCGTACGAGTCGAATATTTTGCGCGCGATCAATTCAGTCTTGACATTCTGGATCGATCGGCAACACTCGCTCGCGGGACAACTATCAATAATCGCAAATCAATAGTCGCACCTCGCCGTGCGTGACCCTCGTTGCCGGAAAAGTGACAGTCAATGGAGATCACACTGCCTGCCATCGTCTGGATTGCGGCCGTCGCTGCGACTTTGGTGTTGTTGCGCGTAATCCCGCTTTTCGCTATCGGCGCCGTCTGCGCGATGGCGCCGACCCACGGGAACCGCGGCACGAGTGGCATCGAATCGGCGACGGGGAGCGCCGACGGCGCCGGGTTCACGCAGGAGCGTGCGGGATAGACGACGTGAAAGCCGCGTACCTGCGCCTGCTCGGTCACCTCGGGCTCCTCCTCCCCTACTTCCGCGGCCGGGAGCGCCTGCGCTCGCTTGGCGCCGAGACGGTCGCCGCCGGGCCGGACGGTCTACCGCTGCCGCCGCCGGTGCTCATGATCCGCGTCGCGGGCACCACCGACGCGGCCTCGTTCCTCGAGGGCGGCCGGCGTGCGGAGGAGTCGATCCGCGCGGCGCTCGCGCGCGCGGGCGCACCGCTCGGCTCGCTCGAGGCGATCCTAGATTTCGGCTGCGGGTGCGGGCGCGTGCTGCGCCGCTGGCACGACCTCGACGCGCGGGTCTGCGGCAGCGACCTAAGCGGCCCCGCCATAAGGTGGTGTCGCACGCATCTGCCGTTCGTCGCGGTTGGGGTCAACGCGCTCGAGCCGCCGCTGACCTACGGCGACGCGAGCTTCGACCTCGTCTACGCGCTCTCGGTGTTCAGCCACCTCCCGGTCAAGACGCAGCTCGCCTGGCGCGACGAGCTGGGCCGCGTGCTGCGTCCCGGCGGCCACTTCCTGCTAACGCTCCACGGCGATGCGTACGTCGAGCAGCTGACGGGCGAGGAGCGCCGCAGCTATGCGGACGGCGAGTGCGTCGTGCGCTGGGCGGAGGTCGCAGGCTCGAACTTCTGTATGACTTTTCACCCGCCTGCGTTCGTGCGCGATCGCCTTGCGGACGGCTTTGAACTCGTCGAGCACGTGCCGCGCGGTGCACTCGGCAACCCGGAGCAGGACCTCGTCCTCCTGCGCAGGCCGGGTTCGTAGACGCCGGCCCGGACGCTCGGGGCGGATCGGGAATGTGCCCGTGCGCGTCCGGCATAAAGCTTGAATTCCTGCCAGCCCACGCGAGAATCATCTTCGACTCGCCCAAGAAAATGTCTAACGATCTATGACCTTTTTTTAATAGAATGGGACGAGGCGCCTAGCGCAACGTGCCTTAGACGCGGCGTCGGCTGGGGAATTTTGCCAATGCGAATTTCGACGCTTGATTTGGGACCGGTCTAGTCGAGTTCGAAAGCGTTCTTATAGTCGCGGGCGAGTTCGAAATTTTGCTGTTCCTTGCGGAGGATGCAATGTCCTACCGCAAGAAAGTCAATTTCGCTTCCCATGAAGCAGCGAAACGCGTCCTCCGGCGTGCAGACGATGGGCTCGCCGCGCACGTTAAAACTTGTGTTAATGAGGACAGGACAGCCGGTCAATTCCTCGAACCGGCGGATCAATGCGTGATAGCGCGGGTTCGTTTCCCTATGAACGGTCTGGATGCGAGCCGAATAATCGACATGGGTGACGGCTGGAATATCCGAGCGCACGACATTCAATTTGTCGATGCCAAAGAGCGCTTGTTCGTCCACCGACATTTTGCGGCAGCGTGCGGGCTTCACATTCGCGACGAGCAACATATAGGGCGAATCCATGTCGATCTCGAACCAATCCGCGACATGTTCGCGCAAAACGGACGGCGCGAAGGGGCGAAAGCTCTCGCGGTATTTCACCTTAAGGTTTAGAGCTTTCTGCATCGTTGGCGAACGCGGGTCGCCAAGTATCGAGCGATTGCCGAGCGCGCGCGGGCCAAATTCCATCCGGCCTTGGTGCCAGCCCACCGCCTGCCCGTTGGCGAGAGCCATGGCCGTCGCTTCGATCAGTTCGCCGTCTTCGACAATGCTGAAGATGGCGCCGCATTCCGAAAGCCGGCGTTCGATATCGGCTTGGGCGTAACTCGGTCCTAGATAGGCGCCCTGCATGGCATCTTTTTGTTGTGTGCCGCTCTTGCGCTCGCTCCCATGATTTTCATCGTAATAGGTGGCAAGCGCCGCGCCGAGAGCGCCGCCCGCGTCGCCGGCGGCCGGTTGGACGAAGATCCTGTCGAAACGGCCGTCGCGAAAAACTTTGCCATTGGCGACACAATTCAAAGCCACGCCTCCGGCGAGGCAAAGATTGCGCAGCCCGGTTTGCGCCGAAAGCGACCGCGTCAGGCGCAACACGACCTCGTCGGTTACCGCTTGGATCGAAGCCGCGAGATCCATATGACGCTGTTCGAGCAATTGATCGGCGCGGCGCGGCGAACCGCCAAACAAACCATCGAACCGATGATCGGTCATTGTGAGGCCGGTACAGAAAGAAAAATAATCGAGGTTCAACCTGAACGAGCCATCCGGCTTCACGTCGATCAGATGCTCGAAAATCGCTTTCGCATAGGAAGGTTTGCCATAGGGCGCAAGGCCCATGACTTTGTATTCGCCCGAATTGACCTTGAAGCCGGTGTAATAGGTGAAGGCCGAATAGAGGAGCCCGAGCGAATGAGGAAAATGAATCTCCTTGAGAATCTTCAAGTCGCCGCCGCGGCCGATCGCGGCCGAGGTCGTCGCCCATTCGCCGACGCCGTCCATCGTCAACACCAGCGCCGATGCAAACGGCGCCGGATAGTAGGCCGACGCGGCATGCGAAAAATGATGTTCGCAAAAGCGCAATTTGGCCTTGTCGCCAAGCGCCGGAGCTATTCCCGCGAGCTCGCCCAACAAAAGATCGCGCTGAAATAGCTTTTCCCCAATCCACAGCGGCATGGCCTTGCGAAACGAGGCAAAGCCGCGCGGCGCGAAGGCGAGATAGGTTTCGAGAAGCCGCTCGAATTTTAGGAAGGGCTTTTCATAAAAGACGACGCGATCGACTTCGTCATCGTGGATCTTGGCCTCGGCGAGGCAATAGGCGATGGCCTTGGCGGGAAAACCCGGGTCGTGTTTCTTGCGGGTGAACCGCTCTTCTTGGGCGGCTGCGATGATCTCGCCATCGCGGACGAGCGCGGCGGCGCTGTCGTGATAGAAGGCCGAAATGCCGAGGACGAGCATCCGAGGCGGTTCAAAACAGCGTGTAGATGAAAGGCGCGACCACCGAGCCTTGGCTCAACACGAACAAGCCGCCGAAGATCAGGAACAGGACCAGAAGCGGGAGGAGCCAGAATTTTTTTCGCGCGCCCAAGAACTCGAAAAGCTCGGCAAGAAGCGTCATGGATTTCTCCTTTTAGAATTGTTTCTCGAATGATCCTCGCGACGGACCCGGTGGCTCGCGCTCGATCCAATAGGTCGTGGCCTCACGCTTTATCTCCAGGCGGAGCAGGTCCTTGCCTTTCCAGCGTAGATACAAGCCGAACGGAACGACGGCTCCGAAAAACAAAAGCCCCATGACGATCGGATTAACGATCTTGTTCAAGGCGAAGCCCAGCTTGAACCATGCGCGGTTGAGCGGAGTCAGCCAAACCGGAATAAGGAGCCCGACAGAAAGAAAGCCGACGGAGGCGGCAATCAGCCACCATCTCGGCGAACCGGCCTGGTGAACCGCTGGCCAAAGGCCCAAGACGGCAAAAAGAGCGCCAAAGGCGACGCCGAACTTCCGGTTTGACCCGAGTGCTATTTTGCGAAAGCTCAAAACCGTTTCGTGAGTTTGCATGAGATACCTTATGGCCGGCGGAATTTTTATAACGAGTTTCATAATATTTATGCAATGCAATAATTATGACTGGACAAATGAAATGAAACCGCTCTTCGAGTACTGGCAAAGTCGCGGGGGTTCGTCGCGCCGCTGATGGCACGGCATGATTGTCATTGCCCGCCTGGGGTGGGCTGGTCTATCCCCGATGATGGAGCAGGCGCAAGAAGCCGCTTTTAATATTAGCCGCACGTTTGATTACGATGAATGGGCCGCCGCGGCAGCGTCGGCGCCATCGCCGCGCCGATCCGCGCCGGAGCTGGTCTCTATAGACGTTCGGCAGTTCTCCGCGCATCAAGGACATTTGATGCGCATCGCCTAAGTTACCCGCGAGTATCCGCGCGGCAACGGGCTCGGCCGCGGCGTACGGGACTGCGGGTTCCGGCGTCTGGGACGTCCTCGCGGCCAAATCCGAGCGCATCGCCGCAATTGGAACCAGAGATTGGGTGAACGTCAAAACTAAAGGGGCAGGTCGTAGCGGCGATTCAGATGGTTCCGGTGCCGGCTAGGGCGTCGAAGCGGCGGCGCAGGCGCACCTTTAGGCCCACTGGCGACATCGCGATTGCGAAGTTTTCCTGGACGTCTTCCGCTCCGCCCGCCCGTTCCACGCTGAAATTCCTATAGAGCATCGAGAGCAATAGCTTCATCTCGAGCAGGGCGAGAACGCGGCCGGGACAAATGCGAGGACCCGAACCAAACGGAATGTGCGCCGATACGTCGTGCGCGCCGGGGTTTTCGCCGAGCCAGCGCCGGGGGCGGAAGGCCTGGGGCTCGACGAAGCGATCGGGATCGCACGCCGCCGGACGGGTGAGCACGGCCACGCGAGTTCCCTTCGGCACGAGCAAGTCACCTACCACGGTCTCGACGCTGGCTTCGAGGAACACGATCGGGGCTGCCGGGCGGAGACGCATCGTTTCGTTGGCGACCGCGCCGGCCCAGGCGAGTCTGTTCGCCGTCTCGATGTCGCCGGCGACGCCCGATGTTCCGAGGAGCTCGTCCCCCTCTCGCCGCAATTCGGCCACTGACTCCGGGCTGTCGCACAACTGATGGACAGCCCAGCCCAACGTGTACGCGGTCGTGTCTTCGCCCGCGAGCAGCATGGTCATGAGATTTCCGAAAATCATCTTGTCGGAAATAGACCGGCCTTCGCCATCGCGTGCCGACAGCATGGCCTCCAGGAAATTCGACGGCTTCTCGGCTCGTCCGGGCTCGGCCGCGAGGCGCGCTCGCTCGGCGACGACCAGCTCGCCAAGCCAAGCCCGGAGCTCGGCAAGAGCGCGCTCCAAACGACGATCTCGGGGGAGTCGGACGAGTCTCCATGTCGGAAACAACGCGAATAGACGGCGATTTGCTTCCGGAAGCACGAGCGCGAGCTTGCGCTGAATGACGTCGTCCCCCTGCTCGACGGTGTTGACGTCGTGGCCGAAGGTGATGAGCGTGGTCACGTCCACCGTGAAACGCTTGAGCTCGTCGACGACATCGAGCGGCGAGCCGGCGTCCGCCAACCGCTCCCAGCGCTTTTTCAGGCGAGTGGTGACGGTCTGAAGCTTCGGATAAAGGCCGCGCAAGTGACGCTGGGCCAGCGCCAACATGGCGAGTCTCCGCTGCAGGCGCCAGGCGTCGCCCTCGGCAGAAAAAACTCCGTCGACGCCCATTTCGGAAGATACGGGAGCGATTTGGGAATGACGGGTGAAGGTGTCGGGCCGCGCTCGCAGAACCTGATCGCACCACTTCGGATCCGTGAGCGCCACGACGGGCGCCGAGCCCATTTTGAACAGGTACACCGGTCCATATTGGGCGGCCCAGCGTTCGAGGATGAGGTGAAGTTTCGTCAAGTCGAGCTGATGGATGTTACCGAAAAATGGCAGTCCTTTCGGGCCAGGCAGATCGGCCAATGCGCGCTTTGCCGCGAACCGGCCCGGCCCCCGCGCAAATCCGGAAACGTCGACGAAGATGGCGCGCTTTTGCTCGACGATAGGACACGCGGCGAGGCGTTGCGTTCCGCCTTCGCGCTGTCCAGAGTCGACGCTGAAGCGCCAGCGATGGTTGCGGCAGACAAGCTTGTCGCCATCGAGCTCGCCCTCGCCGAGCAGCGCGCCCTGGTGCGGACAGCGGCCCTCGAAGGCTCGCAACCCAGACGGCGTCCGCACGGCCACGATATCGAGTCCGTCCGCCGACAGCGCGTGCGGGCCATCGCCGTGGAGTTCATCCATATTGGCAACGCGGATCAGTGAAGCTGTCGTCACGAGCCGTAATCCTTTGCTTTCCATGCAAAGGTATAGCAGATACATAATGCCCCAAAATAGGGGAGGCGCAAAATCGCCGTTTTTTTATCTCGATGTCCACGTTCGGAATTCTCCGGAATTCCAATGTGGCGTCCGAATTGTCCTGATCGAAGCTTTCATGCAAGTCTCTCTCGCGCGATTGAGTCGTTTGGCTGGCTTCCTTGTCGTTTTGCTGTTGGTCGTCTCCTGCCCGGCGCGCGCCGACAAGATCAAGCATCCGGTCGCGGTCTTTGCCGGGTTGGACAAGATCACCGGACGAACGATCGCTTTTGAGGCCGCGACGGGCGAAATCGTGCAATTCGGTTCGCTCCAGATTACCCAACGCGCCTGTTACACGCGCCCCGCCACGGAGGCCCCGCAGACGACGACTTTCGTCGAGGTGGACGAGGTCGACGCCGCAAATCAATATAAACGGATCTTTTCCGGATGGATGTTCGCGGCGAGCCCAGGCCTGCACGGCATTGAGCATCCGATTTACGACATTTGGCTGACCGATTGCAAAGGCGGCGAGGCAGCCGAGGCGAGTTCCGAGGCGCCAGCTGAAGTGGCGCCCGCGCCGCCGGAAAGTCCGCAAAACCCGGCCAAAAAAACATCCCGACGGTCACGCCGGGGTCAGCCAAACGAAAATCGCTCGCCGGCAAGCGGGGGCCAGATTGGCGTGCCGCCGCGGGACCAGTCAAATGCCGAGGCTCCGTCCCTCGGCCCACCGGTTGAAGTAGGACCGCCGCCGGGTTTCATTCCGGCTCCGCGCGGGAATCGGCGCAAGCCCGTCCAGCGATACTATCCGGCCGATCCTGGCGCGGCGCCTGATCCTTCCAGCAGCGACGGATACTGATTCGCAAGCGAAACGGCCGAGCCAGTCCGTCAGGAAAGCTTGAATCCGGCCCGCTTCGCCGCGTCGCTCGCGGCGACGCGACCGAAAACCAGCGCGGGCAATACCAAATTTGAAAGGGAATCAATCTGCCACGCCAACCGCATCGATCGGGAAAATCCATGCTTCCGCGGGCGCTGCTGCGCACCAAGTCAATCGAGCAGCTCCAATCCGAGCTTGGCCGGGCGGGCCAGTTTCGCCGCGTGCTTGGCCTGTGGCAGCTCACCGCGATCGGCCTTGGCGGACTGATCGGGGCCGGTATCTTTGTGCTCACAGGGGTCGTGGCCGCCACCCAAGCGGGGCCGGCCGTGTCGCTGTCGTTCGTGATCGCAGGCATTGCCAGCGCGGCTGCCGCTCTTTGCTACGCCGAGTTTGCCGGGATGATCCCCGTCGCCGGCAGCGCTTACACCTACGGATACGCCGCGCTGGGCGAGCTCGTCGCATGGGTGATTGGCTGGGATCTGTTGCTCGAATATGCGCTGGTGGCCGCCGTCGTATCGATCGGCTGGTCGGGCTATTTGCAAGCCCTGCTCGGTCAGCTTGGCGTGCTGCTTCCGAGCTTCGCAATGGGCGCGCCAGGAACGGGCGAAGGCCACGTCTTGGATCTCCCCGCGATGCTTGGGAGCCTTGGGGTCGCGGGCCTCCTGACGCTGCGCATCGAATGGGGCGCGCGCTTCAACACGGCCATGGTGATCATCAAGATCGCCGCGGTCATCCTTGTCATCGCCGCCGGTTTGCCGCACGTGCGCACCGCCAACTGGCATCCCTTCATGCCCTACGGCTTCAAGGGCGTGGCCGAAGGGGCGGCCGTCGTTTTCTTTGCCGTCTTCGGCTACGATACGCTGACCACCGCCGCCGAAGAGGCGCGCGACCCGCAGCGCCAACTCCCCCGCGCTGTATTGCTCTCGCTCGCCATCTCTCTCGTGCTCTACGTCGCGATGTCCTTGGTGCTCACCGGCGTGGTGCGCTACGACACTCTCAACAACGCCGCTCCGGTTGCCGCCGCGTTCACGGCGATTGGCCTGCCCTTTGTGACGCTCATCGTGTCCGCGGCGGCCGTGGCGGGGATCGCCAGCGTCATGCTCGCCTTCCTCTTGGGCTGCGCCCGCATCTGGTTCGCGATGAGCCGCGACGGGCTGCTTCCCGCGTGGTTCGCGGTTGTGCACAAGCGGTTCCGCACGCCCCACCGCCCGACGCTGATCGCGGGAGGACTGACCGCCCTCGTCGCGGGTTTCTTCCCGATCAAGGAGGTTGCCGAATTGGTGAACATCGGAACACTCTCGGCTTTTGCGATCGTCTGCCTTGCGATCATCGTGCTGCGGCGGACAAAGCCCGGCGTCCGGCGCACCTTTAAGACGCCCCTCGTCCCCTGGATACCCCTTGCTGGCATCGGCTTCTCCCTGTGGCTGCTCTCAAAGCTCCCTGCCGTTGCCTGGGAACTGTTCCTCGTTTGGATGGGGCTCGGCCTTCTGCTCTACTTTTCATACGGCCGCCGGCACAGCGTTCTCGCGCGGACGGGATGCCTGTCTGTCGAAGCCCAATCGACGGACGACGCAAATGGCCGTTAGGCATCGCGCCCTACCACCGCGTTGAACGACCGCGGCTTCGCGGAACCTAAGCCAAAATGTGGTTCATTCGGCGGCGCGTTTGAATTCCGGGAAAGTGCAGCGCGCGTCGCTCTCCCGCTTGAATTCGAGGATTTTGGCCGGCTCGACGAAGGGCAGAGCGAGCGTTTGCCAGACATCGGCCATGCTTTCCACGAGATGGGCGATATGCGCATCCGTGTGCAAGGGAGTTGGCGTGATGCGCAATCTCTCGGTGCCTCTGGCGACCGTCGGGTAATTGATCGGCTGGATATACACCCTGTGGCGTTCGAGCAGCATGTCGGTCGCGCGCTTGCAGAGTTCCGGATCGCCGACGAGCACTGGCACGATATGGGAGGGGTTTTGCATCACTGGCAATCCCGCCGCGCTCAACGCATGTTTGGTAAGCATCGCCTGGCGTTGATGTTCCGCGCGGAGTTCCTCGCCTTGTTCCTGTTTTAACAGCCGTATAGCGGTGGTTGCCGCGGCGGCGAGCGCCGGAGGCAGCGCCGTGGTGAAAATAAAGGCTGGCGCGTGCGAGCGCACGGCATCGACGATCGACGCCTTGGCGGCGATATAGCCGCCGAGCGTTCCAAATCCCTTCGCAAGGGTTCCTTCGATGACGTCGATATGGTCCATGACGCCGTCGCGCTCGGCGACCCCTCCGCCATGCGGGCCGTAGAGGCCGACCGCATGGACTTCATCGATATAAGTCATGGCGTTGTAACGGCGGGCAAGACCGGCGATCTCGGCGACCGGGGCGAAGTCGCCATGCATCGAATAGAGACTTTCGAAGACGATTAGCTTGGCCCGCTCCCGCCCCGCCGCGCGCAGAAGCTCTTCGAGATGGGCGAGATCGTTATGGCGAAAAATTTGCCGTTGCGCCTTGGAGCGGCGGATGCCTTCGATCATCGAATTATGGTTGAACTCATCCGATAGGATGAGGCAGTTAGGCAAAAGATCGCCGATCGTCGAAATCGCCGCCAGATTGGAAATCCAGCCCGACGTAAAGACGAGTGCCGCCTCCTTGCCGTGGAGGCCGGCCAATTCGGCTTCGAGCTCGACGAGGGGATGATTGGTGCCCGCGATATTGCGCGTGCCCCCGGCGCCGGCCCCATGGCGGACCGCGGCGGCCGTCATCGCCTCGATCACAAGCGGATGCCGGCCCATGCAGAGATAGTCGTTGGAACACCAAATCACGACGTCGTCGATGCGTTCCGGTCCGTGCCGCAGGGCGCGCGGAAACGCCTTTGCGTCCCGCTCGAGGTCGGCGAAGACCCGATAGCGGCGTTCCTCTTTCAACCTTAAAATCGCGTCGTCGAAGATGCGCGAATAGGGCATGAATCGGTCTCCGAGCTCCGGCGGCGGCGCGGGGCTGGCGTAAACCCGGCGCCCGGCAACATGCCCTCAAAAAGGTTGACTTGCTCTTATTGTCTCTTTCAAAAATAGCGGACGAACAGCCAAGGCTAGCCTAAGGAGAACGCCGTCTGCAACCCCTGATCGGGGGGGTTACGGGAAAAGTATTTCACTCCCCGCGAAACATGCCCAAGGCTTTAGCGGCATTCCCGCAGGCCGTCAAATCCCATCTCCGCGATCGGCGGGACAATGCGGCTCAATTGTTTCGCCGGCCTCGTTTACTGGAACAGGCTAGATCGGCGCTTCACGCTCCGATTACTCAATCACGGGCACTGTGTAGGATAGCGCCCCGACGTTCCCCTTATTTCCCTTGAAATTCGCGTGGCACATGAGGCAGTTCTCCGAGACCACGGGTATTGGCGTCGCGACGCGCAGGTAGCGCTTTCCCCCGTGCTCGACGATCTCTTCGTCCGGCGTCTGTCCCGCAAGCAGTTTCTTCGCGGCCGCCTGTTCGAAAGCGTCCCTGGGCGCGTCATCCGGGTCCCCTATCACATCGAGGAGCCCCAGTATCCGCACATCGTACCACCCGTCTTTCTTCAGCGCGGCCCAAAGCGCCTTGGCCGCGGTGGCGGCGGGAAAGTCAGAAGGCTGTTTCACATAATGCCCGTCAATCAGGACTATCGCGTTCTTGAAGAGATCATCGAGCATTTTGACCTCTTGCCGCGTCCGCTCCACGCCCGCGTCGGGCTCGGCACGCGGCGCAATTGGACGGCCAGCCGGCACGGATCTGTTTTCCGGGGCAGGTCCCCCGGATTTAGCGACCGATCCAAAGTCGGGATAAGACCTATCTTGCGCGAAGCCGACGGCCGGCGTGGCGGCAATGAGCATCGCCGCGCAGACAGCTGTTACAGGCTTCATAAAATCCTCCAGTTGAGGTTTCGCTTGTCCCGCGCGGATGTTTTGGGTGCGAATCACCTAGGCGAGTTCGTAGAATTTCTCAATTCACATTCCCGGCAAGCTGACCGGCCTCCAAAACGTCCGTTATCGACAGTGTTGATAGCATAAAGGAAGGCGCGGCCTTCGACCTGCAATTGCCCCGCATTTGGGCGAGGCCCTCTCTTGGCCGGGGGCGTCCAAGGCTGCTACGAGATTCGCGTCGTTGAACAGCCCAAATCATGGCTCCGGCGAGGCGATTGGCGGCGGGGTGCTCTTGCTTTCAAATGAGTTGTCGCCATTTTATTTTGCTGGCACGCGCGGCGGCCCGTAAGCCAGCCTTACCAAACTTTCATGTGGCCGAAATGGCGGTGTAAGCTTTGCGTCCCCATCTTGATGCCCAGTGGCGGTGCGCCGTCCTTATTTTTGCATGGAGTAGTCAATGCCTAACGTTCCCTCTTCCCGGCCCGATACCCTAAGTTCGCCGCCTTTGATCGTGCGTCGGCGCCACGAGATTCGCGCCGCGCTGCTTGCGACCGTGGCCGCTCTGGCCTTGGCTTGCATGAACGATGGCGGTTTGGGTCAGGCGCATGCCGAAGCGCTTCCGAGCCAAGTGTCTCCGGTTGTTTCTCCGGTCTCTTTCGCTGACGTGGTCGATCACGTGCGCGGCGCGGTCGTGTCCGTCAAGGTGAAGACCACCGAGACGGCCGATGTTAACGACGAGCTCGAAATACCGCATATTGCCCCCGGCGACCCGCTCGAGCGCTTCTTCAAACATTTCGGCGAGGAAGGCGGCCATCACCTCAAGCCGCACCTCACCCAAGCGCAAGGCTCGGGATTCATTATTTCCTCGGACGGATACGTGGTGACGAATAACCATGTCGTCGAGAACGCAAGCGAGGTCAGCGTGACCCTGGACGACGGCAAAACCCTGCCGGCAACCGTCATTGGAACCGACAAGAAAACCGATCTCGCTCTCTTGAAGATCAAGCAGGGTGGTTCCTACCAGCACGTGGACTTTTCCACCGCCACGCCACGGGTGGGCGACTGGGTGATCGCGGTCGGCAATCCCTTCGGGCTGGGTGGAACGGTTACGGCGGGCATCATTTCGGCGCGCGGGCGCGACATTGGCGCTGGGCCCTACGACGATTTTCTGCAAATCGATGCGCCGGTCAACCGGGGCAATTCCGGCGGTCCCACTTTCAATACCCAAGGTCAAGTGGTAGGCGTCAATACGGCGATTTTCTCGCCTTCGGGAGGCAGCGTCGGCATTGGTTTTGCCATACCCGCGGACACCGCGCAAACCGTCATCGCGGCCCTAAAAGACAAAGGCGTGGTCGCGCGGGGTTGGATTGGCGTCCAGATTCAGCCGGTCACCGCGGAAATCGCCGATAGTCTTGGCCTAAAATCCGACAAAGGGGCTCTCGTCGCGGAAGCGCAGCCGAATTCTCCGGCAAGCGCGGCCGGAATTAAATCGGGCGACGTGATCCTCGGGATCGAAGGCGAGCGGATTGACGGTCCGCGCGACCTCGCGCGCAGGGTGGCGGCCCTCGGCCCGGGGAAAAAGACCAATTTGATCTATTGGCACGATGGATCGGAGAAAACCACGTCGGTGAAGCTCGGTTCCCTGCCGAACGACAAGGAAGCGCGCGCAAATCCAGGCCTGAGCCAGGACAATAATGCGTTTAAGGGCCTCGGCCTAACGCTCGCTCCCGCCTCCAGCGTCGAAGGAGCGGGAAGCCACGGCGTGGTCGTATCCGACATCGATTCAGATGGCGTGGCCGCGCAGAAGGGGTTGCAGATCGGCGACGTCATTCTCGAGGCAGGCGGCCATGCGGTGAACCAACCGGCGGACATCAGCGCGGCGCTAGCCGAGGCCAAAAAGGACAATCGCAAGGCCATCCTTTTGCGGGTCAAGGGAGCCGACGGCACTCATTTCGTCGCGCTCGAGGTCAAACCTGCTTCCTGAGCCTCACGTCCCCGAGGCTTCATGGGCCGGTGCCGCGCCCCCCCCGTTGCGGCGCCGGCTCCAAGGAGGCGACAGGCCGGAAGGCAACTTCCGGCCTGCTGCTTTGCACAGGGATGAGCTATATGTCGGTGATGCGCATCCTCATCGTCGAAGACGATTCCGAAGCCGCCAATTATATGGTCAAGGCATTTCGCGAGGCCGGTCATGTCGCCGATTATGCCGGCGATGGCCTTGACGGCTACGCCCGTGCGCGCGATGAAACCTACGATGTTTTGATTGTCGATCGGATGCTGCCGAAACTCGACGGCCTCTCGCTCATCGGCAACCTGCGCGCGCAGAAAATTCTGACGCCGGCACTTATCCTTTCCGCGCTTGGACAGGTCGACGATCGCGTCAAGGGACTGCGCGCGGGCGGCGACGATTATCTCGCCAAGCCATATGCTTTTTCAGAGCTTCTGGCGCGGGCCGAGGTGCTGGCCCGGCGCAACCGGCCGGGCCTCCGCGAGGAAACCGTTTTTCGCGTGGATGGCCTAGAGCTTGACCGTCTTGCCCATAAGCTTACGCGCGACGGCAAGGAAATTCCGTTGCAGCCGCGTGAATTTCGCTTGCTCGAATATTTGATGAAACACGCGGGCCAAGTCGTTACCCGGACGATGCTGCTTGAAAACGTATGGGACTACCATTTCGATCCGCAAACCAATGTCATTGATGTCCATATTTCGCGGCTGCGCGCCAAGATCGACAAAGGCTTCGATCCTCCGCTCCTCCATACGATACGCGGTGCCGGATACATGATACGCGATGGCCATAGGTAAGCTCTTTCGCACCACCGTATTCAAGATATCGCTCGCCTATTTGGCGATCTCCGCGATTGGCGCCGGGGTTGTCTTCGGCGCTGTCGGCTGGAATATGGAGCACTTGATCGACGCGCAGATCGCGCAGACCATCGACACCGATATTACCGGGCTTTCCGAGCAATATGAGCAAGGAGGCATACGCCGCCTTGTCACCATCATCCAAAGGCGGACCCGCCGGCCGGGCGCGCGGCTATACTTGGTCACAACCGCGGCGGGAGAACCGATCGCCGGCAATATCGTGCGCCTCCCGCCGGAGATTCTGACCCGTCCCGGCCTCGTCGAGACGGCGTACCAGCCTCCGGGCGATACCGGCGGAAATCACCGGGCGCTCGCCCGCAATTATGTCTTGGCGGGCGGTTTCCATCTGCTTGTCGGACACGACCTCGCGGAAGGCGAAGGCTTGCGCCATATTCTCGGCCAAGCCCTGCTCACTTCGTTAATTTGGCTCGTGCTGATCGGTACGCTTGGCGGGCTCTGGGTCGCAAGGCGCGTTCTCAATCGCGTCGATGCGATCAGTGCCAATGCCCAGGCCATCGTCGCCGGCGATCTTTCCGGCCGGTTGTGTTTGGCCGGAACCGGCGACGAGCTCGACCGGCTTGTGCAAAATTTCAACGCCATGCTGGAGCGGATCGCTACGTTGATGGCAGGGTTGAAAGAGGTTTCCGGCAACCTCGCGCACGATCTCAAGACCCCCTTGACCCGTCTGCGGGGCGGTGTGGAACAAGCGTTGCGCAGCGCCAAAAGCCCGGAGGAATATCGCGGCGCGCTCGAAAAAGCGCTCGACGAATCCGACCGTTTGATCCAAATCTTCGATGCGCTGTTAAGCATCGCCCGCGCCGAAGCAGGCGCCGGGCGCGAAGGAATGATCGATTTCGACGCCTCGTCCGTCGCGCGAGACGTCGGCGAACTCTACGAGCCGGTGGCGGAGGAACGCGGGATCGCGCTTGCAATTTCCGCCGAACCGGAGCTTTGTCTGCATGGAAGCCGGGAGCTTGCTGGTCAGGCCCTCGCCAATCTCGTCGATAACGCCTTGAAATACGGGTGTCCGGAGGCGCAAGGGCTCGGTCCCGATCGAGCGCAAGGGGAAGCTCCCAAAGGCACCGTCGAACTCTTGGCGCGGCGGCGTGACGGCAATGTCGAATTCGTCGTCGCGGATCGCGGTCCGGGTATCGCCGCGAACGATCGCCTGCGCGTGCTCGATCGATTCGTCCGGCTCGAAAGCGCGCGCGCGCGGCCTGGATCTGGCCTCGGGCTTTCGCTCGCCGCGGCGGTCGCTCGACTGCACAATGGAACCTTGCGGATCGAGAATAACGAGCCGGGCCTTCGTGTCGTGATTTGTCTTCCGGGAGCGCCTGTCCGGCGCGAACCAACCGCGCCGCTTGCCCTGCCGCGACCGGACAAGGTGGCATGAGCGATATTCCGTTAGAAGACACCGCGGACCTTCCGCTTTGGCGCCGCCTGCGCACCGCGCCGCAACTTTACGACGCTCGCCGCGCCCGGTCCCGCCTCGCCGACTTTTCGGCGGTGCCCGGGGCCTCGGAATTGCAAAGCCTCGCTAGCGAGCCTGGCGTGCGCGCCCTGCTTCTGGCGGTTGCCGATCATTCGCCATTTCTCTGGCAGCTCGCGACGGCGAACACCTCCCGGCTCAAGCGATGTCTCGAGAGCTCCCCCGCGGCCCGCCTCGAGACGTGCCTTGCAGCGCTCGAAGAAGCCTGCGGCCAGGCCTCAAGCGAGGCAGAGATCATGCGCGCTTTGCGGCTTGCGAAGCAGGAGACCGCCCTTCTCGTCGCGCTCGCCGATTTAGGCGGCGTATTCGATATGATCGCGGCGACCGGGGCGCTGTCGCGCGCCGCCGATGTCTTTATATCGGTGGCATTGCGTTTTTTGCTGCGCAATGCCGCTCGCGCGGAGCGGCTGCGGCTTTCCGATGACGCAAACCCCGAGCAAGGATGCGGTCTCGTCATCCTGGCGCTCGGCAAGCTCGGCGCGCGCGAACTCAATTATTCGAGCGATGTCGATATCGTGGTCTTCTTCGATCCCAATTGCGCCGCGATCGCCGGGGCGGTGGAGCCCGCGACCCTCTTTGCGGGCATCACGAAGGGACTTGTCCGGCTGCTCCAGGAACGTACCGGGGATGGTTATGTCCTGCGCGTCGACTTGCGGCTGCGTCCCGATCCCGGTTCGACGGCGGTGGCGATCGCGCTGCCCGCCGCCTATTCCTATTACGAAAGTCTTGGCCAGAACTGGGAGCGCGCGGCCTTGATCAAGGCGCGGCCTGCCGCCGGCGACAAGGCGCTGGGCGAGGCTTTTCTCGCCAATCTCATGCCTTTCATTTGGCGAAAGTATTTCGATTACGCCGCGATCGCGGACATTGCCGCGATGAAGCGCCAGATCCACGCGGTCCGGGGACATGCCGATATCGTGGTCGCCGGTCACGACGTAAAACTGGGACGCGGCGGCATTCGCGAAATCGAATTTTTCGTGCAGACCCAGCAATTGATCTTCGGCGGCAAGAGACTTCGCCTGCGTGGCGCGCGTACCCTCGAAATGCTGGATGAACTCGGCAGGGAAGGCTGGGTCACGCGCGAGGCGGTCGTGGACTTGCGCTCGTCCTACCTCTTCCTGCGCGCGATCGAACACCGCCTGCAGATGGTCGCCGACGAGCAAACCCAGCGTTTGCCGCAAGACGAAGAAATCCTAGGGAGGTTCGCCAGGTTTTGCGGCTATCCGCGGAAAACCAGCTTTTGCGACGACGTCACGCATCGCCTGCGGCTCGTCTCGCATCATTATGGGCGGTTGTTCGAACATTCGCCGCGGCTCGATGCCGCGGCCGGCAGTCTTGTTTTCACGGGCGCCGACAACGATCCGGAGACTCTCGAAACTTTGTTGCGGTTGGGCTTCAAGCAAGCGCCACAAGCCGCCGAGACAATCCGGGGCTGGCATTTCGGCCGCCGGTCAGGCGTGCGCACCCCTCGCGAGCGGGAAGCCCTCACCGAATTGGTGCCGCCGCTTTTGCAGGCGTTCGCGCACTCCGGGGATCCCGATGCCGCGCTCGCCGGGTTCGATTCCGCGCTGACCGGCATGCCCGCGGCGGCCGAGCTTTTTTCGGTGCTGAAATCTAACCCGCCGGTCTGCGAATTGTTTGGTGAAATACTTGGCGGCGCGCCAAGACTCGCGCGCACCATTACAAGCCGTCCGCATCTGCTCGACGCCGCTATCGATCCGGAAGTCCTCGAGGCTCCTCTCGGTGAAAACGCGTTCCGTCAACGCGCCGGACAAATCCTGCGGCATAAACGCGAGACCGAGGAGTTCCTCGATGCGCTGCGCGATTTCGCGAAGGAGGAACTATTTCCCATCGGCCTGCGGTTGTGGTCGGCAATGATCGAACCTTGCGCGGCGGCGCTCGCCTATTCGGCGCTGGCGGCGAGCATCATCGAGGCTTGCCTCGTTCACGTGGAGCGCGTCTTCGCTTGCGAGCACGGGCAGGTGCCGGGAGGCAGGTCGATCGTTTTGGCGCTTGGCAAGCTTGGCTCGCGAGAAATGACCGCGGCCTCTGATCTCGACCTTATGCTCATCTACGATTTCGATCCGGCGCGGCCGGAGTCCGATGGTTTCCGGCCGCTTCACGCGGTGCAATATTACACGCGCATAGCGCAGCGTCTGATCTCCGCCTTGACCGTCGCGACGCGGCGGGGCCGGCTTTATGAGGTCGATATGCGGTTGCGCCCGTCCGGCAACAAGGGACCGCTCGCGACCCAATTCGCGAGTTTTGTCCTTTATCAAACCAAGGACGCGGAGACCTGGGAGCATATGGCGCTGACGCGCGCGAGACCGGTCGCGGGCAATGTGCAACTTGGAGCGCAAGTCAGCGCTGCCATCCGCGCCTTGCTCACGCGGCGGCGCGGCGGCGCGCTCCGCCAAGATGTTTATGAAATGCGGCGCCTCATCGCGCAAGCGAAGGGAGACGGCGAGCCCTGGGATTTGAAGCTTGCGGCGGGCGGACTAATCGACATCGAATTCCTGGCCCAATATCTTTTGCTGAGCCACGCCGATGCCGAGCCAAGCCTCGTATGCGATTCGCCCTTGGCCGTGATCGAGACCGCGGCGAATCGCGGACTGCTTGACGCGGAGAGCGCCGGCATTCTCTTGAACGCATACCGCCTCTTTTCGGATGTGACGCAAATCCTGCGCCTGACCTTGGACCCGGGCACCGATCCACGCGCGGCGAGCGATGCGGTCAAGCGGCGCCTAGCGAAAGTGGCCGGGCAGCCGAGCATGAGCGCGCTCGAAAGCCGCCTTAGCGACACGCGCGCGGAGGTGCGCGGCGTATTCAACGCGGAGTTGCGCGCTGGATTCGATTCGTCCGATGAAGCCGCGAACGTGGCGTAAGCAAGGGTGGGGCTCAGGCCGTTGAAGATTTGTCAATTGAACGTGGCTCGCCCATGAGCGCGGGCTGGAACAGTACAGCCGATGCGAGGGTGCAGGCGAGGGATAGCGCCAGCAGTTTGCCCATGCTTGACATACCGGGGTTGCTGGAGAACCACAGGCTGCCAAAGGCCGTGCCCGTCAAAAGGGCGCTGAAGAATACCGCGCGTGTCAGCGCCGATTGCAAGAAGTCGCTCTGGCCACGCCTCCATGCCATGATGTAATAGATTTTAAAAGCCACGCCGACGCCGAGCAGCACGGGAAATGCTATGATGTTCGCGTAGTTGAGCTGAAACCCGGTCAAGGCACAGATTTCGAGCGTCGCGATAGCCGCCACCATGAGCGGCACGAGCGTCAGTAATACATCCCCAATCCGGCGCAACGGAATCCAGAGCAGGATCGCGATTGTACAAAACGCAATTGCCGCCGCTTGGAGAAGGGCTCCGATCATGGTCTCTGCCCACTCCAAGATTGCGACGGCTCGCCCGGTCGCCGCCGGCTCCGCGGCCAAAACCGCACGCGCAAAGTCGCGAATCGTTGCATCGTCGTTGGGATTCCCCTTTGGAAGGATGTCGACACGCTCGCGTCCATCCTGCGTAATCCAGAGGTGGACGAGGCCCCGCGGCAGCGATTCTAGATCAATGTGCTTTGCCCTCAAGGCTTGGCCCAGGTCATCGAGATCCATTACTAGCGGATCGATGAATGCGTTGGTGGCCTTCGCGCGCTCCTCAACCGGGGCGTTGGCGAGTTGCGTGAGATCGCCGGCAAGGCGTCTTGCCGCCTTTGCGCCCCGCCCATCATCCTCGCCCGCCGCCGCGTCAAGCCTTTGCGCGCCGCTTCGAAGCGCGGCAATATTCTCGGCATCGGTGGGCTCGGCCTCAGGCGCTGACATCAATACTGAACCGAGCACTCGCTCGGCGTGCCTGATGAGCGGAAGTTTCTTATTTTGATCGGCCGGAATGAAGCTGTCGATGGTTCGCGTCTGATCGACTTCCGGCAGCGCGGCCAGCTTGTTCGCAATCGCCGCCGCGTCGGCATGCGAGCGCGCGAGGACCTGCGCGGAATTGGCGTCAATCGCGGGGTCGCCGCTCAATTGCAGAAAGGTCGAAACCGCCTGAGAATGCCTGCTTTGAAGATGCAGGGGATTGAAATCGAATTGCAACTTAAGCAATGCCGGCAGTCCCCCAATAGCGAGGGCCGCGGTTAGCGCGACAACAGGCATTCGGCGGCGTTTGAGGAAATTGTCGACCCGGGCCAAGGCCGGTTGCCCGAGCGGCTTTGGCTCACCCGGTGGGTTCACGGCCGCAATTAAAGCCGGCAGCAAGGTGAAACTGGCAAGGTAGGCGACAATCATTCCGCATCCGGCGATCTTCCCGAGTTGCGCGAGGCCTGTGTACGCCGTCGGCGCGTATGACAGAAATCCCGCGGCAGCCGCCGCCGCGGCCAGTGACAGCGGGATGCCGACGCGCTCGGCGGTTTCGATTAGCGCTTGACCCAAATCATGTGATGCATGCCGCTGCGCGCGGTAGCGCAGATTGAATTGGACCGCGAAATCTGCTCCCAATCCGACGAACAAAATCGCAAATGCGACCGAGATCGGATTTAAGGCGCCGGCGAGGAAAAATCCCAAGCCAGCGGTGACCACCAAACCGGCAGCCAAAGTGACAGCGACAGCCAGAACAAGGCGGAATGAGCGCAATGCCAGCCAAAGAATGCCGAGCACGATCAGCCCGGTAACGGTGCTATTTAAGGCTAAACCCTTCTTGACGCTGGCGAACTCGTCGTCCGTTATAGGGACCGGGCCAGTCAGGCGAACATTTGCCTGGAAGTTGGATGAAAGCCGCAGGTCGGCGGCGGTCTGCCTGATCGCGTCTGTCGCTCTCCGGCCGGGCTCGAGTTCTCCCGTGGCGAGAACGGGTATGACTGCGATTAAGCGGCGCAAGCCAGCCGGCTGCGCGTCGCCCTGCACCAGTACATCCCAGGAAAAGCTGGCAGGTCGCGAGGCGGCGACGCTTTCCAGGGGCTGCGCTATCAAGTCCAGGGTTCGAGCTAAGTCATCAAGGGGATACATACCTAATTTCAAACCTTCGAGAGCAAACGAAAGCGCCCGAACGAGCCCTCGCAGGCTCGGGTCCTTCGCCAAGACGCCAATGATCGGTTCGGCTTTGGCGAGTTGGCTTGTGCTTCGCGCAACGTCTTCGGTAGGCAAGAAGAGTAGGCGGTTCTGCTGGAAGAACGTTCCGCCGTCCGTTTCTTGGACGGAGCGAAAAAGCGAAGGTTTGTTCGATAGACCCTGGGCCAATGCATGCGCTGCCGCGCCAGTTTGTTCCGGCGTAGGCCCGTCGACAACAACGAGGATCAGCTTTGAGCTTTGCGGAAACGCGGCCTGGAACTCTAATTCCCGCTGCCGCCAAGGGAGATCGCGCGAGATCAGATTGTTGACGTTCGTATCAATCGCAAAGTGACGTATCGTGTAGGTCCCCGCCACAGAAGTCAGAATGAGGGCCACGATAATGACGCCCCAAAAATGGCGGATGCAGAACTCGACCGTGCGGACAATCGCCGAAGTCAACATGGGTGTTAGCCGACATTCCCCAGATGGCGAGAATTTGATTGCCATATATGCGCGACTCTTCGTTTTTGGCAACGCTGTCCTCGGTTTGCCGCGCGCACGTGTTGCACGAGCCGTGAAACTTGAGGATCAAGCCGCAATCAAAATCGAGCCCGAGACTCTCGCCATTGGATTCGCCCGCGGGGTCCGCCATGAACCAAGCCTAAACGCTTATCATATTGAATATTATAGCTTAATCGCGACCTTGGCTCGACCACAATTATCACGCCATCCGGGGGACGCGGGTTTAGATCTTTTCACCCCGCCGAGGCGCGCAGCGTTTGCGGCTGCGCCGGCCGGCGCAACGCGCCTGCCGCCAAAAGCAGCTTTTGGCGCGGCACGTCGCGGGCGTTGGGCAAATGCACGAGAACGATCGTTCCATTGCCAACCGATGACCGGATGCGGATCGAACCGCCATGCAAATCGACGAGCGAACGCGCGATCGCAAGGCCAAGGCCCGAGCCTTTCATGCCGTTGTCGAGCGTTCCGTCCAATTGCTCGAAGGGTCGCCCAAGCCTTGCCAGGGGCGCCGGTGAAATGCCCATTCCAGTATCTTCAACATAGATATTTAGAGCACCCTGAACCATCCGCGCGCGGACGCTGACGCGGCCGCAATTTGGGGTGAATTTAACCGCGTTGCGCAAAATAATCGTGAGAATTTTTTCAATCGCGCCTTGGTCGGCATGGATGGACGTGCCTGGCAAGGACTCGGCGAGAAGATTGATTTCCTTTTCGGTGGCGATTGTCGCAACCGCCGCAACCGCCGCCCCGACCGCGGCATCGATTTCGAAATCGGCCTTCTGAAGCCGCACCCCGCCAGATTCGAGGCGCGACATGTCAAGGACATCCGAAATCACGCCGAGTAGATATTGGCCGCTTTGCCTTATGTCGCTGCAATAACCGGCATATTTGGGCGATCCCAAGGTGCCGAATGTTTCTTGGTGCATCAACTCGGCAAAGCCGATGATGGCGTTGAGCGGCGTTCGCAGCTCGTGGCTCATATTGGCGAGGAATTCGGATTTGGCCAGGTTCGCCGTCTCGGCCTCGGCCTTTTGTTCCAAATATTTCTCGGCGAGATCCGCGAGTTGCTTTGCTTGCAATTCCAGGGTTTGGCGGGATTTGCGCAAGTCGGCGACGGTCGCCAAGAGACGACGCTCCGAGTCCATCAATTGTTCCTCGTGGCGCTTCAGCGCGGTGATGTCGGTGCCGACCGAAACATAGCCGCCGTCCTTGGTGCGCCTTTCGTTGATTTGCAGCCAGCGGCCATCGCCAAGGCGCGCTTCGTAGGTGCGCGCTCCGGCAAGCGGCCGCTCGCCAAGCGCGATTTGAGTTTGGATCACGGGGGGAGTTCCTTTCCCCATCACCTGCGCATAGGGCGTTCCGGCGAGGATCGCGTCGCTCGCCAGATGATGGAATTTCTGGAACTTGGAATTGCACATGACGAGCCGGTTGTCGGCGTCCCACAGAACGAAAGCTTCGGACACGGTCTCGATCGCGTCGCGAAGGCGGATGTCAGCCGTGGCGGTGCGCTCGGCGAGGGCTTTTTGTTCGGTGATGTCGACGGCGATGCCGACGAGGTGCGGCGGTTCGCCCGCAAGCTCCCGCACGAGCTCGGCCCGCGCCCGCACCCAGATCCACTCGCCGTTTACAGTCTGCATCCGGAAAGCGTGATCGATCGAATCGGCTTGCGAGCTGGTCAACATCTCGGCCATCGTCGCGAGGGCGCCGTCTTGCGGATGAACCAGCGCAATGACGTCGCCAAAGGACATGAATTGGCCGGCCGGCGTCATGCCGAGCATCTCGTACATCGAATCCGACCAGTAGATTCGCCCGCGTGCGAGATCCCAATCCCAGAGGCCGCAGCGGCCCCGGCCAAGCGCGGTGTCCACTCGGCTCTGCATCCTCTCGCACAATTGATTGGCCTCGCGGGCGCGTGATGCCTGCCAGAAATAGGCGATCGCCAGGGCAACCAGCACAAGCACCGTGGAGCTCGAAAGGATGGTGACGCGAAACGCCGCCGCTTGCCACTCGGCGAAGACGGCCGCCATGGGATGAACGATCGCGAGCTGGCCAAACGGCGGATCGAGCGTGCGCACGGCCGCCAAGGCATCCGCGCCATCCGCGAGGGTGATTCGCAAGACGCCAGCTTTTTCCGCGAAAATCGTCAATGGCTGCGAGGTCCCCAAATATTCGGTGAGCGTGCCGTCTTGGCCAGATAGCGCGGGAGCGGCGGCGATGATGTCGCCGGCGGCGCCGGTTACGACCAGCTGCTGCCCGCGCGCCAAGGCACGGGAAGGCACTGCTTGCGCCAGAGCCGCGCCCGGATCGGTATTGAGCGAATCCCTCAACGTGCCGTTGAGATTGCCGGTTACGACGGCGGCGGTCAATTCAATGTCGGTGAAGGCATCCGTTAGCGTGCGATCATATGCCTCGCGCGTCGTAACGGCTGTGATCGCAACAAGCGCGCCGGCAAACAGCGCTGCCATGGCGGGGACCGCGCGCCGCACCCAAATTTGGCGTCGGGCTAAGCGCGGAGCGGCGGTTAGCGTCGCCCTACGAGCCAGCCCTTGCATTGCCCCCGCTCGCGCGGAAACATGCGCGGAGTCCGCGCGTGCCATATTTGGCCCCCTCGAAACCGACCGGAGCGATGTGCCGCATCTCTCCGAATCGATTTCATCAAAGTCTCACTTTTTTGGTTTGTCCAGAGATTAATGAAGGATGAATGCAAATTTGATCGCCACCGAAAAGATGGCGGGGTAGTGCCTCAGTTTGAATCTCGGGATTGGGTAGAAGGCGGACCTCTGGTTATTGGTCACACCGACAAAGCGGCGCGCAAATCGTGTCCAACCTCACTTCTGCGCAACGTCGGCTCAAGCTATTCTGAAGAACCTGGGATGGAGATTTTGTAGCATGGCGAAGCTCGTCTTCGGATTGAACCAGTCCCTCGACGGCTACGTCGACCACCTGGAATTTGCGCCTGGTCCGTCGCTCTTTCGTCACTTCATAGAGCAAGTGCGCGGCCTGACGGGCAGTGTGTACGGTCGCCGCGTGTACGAGGTAATGCGTTATTGGGACGAAGACTCTCCTGAGTGGGGCGCGGAGGAACGCGACTTCGCGGCGGCATGGCGGAGCCAACCGAAATGGGTCGTGTCGCACTCACTGAAGTCAGTCGGCCCGAACGCCACCCTTGTCGCCGATGACATCGAGGCGGTGATACGGGGGCTGAAGGCCGAGCTCGCTGGGGAGATCGAAGTCGCCGGACCAGACCTGGCGCGAAGCCTGACCGACCTTGGTTTCATCGATGAGTATCGACTCTACCTCCACCCCGTCGTGCTTGGTCGCGGCAAGCCATTCTTCGCGGGCCCCCGGCCGCCACTCCGCCTCGTGGCTAGCGATTTGATCGGCGAGGACGTGATCAGATTGACGTACGTTCCTGCTTAATTGCGCGACGCGCCCGACGGACGACGCCGACGCGTCAGGTCCGGTTTGGGGTCGTGAGCGGAGATTCAAACTTAGACACTACCGATGGCCGCCACAGCCGCCGGGCGGAAGGATAGCAACCCGAATCAGGGCCGGGACGCTAAACGGTCACGAGCACGATCGCGAAACCGTCGTGCCCTTTGGCTCCCACGGTTTGGATCGCCGTGGCGCAGATTCCGGGCTCCGTGGCGAGCATTTCATTGAACCGCCGGATCCCTTGGATATCGGGGTCATGGCTTGCGGCATCGATTATCCTGCCGTCGCGTACAACGTTATCGACGATGATAAGACTGCCCCGCCGGGACAGCTTGCGGGCAAACGTAAAATACTCAGGGATGCTTTGCTTGTCGGCGTCGATGAAGATAAGATCGAAAGCGCCGCCGTCCAAAGCGGCGATTCCTGGCAGCGTCTCCAACGCGCGGCCAACCCGCAGTTCCACCATGGCATCCAAGCCCGCGCGGGAAATATTTGCGAGCGCAACCTCCGCGTGTCGTGGCTCCGACTCGAGCGTGATCAGTCGACCATCGCAGGGGAGCGCCCTCGCGAGCCAGATCGTGCTGTAGCCGGCGAGCGTGCCAATCTCCAGAATTCTCCGTGCGCCTTGGAGGCGGGCCAAGAGGTGCAGAAGCTTGCCCTGGTTTGGCGTGACTTGGATGGCCGGGAGGCCGGCGGCGTCGCTCGCCTCCAGCGCCGCGTTCAACGCTGCATCGGGCGGCACCAGCATGCGCGTGATATATTGGTCGACGGCAGTCCACAGCGCCTCGGTCATGGATAATCCTCAAGCTTTGCGACGGCGCTGGTCAAGCGAGCGAACGTTCGGCGATGTCCTTGACATCGGGAGAGAGGTTTCCCGCGCCGGCTACCTGGCGCAGTGCCGACTCGGCGCGGCTTCGGCGTTTCGCCTCGAGCGTCCGCCAGCTTTTGAAGGCCGAAAGTAGGCGCGCCGCGACCTGCGGGTTCTTGCCATCGAGGTCGAGGACAATTCCCGCGACAAATTCGTATCCGCTGCCGTCTTCCGCGTTGAATTGGGTCGGATTCATGGCGGCGAAGGAGCCGGCCAGCGCCCGCATCCGGTTCGGGTTGCTAAACGAGAAGGCCTTGTGTTTCAGGAGGGTCTTTACCCGGTCGAGCGTGCCACTTTCGGGGATCGTCGCCTGCAGGGCAAACCATTTGTCAATGACGAGCGCTTCGCCTTCATGGGCGCGGTAGAAGGCATCGAGCGCGTTTTCGCGTTCGCTCCCAGGGATATGCGCGAGCACGGCGAGCGCGGCGATCTCGTCCGTCATGGTGGCGGCGCCTTCGAGTTGGCGCGCGGCGAGATGCGCGCCTTCGATCCTAGCTCCCGCGGCGAAAAGATCGAGCGTGGCATTGCGCAAAGCCCGGCGCCCCGCGGCAATCGCGTCCGGCGAATAAGGTCCGTTTGGGGCTAGCCGCGCGTAGGTCGCGAGCAGAATGTCTTTGAGGTCTTGCCCGATATCCTTGCGCAGAACTTCGCGGGCGCGATGGATCGCCTCCGGATCGACATCCTCGCCGATCTCGCGAGCAATGTCGGCCTCGCCCGGCAGGGTAATTACTTGCGCGGCGAGCGCCGGATCAGCGCTTTTCTCAATGACGGCGGCAATCGCGGCGACAAAACCCTTGTCCCGATGTGGCGCCTCACCAGCGCGGATGTGTTCGACCGAGCGCAGGAGCAGGCGGGTGGCATAGGTCTGCGCCGCTTGCCAGCGATTGAAACCGTCGCTGTCATGCGAAACGAGGGTAATGAGATCGGCCTCGCTTGCCGTGGTATCGAGCCGGACCGGCGCCGAAAACCCCCTGAGAAGGGAGGCAACCGGGCGACTTCGAACGTCGCGAAAGACGATCCGCCGCCGCGCGGTCGAGAGCTCGATCACGCCACGCGAAACCTCGGTCGCGCTCGCCCCATCGTGGCCGCCCGTGCGCAGTTCGATGTCGCCCTGGCCGGGATCGACGAGACCGAGTGCGATTGGAATAACAAAGGGCGCCTTCTTCTCCTGGCCCGGGGTCGATTTGCAAATCTGCGAAAAATCCAGCGTGAAGGTCTTCGCCGCTTCATCGTAGGAGGCCGTAACTTCGACGAGAGGGGTGCCTGCTTGGTTGTACCAGCGCGAAAATTGAGTCAAATCCCGCCCCGACGCTACGGCGAAACAGGAAATGAAATCTTCGATCGTCGCCGCCGTTCCATCGTAACGATCGAAATAGAGATCCATGCCCTTGCGAAAGGCATCGTCGCCGATGAGTACCTTCAGCATGCAGATGATTTCGGCGCCTTTTTCATAGATCGTGGCCGTATAGAAATTATTGATTTCAACGTAAGTGTCCGGCCGGACGTTATGCGCGAGCGGCCCCGCGTCCTCGGGAAATTGCTGGGCCCGCAAGGCGCGCACGTCAAGGACGCGGCGCACCGGGGCCGAGCGCATATCGGCCGAAAACGCATGGTCGCGGAAAACGGTCAGGCCTTCCTTGAGGCAGAGCTGAAACCAATCGCGGCAGGTGATCCGGTTGCCGGTCCAGTTGTGAAAATATTCATGCGCGATCACGGATTCGATCTGGGCATAATCAGTGTCCGTCGCGGTCGAAGGCGAAGCGAGAATATATTTGTCGTTAAAGATATTCAGTCCCTTGTTCTCCATCGCGCCCATGTTGAAATCGGAGACCGCGACGATGTTGAAAACGTCGAGATCGTATTCGCGTCCGTAGACCTCTTCGTCCCAGGCCATTGCCCGTTTCAAGGCGTCCATCGCATAGGCGGCGTAAGGCTCCTTGCCATGTTCGACGTGGATGCCAAGCGCGACCCTACGACCGGAGCGGGTCACGAATGTGTCGAAAATCGACCCGAGATCGCCGCCAACGAGCGCGAACAGATAGCAGGGCTTGGGAAAAGGATCATGCCAAACCGCGAAATGACGCGGCGTTGCATCGATTTTGCCGCCAGCGATCTTGTTGCCGTTCGAGAGCAGGAGAGGCGCCTCGGCAAAGTCCGCCTCGAGCCGCACCGTGTAGACGCTCAGCACATCGGGACGGTCGAGAAAATACGTGATGCGGCGAAAGCCTTCCGCCTCGCATTGCGTGCAATAGGCGGAGCCCGAGCGGTAGAGACCCATCAGGCGGGTGTTGGCCGCTGCATCGACTTCGGTCTCGATTTCGAGAACGAACGGGCGGTTAGGCGGGGCGTGCAACGTGAACTGATCGGGTGTCACGACACCGTTCCACGCCTGCGCCCCGTGCAAATCGAGGTCCCGGCCATCGAGCGCGATTTTTTTCGCGGCGAGTCCGTCGCCATCGAGGACGAGAGCGGCATTGGCCCGCCCCAAAGGGTTCGGCCGGATGGCGAGGCGGGCTGTGACTAGCGTTGCCGCCGGGTGAAGCTTGACATCGAGATCGACCTTGCCGATCAGATAATCGGGAACCTTATAGTCTTTCAGACGAACGGGTTCGGCGACATCGGTGCGCATCGTATCCTCTAGGGGTAAAGGGGCAGGGGCACGCTCGCGCGCGGACGAAAACTATAATCATAGGGTCTAGACCGGCGGCGCGCAAAGCGGATATGCCCGGACGGCGATGGCCTCGGCTACGAAAGCCCGCGCTCACTGCCGTCTTACTGTCTCCTTGGGTAGCGCGCGTGAAAAAACCCGCCGGGCAGCCTGTCCGCATGACGGCCGGCTAACACAAAGGAAATATAGGAATGGCCGGAACCATCGAAAGGTCTTTATTCGCGATCGTACTCTTCGCCCTCGTGCTCCCCCATGCGGGATGGGCGCAGGGACCGACGTTCCAGAAAATCACCGAGACAATCCAAATTGATGCGCCTCCCGCGAAGACGTGGGCAACGATCGCGGATTTTCACGACATGAGCTGGCTCCCCGGCGTCGCCAAGACGACGGGCGCAGGCGGCAATGAGCCCGACGTGGCGAAACGCCAGCTTACGCTCGACAGCGGCGCGACGATCGACGAAAGCCTCTATAAATATGACGCGGCAGCCATGAGCTATTCCTATCGCGTCGACAACGTCGATGTGAAGGTCTTGCCGGTGAATAATTATTCCTCGACGATCGTCGTCCTCCCCGCCGAGGGCGGGAAAAGCACCGTCGAATGGCGCGGCGTCTTTTACCGGGGCGATCCCAACAACGATCCGCCGCCGGAATTGAATGACGAGGCGGCATTGACGGCTGTCGGCAAAGTGTATCGCGCCGGTCTCGAAAGCCTGAAAAAAAAGGTCGAGGCGGCCAAGTGAAAGGCGCGCGGTCGAGCGCTTGGCTTGCCGGAGTTTGCGCCGCCAGTCTTGGGCAAGCCCGCCGGGATCGCCATGGCCCGCGATGGGCGCACCGCCTATGTCACGAGCACAGAAGGCAAATATGTCTCGGCCATCGACACTGCGTCGCGCAAGATCGTCGCGAAGATCGCGATGCCCGATACGCCGCTCGGCATCGCCGCCGATCCGGCGGGCCGTAGGCCAAGCTCAGCGGGGCTTGGGTCCTCCCTGGCTGCAGGGGCGGGGCAATAGTTTGGGACGCGCGCGCCGCTAATGTCCCTCAGAACATTCGGCGCGAATTTTCGGAGATCTGACTTTACCTACCGCGATCTCGCTCGGCGTCTTGGAGTTTTTCTGCAAGTTTCGACATCTCTTCCATAAGCAACGCCGATCCCAGGATGGCTGCGATGCCTGCAAGCTCATCGCCTTTCCATATTGGTTCGCCTTCATCCGAAAACGTGACCCAGCTTCGCGGCATCCATTGAAGCGTCGCCTCCGCGCCCCTGAAAATGCAATATCCAATGCCGACCCAGACAAAGGTGAAATAAGCATATGAAAGAATACGCAGCCCAAAGCCTTTGTTGAAATTCGTTGGATTGCGGAAGAATTGCCAGAAAAAGTGTACGGTGCAACCGGCACATATCCACCCAAAGAGCGTAATCGCGATCGAAAATATGAGCTTCGGCGACATGGACTTGCACCCGCACTACCGCAAGTGCTATGGCATTAGCTGCGATGTCGGGCTTTGTCGATGAAGATCATTGTGCGCTTTGCTCGCGTATATGGCCCAGTGAGCGAGCGGCATTCCGCGCCAATCTCGATCAGCTACCCCTACACGAGCCAGTCTGTGACGCTTGCCAAATGGCGTTCTGGCGGAACCTAGGTTTTCCGGTAAGCGATGACGATGCGACCGAGCATTGAGGGGCGGCGTACCTATGTCGTACCCAACACCAGATGCTTGGCTATGTTGCAGCGGGCTTACGTGAACGCGGCGGGACGCAGAACGCCACCCAAATGCAACGTCGTCTATGTCGTCAATTGGTTCTGGACATTCAATACCGAGACGCTCGCGGCGACCGCGAAAACGTCCGCCGGCGATGGCCCCCGTGCCTTCGGCACGTTTTTGCGACAAGCGCAGTGAGCTTTGTAGCGGGCCATTTCGAGTTTGCCGGCGTTGCGCCAGGAATGGACCTAACGCGCCGGTCGTTTTTGCGAGATTCAAGAATTCTGCACCTAAAAAATCCCTTTGATAAAAAAGGGCTTTTCAGGTGCAGAATATAGTAGCAGAATCATCGAATGATTCTGGGCTATGCACGGGTATCGACGGACGGCCAGAGCCTTGATGCGCAAGTGAAGCAACTCCGTGCCGCAGGAGCCGAGAAGGTCTTGCGAGAAACGGCGAGCGGCGCGAAGACCGACCGTGTCCAACTGCGCCGCGCTCTCGACCAGCTTGCCAAGGGCGACGTGCTGATGGTGACGCGCCTCGACCGGCTGGCGCGCTCGACCCGCCACCTCTTGAACACGCTGGCGACGACAACCGGCAAGGGCGCAGGGTTCCGTTCACTCCATGACACATGGGCCGACACGACGACCGCGCACGGGCGCTTGATGCTGACGGTTCTAGGCGGGCTTGCGGAGTTCGAGCGCGAATTGATCCGCGCCCGCACGGGCGAAGGGCGCGCCCGCGCCGTGGCGAACGGCGTCAGGCTGGGCCGCAAGCCGACGCTCACCCATCATCAGCAGCTAGAGGCGATCAAGCGCCTCAAAGCCGGTAAGGAGTCGCAAGGCGCGATTGCGCGATCCTACAATGTGAGCCGCTGGACGATTTCGAGGCTTACTGTATGAGCAGGGGTAAGTCGAAGGGCTGGCAGGAGTATCAAGATAGGGTTGCATCGCTGTTTCATGCTGCGGGGTGTGATGCGAAGGCCGATGAGATTATTGAGGGCGCCCGTGCAAAGCACAAAGTAGATGTTCGCGTGATTTTCAACAAATATGGTATAAGCTGCTTGTGGATAATAGAATGCAAATTCTGGAATGGAAGAGTCACCAAAGAAAAAGTTATGGCGCTAAAGGCCATTGTTGACGATTGTGGAGCAGATCGTGGATTGATAATTTCAAAGCAGGGATTTCAGTCGGGGGCGGTTCGCGCGTCCTATAAGAGCAATATCACTTTATCGTCGGTCGAACAGCTACAGGAATACATCAACGATAAAGAGGAAGAGATCGAAGAGCTTCAAAGGCGGCTTGCTACCGTCGAAGGACAGTTGGGCGAGTACCGTTGTCCGCACTGTGGCTCTGAGTTGGTCTCTCGCCAGGAGATCGATTACGACGAACACAACAGCGGCCTCGTCGAGACATTTGAGTGCGGCTTCCAGACTGGCGGGTGGTATGAGCGCCCATGCCCATTCAGTATTAATTTTCCTAGAATAGAAGATTTTGACCTAACTATATTCTCAGAAAGCACGGGGCCAGCGTTTAGATATGGCTGTGCTGCGATACCAAAGACCGATAAGGCGAGAAATGTTCAATTAAAGGTGGGTTATGGGAGGACGGCGGACGAAGCACGTGAGGCCGTTATAGAGCACTATAATTACTTGATTACGCCGCCTGGCCAAGAGTTCCGCGGCAAATGGATACAGCGCTCTGGCTACAAGAAGGCCTGATTCTTATCATTCGCCTGCCCCGCGCGCCGTTATTCCGGCGCTTCCGTTAAGACTCTCGACGAATAGCGAAAATCGCGGCAGGCTGAGACGGTGATTGATGCGTTCCATATTGCCGCTTACGCGAATCTGCGCCGCACAGTCCACTGGTAGCGCGAATTGGTGGCTCCGTTTCAAAACCGCGCGGATTCCAAATATCACCCGAGCCGAATTTTCGCCCCCCGGCACGGAGCCGTCAATTCGCGCCTTGCGCCGCGGACTTCCCCACAGACAAAGCCGCGCCGAGGTTCAGGACGCCGAGAACGGCGGGGAGACGGATGTGGAGATTGGGCACAGCTCCAACGTTAGCGGATAAAGGTCAACGAGGCGAAAAACATGGCGCGCATTAGGGCCGAAAGTTGTCGCGGGCGGAATCGATCAGTCCGCGACTCGTGATCACGATCCAGCCGCCGCCACGCCTTTCGATCGATTTTACCGTGCCGGCACCGGGAATGATCTCTCCCGGCGCGACCTCGATCGAGCCGCGCGGACTCTCGACGAGAGCGATCCCGTTGTAAACATCACGGACGATCCAGTTCGTGATCAGTTGCGGCGGGCTCGCGGCCGGTGCAAGGCTCCCAAGCGGGCGGGGAACTCCCGGGGCGGTGGGATTTTGCGACGGATCGAACGCATCGTGGCGCCCGCCTGTCTTTTTTTGTCCGTGCGCGTTTTCAAGTGGCGACTTCGCCGGCGCAACGGCGGTTTGCGCCTGTTTCCGGGCGGCCGCCGCTCCTGGTGCCGAGGCGGCGCCAAGTGAGGCGGTAGCGGTTGGCGCCGCGATCTGGCGTTCAATGCGATCGAGCCGCTCGATTACTTGGGAAAGCCTTGCGACGGGTTCGCGCTGCATTTGCTCGACCTTACCCGCGAGGTCGGCGATCGAGGCGCCAGTTTCGGTCTTCACCGCTTCGAGACGCGCCTTCAGGCCTTCGAGCGCGGCGGCATCCTGCCCCGACTGCCTCCGCGCAGCGCGCAAAACCTCGACCTCGGATTTGAGGGCCTCAACATCCTCGGCCGTTTTTTGCGCCGTGCGGAGCATTTCTGTCCGCTCCACGCTCTCTTGCGGCACGGCAGCCGGGGCAGGCGCCTTAATGCCGTAAAACGGCAGCTGTCCACCAGAGTAGTACGACCCCGCAGCCCATGCGAACCCAAAAAGGCAGACTGCCAATGCCGCGTACAAACCATAGGCAAAGAGCTGCTTGAAACGCCGTGGCTCCCTTCGCGGAGCGGCACCAAAGCGGTCCGTTTCGCTCGGTCGAATTTGCTCTGCTCCATGCCGCGTAATTTCCTCAACGGGGGAGGATGAAAGCTGGGTGGCCGAGACGAGGACACTCGGCTCCGAAGCAGGTATTGCCGGCGGGACAGTTGCGCCCTGTTTCAGCAGGACGATGATTTTGGGTATTGCATCACCCAAGATCGTTCTGGCGAAGCTTTGGTTTACATCGACTTTATTTGAAATCTCGCCAATAACGTCGCTGCCTAGCGCCTTCTCCACCTCTTCCCCCGAAAGAGGCACGGGCTCAGGTCCTAACCAGGAACCAACCTCGACGGCGAACCCGGCGGCCTTGAACCTATCGAGGAAAGCGTCCAAACCGCCGGGCTGTCCAGAGATCAGGCCGCGAGTCTCTTGCACAAATGGGCCGGCCTTGTCTCCGAGACTGTAGCGCGAGCCGATTTCCTGAATGAGCTTGTCAAAGGTCTCCATCTTACCTCGTCTTCTTCTCGAAAGAAGCGCCGCCAGCGGCACCAAATAGCCGAGTACGTCGCGCGTGCGAGTTTGCGCGCAATGCCGGTCTCAGCTTGGTCGCGTGGATGTTCCATCCATGTTTTATTGAGCCATTCAAAAATAGCATTTTCATGTCTTCATCCCCACATAGGCTAGCCGTTGCTGATGATGGGTCGCGTTCCGTATCGCATTTATGCGAATCTGGGCCGCACAATCCACGGCTAGCGCGAATGGATGAACCGCGCGGATTCCAAATATGGCCCTACCGAATTTCGCGCCCTGGCGCGGAGCCTTCAGGCCGCGCTTCGCGCCGCACATTTGCGCACATAAAAAGCAGCACCGAGGTTCAAAACCCCGAGAGCGGCGAGGAGCGCCGGCTCG
>JBOHJV010000008.1:0-39937 GCA_050728695.1 Methylocella sp. | reverse complement strand
CGAAGGGCGGAAAGTTCCTCTTTCAGATGCATGAGACGGCGGGCTTCGCCAAGCGAAGGCCGCCGTTTGCCTTATGGCGCGGGGTGGAGCAGTCCGGTAGCTCGTCAGGCTCATAACCTGAAGGTCGCAGGTTCAAATCCTGCCCCCGCAACCAGGAAGATCAAGTAAAACAAGGGGTTGGCAGAAATGCCAACCCCGTTTCTTTTCAGAATACCCCTAACACATCGCTAGCACACAATTAGACTGCCTCCCTGCCCTGTGATATTATGGGTCTCAGGAGGCGAAAAGTGGCGAGCCACGAGCTGTTGGGAGGTTTGATTCAGGTTTACCGACGCGGAACGGGCCGGTACTGGCAGTGCTCGGCCTCCATCAATGGCCGCCAATTTCGCGTCTCGACAGGCGAGCAGGACCTCGACCCCGCCAAGCAGTTCGCCGAGGACTGGTATCTGGGTTTGCGCGGCAAAGCCCGTGCTGGACTCCTCAAGACAGAAAAGACGTTCGGCGCAGCCGCCGACCAATTCGAAAAAGAATATGGAATCATCACCGAGGGCCAGCGCAGCGAACGCTGGACAGAGGGGCACAAAATCCGCATCCGCCTCCACTTGCGCCCCTTCTTCGGGGAGTTTGGGTTATCGGAGGTGACGCCGGGCAAAGTGCAGGAGTACCGGATGCACCGGGCGACCACTTCCCGCACCGGCAAAGCTCCCGCCCGCAGCACCATGCACGATGAAATCGTGACGCTGCGGCTGATCCTGAAAACCGCCATTCGTCACAACTGGCTCACGCACCTGCCGGACCTATCGCCGCCCTATCGCACGCAAGGCAAGATTGTTCACCGGCCCTGGTTCAGTCCCGATGAATACAAGCAGCTTTACGCCGCGACACGCGAGTACGCGAAGTCCGTGCGCATTCAGGACAGGTGGGGGGCGGAGCAGGTTCATGACTTCGTGCTGTTCATGGCGAACACCGGCCTGCGTCCCGACGAAGCCAGAAACCTTCAGCATCGCGACGTGAAAATCGTCAATGACGAAGCGACCGGTGAACGCATTCTTGAGATCGAAGTCAGGGGCAAACGCGGCGTCGGGTTTTGCAAGAGTATGCCCGGCGCAGTGCAGCCCTATCAGCGCCTGCTCAAGCGTGAAAAACCAGACTGCGATAAATGGCTCAAGGAAATTCCAAATCGTCCCAGGAAAGAGCCGCGCTATCCCGAGCCGACCGACCCGCTCTTTCCCAGCAACCATATCAAGCTGTTCAACGGCGTGCTCCGCCGCGCAAAGCTGAAACTTGATCGCGAAGGCAACAAGCGCACCGCTTACAGCCTGCGACACACGTATATCTGTATGCGCCTGATCGAAGGCGCGGATATTTACGCGCTGGCAAAGAACTGCCGGACCAGCGTCGAAATGATCCAGAAATTCTATGCGGCTCACATCAAAGACCTGCTTGACGCTTCCGCTATCAACCGTATGCGCCCAAAGCGCCCGAAGAAACCTCCCGCCGACTCTCCCGGCAAAGGCCTGCAATAATCTTTCGGACAACGCATCGCCCGGACCTCACACCGAGACGTTTACCGGCTCGTTAAGCGCACCGCCTGCCGGATGCGCCCGCGGGGCTTGGCCCCATTAGCGGCTATCGCGAACGCGATCTCTTGAGGTCAGGGCATAAACCCGGTGTCCGCCGATTGACTGCCTTGCACAAACGCCCTTCGCACTCACGCGCCTGAAACGGCGTCTCTCATAATGCCACGCTGCGCCGGTGCGCCCTCGCTTCAAGGATAAACCCTCGGCTTTCCGGCAAGCCGGGCCGCTTCGCAATTCACGAAGTTCCGCGAGCGCTTGTTCCCCGTCGCCTTCGCTTCGGCATCGAGACCGCCAATCAGGGCGGCTCGCGAAAGCGAAGGTGCCTGCAATGTCTACTCAAGAAAGCCGCGCTGCCACGCGGCAAGATGTTTACTCAGAGATCACCACGCAGCTGATTGCTGCAATAGAAGCCGATCCCGGCAAGCCTGAATTGCCGTGGCGCAAATCTTCCGGTCCTCTCTTCATGCCGGTCAATGCGCTGACGAAGAATGCCTATAACGGCATCAATGTCGTCAGCCTGTGGGCTGCGGCGGAAGTGAAGAGTTATGCAACGCCTGTTTGGGCCACATACAGGCAGTGGTTAGAGTTGGGTGCACAGGTCCGATCAGGCGAGAAGTCGAGCCTTGTCATCTTCTACAAGGAGTTTGACGCTGAGCCCGATCCTGACGACGCCAGCGACGATGGCAAGCGCCGTGTCGCCCGCGCATCGCGGGTGTTTAACGCAGCGCAGGTTGACGGCTATGCAGGCGCGGCCAAGCCGGACCCGCTCGGTCCCATCGAGCGCATTGCGGCGGCAGACCTTTTCGTAAACGCAACGGGTGCAAAGATCGAGCATGGCGGAGACCGCGCCTATTACCGGCCTTCGACCGACCATATCCAGATGCCTTCCGAGGATGCATTCTGCGGAACGGCAACCATGAGCCGGAGCGAAGGATATTATGCAACGCTCGTTCACGAGCTGATTCATAATGCCGATACCCGGATTATGCCGTGCCGGACGCGGAGTTCCTTGGATTCCGCAGGTATTCCGGCACGGCTGTGCGGCATAATCAAAGGGCTTCGAGGAAGGCGAGCAGCTTGTCGTCGGGCCGGTATCGTCCAGGATTCGACGTCAGAGCCGCCATATTTGCGAGCGCCTTTTCTTTGAGACGGAGATCGGCATGTATGTAGACCTGCGTGGTTTCAACCGACTCATGCCCAAGCCAGAGCGCGATCACCGACTGATCGACCCCATGGTGCAACAACTCCATTGCCATACTGTGCCTGAGAACGTGCGGGCTCACCCGTTTTCCGGCCAGCGAGGGGCATGATCGTGAAGCCGACAGGGTATGCCTTCGCACGACGCCTTCGAGAGCGTCCCGGCTGAGCCTGGTTCCTCTGATGGTCGGGAAGAGCGGATCGCTGTCGGTGCCAGCGCGTTCCCGGAGCCAGACCTCCAGAACCTTGAGAGTTTCCCGCCGCAGCGGCGTACAGCGCTGCTTGCGCCCCTTGCCCTCGCAGCGGATGTGAGCCCCCGTTCCGGTCACGATATCGCAGCGGCGCAGGTTGATGAGCTCCGATGCCCGCAACCCCGTTTGAAGCGCCACCATGAGGATCGCATGGTCTCGACGCCCAACCCAGGCAGAGCGATCCGGCGCGGCCAGCAGCGCATCCATCTCCGCATGATCAAGGAACTCTACCGTTCGCCGCACATAGCGCTTGCCTGGCATGGCCAGGATTCTCTGGCAATGAAGCATATAGGCAGGCTCGTTCATGGCCAGGAACCGGAAGAACGACCGGATGGCGGCAAGACGGGTGTTGCGGCTGCGGGCGCTGTTGCGGCGCTCGCTTTCGGCATGGGCGAGGAAGTCGCCCACCAACTCTGAGTCCATATCCTCGATCTTCAGTTTCGTCGGAGCCCTGCCGGTCCGTTCACTGGCAAAGCGCAGCAGCAGACGGAATGTATCGCGATAGGCGGCAATCGTATTCGGGCTCGCGGCCATCTGCGTGCAGAGCCGGTCGGTGAAGAACTGCTGGATGTGAGCCGGAAGTGTCGTGGTTGTCATGACTGCGCCTCCCCGGCCAGAAAGGCTTCCGCACGCCGGGAAGCAAGCTCAAGCAGTTCCGGGACAGCTTCGATATACCAGTAAGTGTGTGCCGGATCGGAGTGTCCCAGATAGGTCGTGAGCTTGATCATCTCCCGCGCCGGGTCCTTGCCCGTGCGATACCAGTCCACGAGCGTGCGAACGGCAAAGGTATGGCGCAGATCATGGATGCGGGGCCCGCATCCATGCCGGTTGAACTTTTCGGCAGGGCGAAGCCCTATAATCTGGCAGACAGATGCGAAGTTGTATCGGGTGCCGCAGTCGGTGGGACGTTCGCCGCGCTCCGAGACGAAGAACGATTCCGGGCGAGCGCCAAGAAGCCGGTCCCGTTCTTTGGCATAAGCAGTCAACCGGGCCGTCGTGCTATCGGAGAGCGGCAGCAGACGGGTCTTTCCAAGCTTCCCACGCCGTAGTGTAATCACCCCGGTTTCAAGGTCGACATCACCGACGTCAAGAGAGATCGCTTCGCTGATCCGAAGGCCGGTGACAGCGATGAGACCGAACAATGTAGAGCAGGTCAGCGCACGGATGCCGTTGATAGATGGTAACGCCGCGGCAGCATCAATAATGCGCCGGATTTCTTCGTCGCTGTAAATGTAGGGTCGGGTCCGGCGATAGCGGCTCGGGATCAATGCCTGGGGCGGAACTTCATGTCCCGGATTAATCCCGTGCAGCCACTGGGCAAAGAGCCGAACTATTCCCAGGCGTCCCGCCCAGGTTTGCCGGTTCGCCCGTCCGAATGCGTTCTGCCACCGCAGGAAGAGATCGGTGCTGATGTGATCGGCGCCCTGTTGTTCAGCGAATGCGATAAACCTCCGCAGTATCCGTTCTGCTGTGTCAAGCTCATACCCGAGACTGCGCCGGATGGTCAGATAGCGATCGAGTTCTCTGGACAAGGCGCTCATTGCGCACCTTCCGCAACCGGCCAAGGCTGGGCGATCGAGCGCAGACCATCGATGTCGAGCCTGGCATAAATCATGGTGGAGGCGCGGGAGCGATGGCGCAGCATATCGCCGATCTCTTCCAGCGAAGCGCCACGCTGCACCAGATTTGTCGCCAGGCTATGCCGCAGAATGTGCGATCCCACATAAGGCGTCGGCGGCTTTAAGTCGGTTCTGGAGAAGGCATTTTTCAGGATAGCATTGAGAATCTGACTGTCCTTGAATGGCCGATGGGGCGGTCGTTCCGTCACGAAGAGTGCGCGTGACGTCGTTACGCGATCGAGCCTGATGTAATCAGCCAGCGCCTCTCCCACATCCGGCGGGAGGGGAAGACGGTCATGTCTTTCGCCCTTGCCGCGCACGATAATCTCGCCCGATCGCCAGTCGATATCGTCGATCTGCATGGCGATCACTTCCGGCGCTCGCAATCCCAGGCGGGCGAGCAGCAGCACCATGGCATAATTGCGCCGGCCTCCGGGCGTGTCAGTCCGGACCACGCTGATGAGGGTTTCCACCTGATCGGGTGTCAAGTGCCGGGGGAGCCTTGCTCCATATCGCTGTGCGACGCTCGGAATACCCAGGGCAAGGTTGGTCGCCGTCTTGCCAGCCTTGAAGAGATAGCGAAAGAAATTCCTCAGATGCGAGGAAGGTGTCTTGTCCCGAAACGGTCGCCCATGTGTTGTCGTCAGATACTGCAAAAATCTGACGATGTCCGCCGGTGTAATCTGTGACAGGTCGCCGACCTGATCGCTAAAACGAAACTCCAGAAAACGGTCGGCAAAGCGCCATGAATGGGAGATCGTTCTCTCGCTGAGGCCGCGTTGACGGCGCAGATATACCTCATATTCACGACGCAGTTCCGCCCTGGCGATTTCTTTGGCCGTAGACGGCAGGGAAGGTTTTCCGATACCCTGTTCGGCCAGGAACCGGACGAAGCGCTTCGCCATAAAGGCGGCATAGGTCCTGCGTTCCGCGCTCCAGCCTGTCTTTGCAACAAGCTCTAATGCTTGATCTTCATCCAGGTTGTCGAGGGTAATTCTCTCCGCCTTCATCATCCCGGCCAGGATGCCGATGCAGCGAATATATTGCCTGACCGTGCTCTCTGCGTGGTTTTCGTCGATAAGATGCTGCCGAAACCGCCCGAGATGGTGCCCGAACAATTCGAAATGCGGTTCAGTAACTCCTTGGGTTTCAGTGACTACGTGTTCGTTCATTGCTTGCTCCTTCTGTTTGAAAGAGCAAATTCAGAAGCAGAATTGTCAGGATCGCAATGCTTTTATACTCACAAAACTCACAATTTTATGCTGAATGACCGCATCAAAACTTCACAATTTCCAAGGAACTCCGCGTCCGGCACGGCATAATCCGGGTATCGGCATTATGGGTCTTATGCCGATATCGGCATAACACCCACTGGAGCGGCGCATCGCGACGCCTTACCCGAGACATGGGCAAACGCTTTGGCGACAACGCCTATGCAGCGGAAGAACTCGTCGCTGAAATCGGTGCGGCATTTCTGTGTGCCGAACTTGGCATCACGCAGGAAGCGCGAGCAGACCATGCCCAATATCTCGCGCAGTGGCTGAAGCTGATGAAGGGCGATTCACGCGCAATCTTTGCAGCTGCCGCCAAAGCGTCCGAGGCGGCTTCGTACCTGAAACGCCTGGCGGCTAGCATCGCGTGCGCCGCATGACCGCATCAGCGAGGCCGGAGTTCCGGCCTCGCCAGCAGGCTGCGGATAGATTGCTGGTTTGCCATGCGGGTGACAGAACCCCGCTTACGTGCTGGACCACGAGATGATCGGGAAGAAGGGAAAAAGGAATTGAAGGCGCGAATCCGGACGGGGGCGGGGAGAAAGAAAGGAAAGAAGGATGTTTTAAGTATTTATTTAACACAACTAGAGATATACTTATAGAATGAACGAATTTAACCCGTCATCATCTTTCAAAAAAGCGGCTGAGTCTGACGATAAGCTTGTTATTCCTTCTGATATAGTGGCGTGGTTCAAGGGGCGAGGCACAGGCTGGCAAGGCGAGCTTACCGGCGTTCTTGAATTCTACATTCACACCGTCGAGCATCCGGCCTCGGAACCAGAGCCGCCGACACCGCGTGGCCCCGGTTCGATATTAAAGGTTTGATTTAAAGCCGAAAATTCGGCCCGTTAGACTGGGAGCTTGACAACGGCCCTCCGGTCACGAAACCATCATTGCAATTTGAGCAATTTGTAGCTACAATGTAGTTACAAGGAGTTTTTGCCATGGCAACCGATACGACTGTACGAGCCAGAATTGACGAGCGGGTAAAAAAGGAAGCCGCCCATGTTCTCGAAGACATGGGCCTGTCGGTTTCCGACGCCATCCGCATGATGTTGATCCGCGTCGCCGCTGAAAAAGCCCTGCCATTCGAGGTCAAAGTGCCGAACGCCGTCACCGCCCGGACGCTGCGAAAGGCTGACCGGGGCGAGGATTTGACGCGATCCAAGAATGCCGCCGATCTGTTCGGCAAGCTTGGGATTTAATGCGGACGCCGGTTCACGCCGGGGAGTGCCGCCACGATGACCCAGGTGGGGCAAGTTCTTATTGAGGATAAATCGATGATAAGCTGCTGCTTCAAAAATGAAATTACTGTACAATCATAGAGCTAGTACAATCCGGGGAAACACGCCGTCATGGCGAGAGCTGCAAACATAAATCCCGAAATTCTTGTGTGGGCACGGGAATCCGCCGGGATGTCTTTAGAAGACGCAGCGAGCCGACTTGGCCTATCGTCAAGCGAAACGAATTCTGCTGCCGAAAAGCTCGCAGAATTCGAAGCTGGAAAAAAGTTTCCAACCAGAAACCAGCTCGCAAAGTTCGCGACGGTCTATCGCCGCCCACTTATCACATTTTACATGAAGGAACGGCCCGAACAAGGCGCACGAGGCGAGGACTTCCGAATCCTGCCTGGAACAGTGTCCACGCGTCAAAACGCGATGCTGGACGCGCTTCTGCGCGACATTCGCGCTCGGCAGGAAATGGTGAAAAGTCTGCTTGAAGACGAGGAAGAAACCGCGCCTCGCGAGTATGTTGGCTCAGCTACCATCAAGGGCGGTGTTCAGGCAGCCGTTAATAGCATTGCGCAGACGCTTGGCTTTGACGTGAACGCAAGGCGAAGCGGCACCTCTGAAGACCTGTTCAAGGAGCTGCGCAACCGTGCAGAGCAGATCGGCGTGTTTGTCATCCTCGTTGGAGACCTCGGATCGCATCATTCGTCAATCAGCGAGACGGTGTTTCGTGGCTTCGCTATCGCCGACAATATTGCTCCCTTTGTCGTCATCAATGATCAGGACGCTAAGTCGGCCCGCTCCTTCACCCTTCTGCATGAGTTGGCTCATATTTGGCTTGGGCAGACGGGCGTAAGTGGTGGTGCGCCCGAATCTATAGTGCCTGCGACAGCAGTTGGGAAAATCGAGCAGTTCTGCAACGACGTGGCCGGTGAATTCCTGCTCCCGAGCAGCGCCTTTAGAGTGAAGCCACAGGGCCTAAATGGCGGCAACAAGGAGAAGGCTCTTCCTATCGTTCAGAGTTTCGCTGATACATGGAACGTTAGCGAACCAATGGTGGCGTACAGGCTCAACCGGCTCGGCTGGATCGTACCCGCCGTCTATCGAGAGCTAACGGCGGATTATGCTGCCCGATGGTACGCCACGAAGCTGGAGGCCAAGGACAAAGGTAAGGAGAGCGAAGGCGGTCCCTCCTATTACGTCGTCAAGCAATTCAAGCTCGGAAACGCCCTGGTTGATGTTGTCCGCCGCACCCTCAGAAACAATGAGCTGACGCATACCAAGGCTGCGAAAGTCCTTGGGGTGAGGCCCAGTTCCGTAGAACCGCTGGTACGCAGGCTGGAGCACAGTCGCGGTGCCCTGATCCCTGACTTCAGGAGATAGTTTTTGCTCTATCTCCTTGATGCAAACGTGCTGATCAGTGCCCACGAAGACTATTACGGAATAGATCAGGTCCCCCAATTTTGGGATTGGCTTCTTAAGGTTGCCAGGGCCGGGCAGGTCAAAATGCCCTTCGAAATCCATCAGGAAATCGCGATTTCCGATGGCACTCTGAGTTCGTGGATAACAGTGGCCGCAACAAAGAAGGCTCTGGTTCTTGATGAAGAGGTTGACCAGGACCTCGTTGAGAAGGTGCTCAACGATGGTTATGGGCCAAACCTGAACGATGGCGAACTTGAAAAGGTCGGGCAGGACCCTTTTCTGGTCGCTTATGCGCTTGCATCTGCCGACCGGGTTGTGGTGACCAAAGAAGTGCCCAGACCATCGAAGCAGCGGGCCAATCGAAAAGTACCCGATGTGTGCAACGATCTAGGCGTTCGATGGATGAAGGATTTCGATTTCTTCAAGGTTCTGAATTTCAAAACAAAGTAGGTAACCGCCCCTTCACCCCTTCGCATTCAACGCCCGCCGCAGCGTGGCGGGGCCGACGCCGATCATGCGGGCGATACTTGCCCGGCCTTTCCCTTCGGCCAGCAGGCGAGCCGCCAGATCGAGCTTCTCGGGCGTGAGCGCCGAAGGCCGCCCGACATGCTTCCCGCGCCGCCGTGCGGCTTCCATGCCCGCCCTGGTGCGTTCCCGCAGCCGTTCGCGTTCATCCTCGGCCACCGCAGCCAGCAGCGCGAGCACACCCCTCCCCATCGGGGTCTTGGTATCGAAGCTTTCGGTGAGGGAGCGAAACCCGACACCGCGCCGGTCGAGATCGAGAACGATCCTGACGGTGTCGAGCATCGAGCGGCCCAGCCGGTCGAGTTTCCACACGACCAGGACGCCGCCGCTTTCCAAAGCGGCCAGCGCCTGATCGAGCCCCGCCCGCGAAAACTCCGCCCCTGAAATCCGGTCCTCGAAAATCCGGACGCAGCCCGCCGCGCTCAAAGCGTCGTGCTGGTACTGCGGATTCTGATCTTCCCGCGACACGCGGGCATAGCCGATCTGCATCATGGGGTTACGGACATACCTTTCGAGAACTAAAAAACGTTTTAATTTCAATGGCTTGCTGAAGCATTCAGCCGCGGTACGTTTCTGACAGCCAGATCAAGGTCTTGCAGTATAAAATCTGACGTAAACAACGTTGTTTTAAGACGTTTAAAAATGTGCAATGATATTATTCTATACTGATCTAAAGGGAACCCTTTTTTTATGAAGCAAAAATTCCGGCTATTCGCCATTATCCTGTTTTCTATAGCCGCGACAGGCGCAGCCACCGCCGCCTATACTGCGCCAGCCCAGCCGCAAACGCGGGTTGAGACGGACCAGAAAACCGGAGCGGTCCTGTTCATCGTCAATGGACGTGAGCAAGCGCGGATCAACGGCGCGGGCCTGCATGTCCGCCAGAGCGTCGATTACGGCGGCGGCATCATCGACCAGGGGGAGGCCGGATATGACGACCGGCAGGCCAGGGCCAGCCGTGCGAAATAAGGCAGTCATAGCGCTTTGTTTTCTTGTTCTCATGGCCCCCGCCAAACGGGCCGCAGCCGTCGAGCCGGTGCCGGGCGGTTCCTGCGCGGGCTATCCCACCAACGGATTTCAGTGGTCCGGAGGACCGGAAAATACCGGCGTCGTCAACGGCATGTTCTGCAACACCAACTGGCTGGGGGTCATCAATTTCCAGTCGAGCGGCAGAGTCGGCATCGGCACGACGACGCCGAATCGCGCCCTCCACCTCTACAACGCGACCACCGACGACCAGCTTGTCATCGAGGGCGATGAAACGCACGAAATCGGCCTTGAACTTCTGTCCAAAGGCCCCAACGGCGGCGCGGCCCTTGGCGACGCCACCACCAAGGGCTGGCAGATTTTCACGAATGGCGATTCATACGCGTCGCCGAACAATTTTCAAATAGCTTCCTGGGATGGTTCCTCGTGGAAGAACGTCATCGCTGCCGATTTAACCGGCAATGTCGGCATCCGCAATACCGCGCCGGGCGCGCTGCTCGATATAGGCACGGCGGGAACGATTCTCGGCACGATGCGCCTCGAAGGCAACACTTCCGGCTACGTCCAGCTTCAAACTGCCGCCGCCGCCGGTTCGTGGACGATGACGCTGCCGGTGAACGCGGGCACGAACGGTTATGTTCTGCAAACGAATGGTTCCGGCGTCACGTCGTGGGTCGCGGCGGGCGCGGGCAGTGCGGCGCTGTCCGCCCTGACGGCGGCGACGGCCACCAACACCATCGCCAACGCGAACTACGCGCAGGTATGGAACTGGGATACGCTGACCACCGGCACGGCGATGGCGCTGGGCTCGACCTCGATATCGAGCGGCAACCTGCTCTCGCTGTCGTCGACCGGCACGGCGGCGGCCTCCAGCACGCAGACGCTTCTGAACATCGCCCTCAGCGGCACGAACGCTACATCGGCGCAGACGACCTACGGCGCTTACATCAGCAACACCCATGCGGGCGCGACCTCGGCCAATGTCGGCCTCTACGCCACCGCTACCGGCGGCACGGCGCAGAACGAGGCGATTTATGGCCTGGTCAGCGGGACGAACAACAGCGACAGGGGCGTTTTTGGTTACGCCACCGCCGGAACGGGCAACGCCATTGGCGTCCATGGAGCAACGGTAAGTACAGGCAACTCTGTCGGCGTTAACGGCGAAGCAAACGCCACAACGGGAACCGCCGCTGGCGTCCTTGGCTACTCTCACAGCAACGCAGGCTATGGCGGGTATTTCGATAACGACAACGGCGGCTATGCCCTTGTCACCAATAGGGGCAATGTCGGCATCGGCCAGGCCGCGCCGGCATACCCGCTGGACGTGGAGAGCGCGACCGCCACCTATAGCGGTTACTTCGCCAACGCGGCCAGCGGGGGCGTCGCGGTTCTCGGCACCGCCAACACCGGCCAGTCGGTCGGCGTCCTCGGCGCGACCAGCAGCACGACGGATAACACGGTGGGCGTTTACGGCCACTCGACCGGCGCGTCGGGCGTAACCTACGGCGTGCTGGGGGATTCGGCGAGCGCCGACGGCTACGGCGTATTAGGCAGCAATACCGCGGCAGACGGACGCGGGGTCGCCGGCGTCGCCAACACCGGCGCGGGGATCGGCGTCTTCGGCGCGACCACCAGCACGACGGCCAGCACGATCGGCGTTTACGGCAGCGCCACCGGCGCAACGGGCGCGACCTACGGCGTGTATGGCATCAACGCCAGCGCCGCCGGAACCGGCGGTTACTTCACCAACACGGGCGGCGGCTACGCCCTCGTTACCGGCACGGGCAATGTCGGCATCGCCAACGCCGCGCCGGGCGCAAAGCTGGATATAGGCACGGTCGGGGCCCTCGGCACGCTGCGCCTCGAAGGCAACACGTCCGGCTATGTCCAGCTTCAAACTGCCGCCGCCGCCGGTTCATGGACGGCGACCTTGCCCGCTACGGCTGGCAGCAGCGGCCAGCAACTGACGACGGACGGCGCGGGCGTGTTGTCCTGGGCGGGAGGCGGGACCGTTGCGACGGTCGATTCGACCGCTCAGGGCGCAAACATCGGCCTGACAACTCTGGTCACGCCGGGGGCCAACAATTTTTACAGGGTCAGCTGCTTCGTGGTTCTTACCCGTGCGGCCACGACATCATCCGTCATGCCCGCCTGCAACTTCGCCTATACCGATGAAAGCAGCACCGCCGTTGCCGCCACGGCTCTTACCTCGACAAGCGTGGCCAACGCGGTCGGAACGAAGTCGTCGGGAACGGCGGTCCTCTATGCCAAGTCCGGCGTTGCGATCCAGTACAGCACCACCGGTTTTGTCACCAGCGGTGCCACAACCATGCAATATGCCGTTCACGTCAGGCTGGAACTGCTATGATCACAGGCCGGGCGTGTGTCCCTTGCGGGCCGGGTACTAGGCGCGGTGCGCCCCGAGCCGCAAAGAGGCGTCTCTGCCATAAGGTAACGCCCCCTCACGCAAGCAAGCGGGGCAGCGCCCGCAAATGTGATAACGGCTATTCCGCAAATCGGCCCGAAGCGTATCCCTGAGTGAAGCAGATGAAGGGGGAGGCGCGTGAAGCGCCTCTCCCAGCCGCGTCAGCAAGGCCTGAATTCCGGCCTCGCCAGCGCCCTGCGGATATTATGCAGGTTGAAATGCGCCACGCGCAGCTCCGGCGAATTCTCTGGCAGGCCCAGAAGTTCGCTTGCGATCACGCGCAGCAGCGCTTGCAGTTCGCCCCGGGTGCATCGGGCAATTTCAGCTTGTGACAGGACTCTCATATTTTCCTCCATCGGCTCCGGCTGCGGACATCGCGGCCTCATGCGGACGGCAGGAGCGCTTCGGCGGGCTGTGCACCCGGCAGGGCCGAAACGGAGAGGAGGAGTGCTGCTTGCAGCACTTGCACCGGCTAAAAGCCGAAGCAGCTATCGCTTTGGGTACGGATAGAGGACGCGGGCCGGCAGGCGGGCGGAGGGAAATGGGTGTCGGATACTGGATGAAAGTGGGAGAGGCGGTCGGCTTGCGACGCTGCTATAGCGAGGTGCGCAATGCGATTTGCCGAAAAGGCGCAAAGTGTGATGACAGCTCCGGCGTTGCCGAAAGCGCAGTCAGGTTGCGGGAAGCCGCATTGAAATCAGGCGCAGGGGACGGAGGCCGTCAGGGGCCGCCGAGTTCACCGTCCGAAATATAGCGTGGACTGTATCCGGCGAGCGCGTCCATCGGGTTGATAGGATCGCCCCAAATCTTGCTGCGCTCTGCCGCAGGAAGCGTCCAGAATTCCGAAAGCGCGGACGAGTTCGCGAAATGATGGAGGATCGCATCATTTCCGGCAATTCGCGCAAGGCAGGTCCGAGCAATGTGCTCGGCAACGACTTCCTTTTGCAGAAGGCCGAGACGGACGTCGCGCTCGAATTGTTCCAGGTAACGCTGTTCGTGCAGATGCTCGACTGCGCTGCGCACGTCGTACATTTCGCCCATCATGTCGTGATGGCGCGGGCCGATAAAAAGTTCCGTGCGGCTTTTGAACTGGCGTTTCGTATCGCCGGGGCTCGCCAGAATGAGCCCCTCGATGCAACGGCAATATTGGTGCAGGCGTTCGAGATTATCGCGGATGGTTCGCGCTTCCGTATAGAGCGCAAGCGTTCGGAAGAACCGCCAGTAACTGCGATTTGGCGCGTCAGCCCTTGCCCTCTCAAGAGCGGCGGCAAGGTGTGCGGCGCTTTCGATCTCCGGTTTGAGAATGGCCGGGTAACGATGAATCGAATGCGGAATGGGAGTGTCCCAGTCCGACTGCGATCTGATATCGATTTCTCCATTCCGTCGCGAGCCGGTCAGCATCACCGGGCGATACGCGGGAGAAAAATTGCTCGAAAGCAGAAGGCCGGTATAGAAATTCGATACAAGTCTCGTGAGAAGCTGGTTTTCGTCATCGAGGACTTCCGGCCTATCTGAAGGCATCCTGCTGATGAGGAAGAGATTGACGCCATCAAGCTCTTCCGTGCGCAAACTGCCCAGCCATTCCCGCCAATGGCCGGGTATGGTGAAGCCGGGATCGGCTGCAATCCAGTGGCGAAGCGTCAGCTGAGTGAGCGGGATATCTTCGTCCAGCTTCACCTTCAAGCCAACGAGCGCGTATTTTTCCCCCTCATTGAGCCAGCTTATGACCGCCGGAGCGGCTTGTGTTAGGTGCTTCAAACGATGATCCTCACTAACTTTATTGTTAAAAAATGCCAGGGGGCCGAACGATTCCCGCCCGGATATTATTGAATTTTATCCGCTGGCCGCGCAAACTCGGCCCTTTGCTGGCTGGGGCATAGCCATGAAACAGATATTCATGAAAATCGACAAACTGGTGGAGAAATCGTTCTGGCCTCTGGTCGCCGTCTTCTTAATCGCAGGCGCTTACGAAACAATTCGCGATTACGGCAAGCCGCATTCGACGTGGGAAAAGATTAACCTGGATGACGAAAACCCGCCTTGTGTTAACGCACGCAATGAGAGGGTTCAGTTTGAGCCTCGTCAGCACAAAGTGTTCGTGAATAGCGGCATGACCGGGCTGACCGCCGTGAAGGATGAGAAGACGATCCTCTTTGACTACGACGAACTTTCAAAAACGCCTGCCGAAAATCGGGCCGCGTATCGCGATTTCGTCTTGCGTGTTGCCTGCGCCCGCAATGCGGATTTCGATGCGCAGGCTGCGGATTGCATTGCTATAAAAAGACTCCGCGATGAGAAAGCATTCTCGAAAGAGCAGGTGACGCTGATCGCGCAGAGCCTCCCGGCATCCCCGGCAGACGCGGACGACAAGGAAGCCCGGACCCGGAACCTCTACGCGTGCTTTGACGCCCCTAAATGATTGTCTTCATGGTTGCTCCGGACGGCCGCTGCGTTTAGCGGCTTGGTTTTTACCGGCACATGCCAGGGCGATGGTGCGGGCATAGTTTCGGGCGGGATGCTGTTCCAGAAAATTGCGCGTTAACTCCTGGGCTCCTTTCGGCTGATTGCTTCGACTGTTTACGCCATGACCTGACAGGGCGCACTTGCGGTTCAATGCCGAGCCCTCCGGGTTTTGAACGTGTGTCCCCAGCTTCCGTGCTGCGCGTGTGCAGCCGGGCGATGCCCCTCCCGTTCAAAAGCTTTGACCCGTGCGCTTCTCCGCCCTGTCCAAGGTGTGGCGTGTCGAACATTCAGCAAAAGGAGCAAATCATGGCACGCAGCAATAACTACAGGAACCGCAACAAGTCCCGCGAGACGAAAGGTCCGGCATTCATCGCCTGGCACGTCGCGGAGAAAAACGAGAGCAAGGCCTTCTGGACGCGCATCGGCGCAGCCTGGGATCATGAAGACGGCAAGGGTCTTACCTTGCAGCTCGATCTGGTTCCGGTCGCGGGCGGACGCATCGTCCTCCGGGTTCCTTCCGAAAACACCGGGGAGAAAGGCGCGTAAAGCGTCTTTCTTCCCTTCAGGAGGAAACATCATGAAACGCTACATCGTCAGTTTTGTGGAGCTTCGTCATTATCAAATGACTGTCGAGGCTCGGGATCAGCAAAGCGCCATCGAGGCCGCGAAGACCAGCCCGGAGAATCCCGTGTGGGTCGCGGTTGCTCTCGACCGCTACGAGGCCCAGGAAATCGCGGCAGGTGCGCCATGAAGGAGGACGTTGCACGCAGGCAGTTAACGGAAGCCGACCGCATCGCCGGGTTCAAGCGGGCGACCGGCGGCTTCGCGGGAGCCGGTCAGAGATGGAAGGAACGCGCCGCCAGAGGCATGACCGACGCGGAGCTTGCGGAAGCTCTTGCCTGGGAGCTCGGCATCATGGGCGGCAGCGCGGGACCGGGCTCGCTCTCGCTTCACCACCAGGGAGCGGGCCTGAAAATCTGGATCAGCTGGGATATTCGGAACACACACCAATGCAAGCCAGCCTTCGAGGGAAAATCGACCATCGCCATGGCGCGTCTCGTGTACGGGATCAAAGACCCCGCCGATACGCAGCTGGCGCTGTTTCTGGATTGAGAGCGCGTCCCGCCGCCGCGCTGCGGCGGCGGAGCCGGGCAAAAGCTGGATTCAAACGCCGTGCTCTTCTGCGGCGGATTTATAGGGAAAGATGACGAGCTCGTTCGCATCATTGATGCGGACGGCGGTGCCATCTTCGTCGATCATGGTCAGGTAAATGGTCGCGGACTTGGCGCGGTACGCCGTCTCGTATCCTTTGAGCAGCCGCGCAGCTTCAAGAAGGCCTTCGAACAGCTGCTGCATCGTCAAGGGCGTGTTGTCCTTGCCGCGCAGTTTGATTTTCAGCGCTGAGTTGTCATCCTTCTTCGCGGGACCGAACTTTCTGCCCGTTCCCTTCCTTCGGAACACCATATCTTCATTATACAGCTTCGCACGGCGGGTTGGAAGTTTGGCGGTTCAGCGCGGGGCGTCGCCGCCCTTATTCTGGTCATTTCCCGGCTTTCGCGGCTTGCGCTTTATTCCGCGCTTTGGCGCGAACCCGGGCGCGGCGGGGCGGGCGGTTTCGATCGCGTCCTGTGCGCCGTCCACTTGCCGCGCTTTCTTTCGCGGCACAAACTCTTCAGCCTTCGGTATGTCGCACGGGCGCACGGTCATGAGGTCTTCACGCGAGAGGTTTTCATTATCCCCGATACGCCGAACCAGATTACGAATGCAGCCCTCGTAAACATTGCGGGAGGTGCGGGCATTGCCGAATTGCGGCCCCTTGCCCGCCCACAGGCGCATCATCAGCAGGAACAGCTGGACACGCGTCTCTTCCTCCGCTTCAAAATGGTTCGCGGCAAACATATCCATGACGATCTGCGTCAGTTCCTCGGGGCCGTGGTCCTCGAATTCAATGACGGTGGCAAAGCGGGAGCGGAGGCCGGGATTGAAGTCGAGGAAACGGTTCATCTCGTTCGTGTATCCGGCGACGATTACGGCGAGCCGGTCGCGGTGGTCCTCCATCAGCTTGAGAAGCGTTGCGACTGCTTCATGGCCGAAATCGTTTTCGGTCTTCTCGGGCGTCAGCGTGTAGGCTTCGTCGATAAAAAGCACGCCGTCGAGCGCTTCCCTGACCTTCGCGTCAACTCTCGGAGCTGTATGCCCGATAAACTGGCCGACTAGGTCCGTGCGCGAGACTTCGACGACATGGCCGTTTTTCAGGACGCCGAGCTCGCGGTAAATGCCGCCGATAATGCGGGCAACCGTCGTCTTTCCGGTGCCGGGATTGCCGGTGAACACGAGGTGATGAGACGATGCGATCACCGGCAATCCCTCCCGCCGCCGCGCAGCGTTGACCCTGTCCTGGCTGATGAGGAGTCCGACGCGGTCCTTGACCTTGGTAAGCCCGATGAGCGCATCGAGCTGCGCAAATGGATCTGGCGGCAGAAGCTGTTTCGGAGCTTCAACCGGCTGCGCTGTTTGAACCGGCTCCGGCTTCGGCGCGGGCGGTTTTGGTTTCTCCACGGGCAGGTTTTCTTGCTCCGCGGGCGGCTTTGATTGCTCCGGCTGCTTGTCCAGCTTTACAAAAAGGGACGGAAGCGGACGGACGTGCATTGGGTCGTATGGCAGGCGACCCATAGGGAACTTATACCTGTACAGCATCGACATGATGCCGGGAGGCAGGAATTTGCCCGCATTCTCGTATAGGCGATCCATAGCGAGCTTGTACCTGCCCTGCACAATCGACATGATGCTGCGCGGGCTTTCGTTATTTGCGGCTTCCGGGAAATCAGGATCGGGATTGAACCATGTCCGGGGAAAAATCCGGTCGTAGTTGAGGCGCTCCAGCAGCATCGGCAGCTCGCCGCTGCGGAAGATTATTTGTTTTCCGGCCTCGCGAGACGTTTCGCGTTCAATCTCGTTCACCTCGCGCAAGAGAGTGGCGACGCGGACCGGGCCGACGTTATCTTCGTGCACGCCTTTGCCAAGACGCGACACAAGATATCCGCCGGTCGCCTTGTCGTTCACCCCGAAGAACTGCACCGCGCCAGAATTCGCGAAGAACGTCTCCCAGTTGTACGGGTACAGATGTTGAAGCTGGCCGAGATTCTGGATCACGGGCCAGAGTTTGAGGCCGTAACTGGCGAGCAGCCCCGATGATTTTTCCATGATCGAGAGCCGCCCGAGGCTGTAGAACTCGTCGAGGAGGAAAAGAACAGGGTATCGCGGCTTCTTGCCTATCGACATCCCCCGGATCGCGATATTAACAAACAGCCGCATGAAGCGTTTATGCTCTTCGAGATATTGCGGCGGCAGGACGATATAGATCGTCATGTTCTTGCGCTTGAGTTCGCGCACGTCGAAATCGGAAGCCGACAGGACGTTCTTCATGCCGGCGCTCTCAAGCCACTGCGTGTTGCGCAGGGCTGTCGTCAGAAAACTGCCGCGTTCGTTAGGTCCGGCATTCAGGAGCAGCGCGGCTGCCGTCTTCGGCATCCCTCCCGCTGCCTGCATGGCGGCTAGCAGCTTGTCGAACTCTTCTTCAGTCGCGGTGAGGGCGCGCCGAAGATCGGGGAGCGTGGGGCTGGTCCCCTTTTGAACAAGAAAGGCGATCAGGCCGCCAAGGATGATTTTGACGGATTCATCCCAGTGCGATGCGTCCGACTCACGCTCCTGGACGACGAGAGCGTCGGCAAGAAGCCCGACTTCCTCCGTGAATTCCCCCGACGCGGGGTTTATGGCGATGAGGGGATTAAAGCGGGAGGTGGCAACGCCTTTCACGATCCCGAACGGGTCAACGACATGGACTTCCTGACCCAGAAACTTCGTGACGCGGCCTCCGCCCTTGCCCCGGCGGGCGGCGGTTACGGCGGCATTGGTTCCCTTGGGATCGATTACGAGGGCCGAGCCCGGCCAGGTGATGAGATTGGGAATAATCGCGCAGCGGCCCTTGCCCGTCCGGCTTCCGGCGATGGTCAGAAAGCCCCGGTCATCCCTCCAGCCAATCCGCCACCACAGCTCCTGCAGCGAGCGCCCGAGAAGGAGTTCCCCTGGCTGGTAGCGGTAGCCCCACTCCTCGACGATGGTGGCGAAAGCCGACGATCCGCCCTTGCCGAATTCGGCGGCTTCCATGCCCCGGCGCAGCCTCTTCGTCGCCCGCGAAAAGAGGACCTTTAAGTCATTGCCGAGCGGCCAGCCCACGGCGAGCGCAATGAGCAGGATCGCGACCATGAGGGGGCTCGAAAGCCAGGCCGGGAGCAGCCAGAACACGTACGCGGGGGTGCTGGAAAACATCGCGGCGGGGCCGCCCGACAGCAACATGGCAGCCTCGTAGCAGAACCCAAGCGCGAAACTCAGGACCGAAAATACCAGCAAAATGCCGATGAGGTTGATCGGCAGCCCAACCGTCCAGCTCCGCATCCGACCGATCCGCAGGCAAAAGGAGAAGGCTAATATTAGAGAATGCTAAATGCCTAAGCGCCGAGGAATATGCACGTATTCACCTCAGGTTGCCATAGCTCGCACAAGGACCTGGAAAAGTGGTATTATGGAAACAGGAAGAGGAAGAAAGTTGCAGAGTAGCAAGATATGTTTTTGTACCCCAAAAACCCCCTGAAGCGCGGGAGGTTTTGAGGCAAAAAACGTTTCAATCTTGCCAGCGTTCCGCCGCTGGACCACTTGCACCGCCCCTCATCCGGGTCCGGTGGTGGCGAAGGCGGGACACCCCCTTCGTACTTCCCCCGAAGCGTCCGCATCACGCGAACGCACGCGCCCAAGGAGCGCAGCATGGCCCGGCCACCCATAGGCCGCGACGATCAGCTCAGCGAAATGCTGCGCTGCCGCTTACGCCCCGCCGAGTACCTCCGGGTACAGCGGGATGCGCAGAAGTCCGGCATGACCTTGTCGGACTATTCCCGCCGTATGCTGCTGTCCGGCACTGTCACTGTCCGGCAGACGCAAACCCTCGATCCCGAGGTTTTCGACCAGCTCCGCCGGATCGGCATCAACCTCAATCAGGCCGTGCGCAAGCTCAACGCAACAGGCCGGATTCCCCCCGAGTTGGCAAGGGCCTCGGCTGTTGTCGAGAGCATTATCCTGGGGATAATCGATGGTTCCTAAAGTCGCGGGCAAAGGCCGGAATTTTGTAGGAGCCGGCCTTTACTATCTCCACGACAAGAAAGCATCGACCAGAGACCGCGTCGCGTTCACCCACACGGAAAACCTCCCGACCCGCGATCCCGACAAGGCCATCAAGTGCATGGCCTATACGGCGATGCGCCAGCAGGAGCTGAAATCGCGGGCGGGGGGCAGCGCCAAAGGCCGCAAGCTCGAACAGCCCGTTTATTGCTACAGCCTGTCCTGGGCCCCGGGCGAGGACCCCTCGCAGGAGGACATGATCGAGGCGGCCATGGACACGCTGAAGGATCTCGGGCTTACGGAGCATGAGACGCTTCTGGTCGGCCATAACGACGAGCCGCATCCGCACATCCATGTCATCGTCAACCGTGTGCACCCGGAGACGGGGGTTGCCGCAAAGCTTTCCAAGGATCACCTCAAACTCTCCGTGTGGGCGGAAGAGTTCGAGCGGCGGCAGGGCGAAATCCGGTGCGAGCAGCGCGTCGAAAACAATGCGCTTCGCCGACAGGGCGAATTCGTGAAAGACCGCGACAGCCAGAATTCGGGTGAATTCCATCGCTGGCGGCAGGAGCGCGTGGCCCGCCAGCACGACAAGCGTGCGATGGAAGGCGCGGGGCTGGACGCACGCCACGAGCGCGAACGCGATCAGCTGCGGATCGCCCGTGACCGGCTCGTCGGGGAGCAGCGCAAGCGCGTGCGGGATGCGACACGCGCCGACTGGCGCGACCTGTTCGTGATCCAGCGCCAACAGCGCACGAGATTGTCCCATGCGCAGCGCAATGCGTGGACCCGGGTGCGGTTTTTTATCCGCACCCACGGCGAGGAGTATCTGAAGGCCGGCAAGGCCGGGCGCGTGCAAATGGCGAAGGATTCATTTGCGGCACTCATCGGCTCGAAATCCCAGCGGGAAAAACTTGAAAGCAAGCAGAAGGACGAGCGGATTTATTTCGGGCGTAAACTGAAGGACCGCGCAGACCGCCTGACATTGAAGATCAGGAAGGACCATGAAGAAAAACTCGTCCAGCTGCGCGAGCGGCAGAATGTCGAGCGCCAGGACATGCAATCCCGTCACTCTGGGCAAAGCCAGGAGGAGGCCCGCGAAATCCGCGAGGACCGCGACAAGGAGGTCTACCGCAAGGAAAAACGCGAGGAGCGCAGGCGTGAATTGCTTGAAACCAAGCGCGATATCGAGGAGCGGCGCGAAAGCCAGCACAAGACACGGGGCACGCCGCTGCGCGACCGGTTCAACGCGTCCCGGGGAAAAACGCAGGGCGATGAACGCAAGGCCGGCGAAAAGCGGCCTCAGTCACAGGAGAAGGAACCGCCGCGTGCCGGATCGGGACCGGCATCGAAACACAAGGAGTTTCGGGAGCAGGCAAAAGACACGACCGAGCGCACGCAGAAGACTCAGGGGCGCGTCAGCCTTGCCGAGAAATTCAGGAAAGCGCGGGAGCAAAATCCGGTTGAGGAACGCCAGGAGCAGAAAAAAACGAAGTTCAGGGAAAACGCGAAAGACGCAGGCCGCGACGTCGGGCGCAGCAGGACCATCAAGCCGCCGGGCGGCCCGAAACGGAATTAGGCGCGATCATGCCGGAAGCGGAAAGTTGAAAACGCTTTTCCTAGTCGAGGAAATCGCTCGCCGGAATCCGGCTGCGCTCGGTTGCATTATATTTGCCGGAGCAGGTGCATTCCTGACGGTCATAAGCCCAGGTAGTACATAACTTCGCCCCGCCCAGGCCATACTTCGACAAGATGAAGACCGGCTGCGCGTAGCCCTCCTTAGACTCCGCGATCATCCTGTTATAAACATCGCCGCTGTTTTGTACGAGCTGCCTGCGCACCCGCTGCTCGGCGTCCGCGTTCTCCGCCTCGGTTAACTGGCCGGTTTCTTCGCAGATCAGGGCATATTTCATTGGCCGGAAACCAACGCCCAGGCTGTAGCCGAACAGCTTATCGCCGATGACCGACGCCACATCGACGACATCGGCTTTCAGAGCCAGCAGGGCGAAGGTTGCGACACCCGTGCCGCCGACTCTGTACCGTGTCCCATTGAGCGCAACCATCACGATGTAGAGAGCCGCAAGGATGAGCGTCACCGACCGGCAGGACCGGTAGATTTTTATGAGGAGCGGGTAATCGAGCAGAAAATCAGTCATGGCGGGCAATTTAAGAGCGCGACGCTCCTGGAGTCGAGTCTCGTAAGCATCATTCCAGATCGGTTTAAAGTTAATATGGAAAGAATTGAGCGCTCGTGGCCGTCCCCGGCCTGAGTGCGGACGCACGGTCTCGGCTAGGGGATCATCTCCTATTAATGGCTACACATTGGTGTATCCGTTGGATACACTGCCGCCATGAAAGCCAAGGACGCCGGATTGAGAATCAGGGTTGACCGGGGATTGCGCGATGATTTCGTGGAAGCCTGCCGCTCCCTGGATAAACCTGCCGCACAGGTGCTGCGGGAGTTTATGCGGCGTTTTATCGAGGAACAGGCTGGCAGCGCTGCGCAGCAGCCGCGACCTAAAAGGTTGAAAAAAACGACATGACATCAGCGCCGCCGTTCTTCGAGAATCCCATTTTAAATTCCCCTTATGAGGAGCCCAAGCGCCATCACGCTCTTGATCCGGAAGGCCAGCCTCTTAACGAGCCCCCACGGGAAGGCAGGCGTCGGTCGGAATTTATCACGCCCGTCCCGCAGCCAAGAAAAAAGAAGCAACGCGCTGACAAGGCGCAGGGCAAGTTGAGCCTTGAATCCCGCGAGGATGTCTCGACGAGCGAGCAAGAGTACAATCCGACGCCGATCATAAATGAAATCAGAAGTCATCTCGCCATCTGGCGGGCATTGCCGCAAGCTAGCTGGGGTGTGAGCCCGGCCACGGCGCGATTGCTCAATCATTGGCGCAACCACTCCTTTCAGGCTGTTCGTCCGTTTTTCTGCCAAATCGAGGCAGTGGAAGCTGTCATTTGGCTGACGGAAGTCGCCAAATCCAAGAAACAATACGCCACCATTTGGGAACATGTTCTAGGCGCGAACGAGCAGGCCAATCCTGAGCTCATCCGGTTCGCTATGAAGATGGCCACCGGGGCCGGGAAAACGACGGTCATGGCCATGCTGATCGCATGGCAGACGGTCAATGCGGTCCGCTCGCCAACGAGCAACGCGTATTCTCGCGGCTTTCTAGCAATTGCCCCAGGCATCACGATCAAGGACCGCTTGCGCGTTCTGCTGCCTAACGATCTTGAAAGTTACTACCGAGCACGCGAGCTGGTGCCTGGCGATATGCTCGACGATATCACCAAGGCCAAAATCGTCATCACGAACTTCCACGCGCTTCAGCTTAGGGAAGTACTGGAAGTCAACAAAGTTGGCCGTTCGCTCCTTCAGGGCCGTCACGAACCAATAGCGACCAAGGAAACCGAAGGCCAGATGGTCCGGCGCGTTGCCGAGGAATTGATGGGTCTGAAGAACATCGTCGTCATCAACGATGAAGCCCACCACTGCTATCGCGAGAAACCCGGCAACGAAGATATCGAGAACCTCAAAGGCGACGACAAAAAAGAAGCCCAGACTGAGAACGAGGCAGCGCGGCTATGGATCAGCGGCATCGAATCCTTCAAACGAAAGCTTGGTGTGCGAGCAGTTTACGATTTATCTGCCACGCCATTTTTTCTACGTGGTTCTGGCTATGTCGAGGGAACGCTTTTTCCGTGGACGGTAAGCGACTTCTCACTGATGGATGCTATTGAATGCGGGATTGTAAAGCTCCCGCGTGTCCCTGTTGCGGACAATATTCCAGAGGCGGAAGTGCCTATCTTCCGCGAACTCTGGGAGCACATCCGTGAAGAGATGCCGAAGAAGGGCCGAAGCAAGGGCCAGGGCGACCTTGATCCGCAGTCTCTTCCCGCCAAGCTTCAGACGGCTCTGGTCGCGCTATATAACCACTACGAAGAGACATTTGAGCGCTGGCGGCAGTCCGGCATAGATACGCCCCCGGTTTTCATCGTTGTTTGCAACAACACCTCGGCGTCGAAACTGGTTTATGAGTGGGTCTCCGGCTGGCAAAGACCGGTGGCGGAAGATTCGGAGGAGTTACGTACAGTCCATCACGGGAACTTACGGCTGTTCAGCAATTTCGATGAACACGGCAACCGCCTTGCACGCCCCAACACGCTGCTTATCGATAGCAAGCAGCTCGAATCCGGCGAAGCGCTGGACGACGATTTCCGTCGGGCGGCGGCGCTCGAAATCGAGCAGTACAAGCGCGAGATCGCGCAGCGCTCCGGCGCGGGAGAGGTCGGAGAATTATCCGACTCCGATCTTCTGCGCGAGGTCATGAACACTGTCGGCAAGAAGGGCCGCCTCGGCGAGCAAGTCCGCTGTGTCGTCTCCGTCGCCATGCTGACGGAAGGCTGGGACGCTAACACCGTGACCCATATCCTCGGGATTCGTGCCTTCGGCACACAGCTCCTGTGCGAACAGGTCGTGGGGCGCGGCCTGCGCCGCTACTCGTATGATCTCAATAGTGAGAACCTGTTCGACGTCGAATATGCCGACATCATGGGCATCCCGTTCGACTTTACGGCGAAACCCCAGGTGGCGGCAATCAAGCCGCCCAAGAAGCTGACGCGGGTTGCCGCCGTGAAGGAGCGTGCAGCGCTGGAAATCATTTTCCCACGCGTCGTCGGCTACCGCATAAATCTGCCTGAAGAAAAACTTCAGGCGAATTTCACGCCGAACTCAAAGCTTGTGCTCACGCCTGACATAGTGGGGCCGGGACAAACTCTGCTGGAGGGCATCGTCGGCGAAGGTGTCACGCTGACCGTCGCCGAAATGAAAGACAAACGCCCGAGCACGGTTTCGTATGAGCTCACCAAGTACATGCTCTATTCATACTTCAAGGACGCTGACGGCGAACCGAAGCTGCATCTCTTTTATCAAATCCAGCGCATCGTCCGCCGCTGGATCGATGAAGGCTATCTTGAGTGCAAGGGCGGGACCGGCACCTGGATGCTCCAAATTCTGAGCATCGCCAGCCAGGCCGCGGAACGCATTCACAATGCCATTGCGGCGGCAATCGGCGATGAGGAGCATATCCGCGCCGTACTCGATCCTTACAATCCGAAAGGCTCGACCCGCCATGTTGGATTCATGACCAGCAAAGACCTTTACGCGACCTCTCCGGCGAAATCGCACATCAATTACGTTGTTTCGGACAGTGGATGGGAAGCTGAGTTTGCCCGTGCGGCGGAAGCCCATCCGCGGGTAGTCGCCTACGTCAAGAATCAGGGCCTCGGGCTCGAAGTTCCGTACAAGGACGGCCCGATAGCGCGATTCTACGTGCCGGATTTCATCGTTCTGATCGATGACGGCAACGGGCCGGACGATCCTCTCCGCCTTATCGTCGAAGTGAAGGGCTATCGCCGCGAGAACGTGAAGCTCAAGTCCGAGACGATGCGCCAGAAGTGGGTTCGCGGCGTGAACAATCTCGGTAGCTATGGGCGATGGGCATTCGAGGAATTCAACGATGTTTTCGAGATGCAAAAAGAATTTGGAGCACTGATCGACCGCGCAGTCGAGGCGAACGGTGCTGGACTGTTGACGAAAGCGAGCGGGGAATGAGCAGGGTAAAAAACGCGGACGGGACGCCAAAAAAAGTTGAGGCACTGAGGCACGCTCAGGCCAAGCGCAAGAACATTCCTACAGCAGAACTGCAATCAGCTGCCCAGCGGGCGGAAGAGATCGCGCCGGTCGCACCTGTCACGTATCCACGCCGCTATCCTCTCGCGCAAAGCGACACGCGTCCTCGTGACAGTGACCTTGATCCGCAGATGGTGTGGAAGGGTGCGCGCATCCGTCTGTCGGCTGATCAGATTAAAAAGGCAGCCCAGACCGGCTACGTTGATATCTCCGAGGCGCAGCTCGTCTGGCGCGGAAAGGACCAGCAGGATTGGTCCGACCTCGTTGTCCACGCGCCGCCGCTCTACATCCAGGAAAAGATTCATCCCAAGGCGATCATCGACGACCTAACGCGGCAAAGTAAGGCAAAGAGGGAAGCCGCGACTGACGCGCCCGACCTCTTCTATGACTTTAACGGCGTCGATCCGGAAGCGCGAACGGAATTCTACCAACATGATCAGAACTGGTCGAACCGCTTCATCCTGGGCGACAGCCTTCAGGTCATGGCAAGCCTTGCCGAGCGCGAGGGTCTGCGAGGCCAGGTGCAGTGCATTTACTTCGACCCGCCTTATGGCATCAAGTTTAACTCGAACTGGCAGGTTTCCACGCGATCACGCGATGTGAAGGATGGAAAAATCGAGGAAATCTCGCGTGAGCCGGAGCAGGTGCGTGCGTTTCGCGATACGTGGAAGGATGGCATTCACTCGTACCTAACTTATCTGCGCGACCGCTTAACGACGATGCGTGATCTGCTCTCAGAGACAGGTAGCATCTTTGTTCAAATCAGCGATGAGAATGTCCATCGCGTTAGAGCCTTACTCGACGAAATGCTTGGCGAGAAGATGTTTATTGGAGAAATCGTTTTTCTGAAGACATCATCGTCCTCATCAGAGGAAATATCATCTGTGTTTGACTATATTCTTTGGTATGGAAAGTCGGAATCTGCAAAGAAGCGGATGCTATATCGGGAGAAAATGCCAGGTGAGGTGGGAGCCTCGCAATATGGATTAGCGGAATCGGAATTCGGTGAACGAAGAGCTATCACAGAGTGGGGCGACAGACTGACACCTGCTCACAAAATACTGGCTCACGGCGACATCACCAGTCAACGCCCCGCTCAGGGCGACGATGTTAGAGAGTTCTCTTACGAGGGTAAATCGTTCTTCACTAAGAAGGGGACTTTCAAGACCGATGCTACAGGACTGAACCGCTTGTCGAAAGCCAAGCGAATGATGTTCGTTGGCAATACGCTTCGCTATGCGCGGTATCTGAACGACTTCAGAGTCTATCCATTCAACAACATGTGGACAGATACGGTCATTTCAGGTTTCGCCGATCCGAAAGTGTATGTGGTCCAGACTGCCACTAAGATAGTGGAGCGGTGCCTCTTAATGGCGACTGATCCAGGCGACCTAGTCCTTGATCCAACGTGCGGCTCCGGGACGAGCGCAACAGTCGCTGAGCAATGGGGGCGTCGCTGGATCACCGTAGATACGTCGCGTGTGGCACTGGCATTAGCGCGTGCCCGTGTGATGGGCGCGAAGTATCCCTATTACCATCTCGCGGATAGCAAGGAGGGCCGCACTAAGGAGGCCGAGCTTACAGGGAGACCTCCCGTGGATGCACCTTCGAGGGGGGACATTAGGCAAGGGTTTGTCTACGAACGCGCTCCACACATCACCCTGAAGTCAATCGCAAACAATGCCGAGATTGACGTGATATGGGAGGAATTTCAGGCAAAGCTGGAGCCATTGCGCAGAGAGCTGAACGCGGCTCTCGGCAAGAAATGGGAAGAATGGGAAATCCCGCACGAGGCTTTGTCTGGCTGGACCGACAACATCAAGGGATTGCATCGCGCCTGGTGGGAGCTTCGCGTTGCGCGACAGAAGAAGATTGACGAGTCTATCGCCAAGAAAGCAGATGTTGAACTTCTCTATGACCGTCCGCTGGAGGACAAATCCCGCGTTCGAGTCGCAGGACCTTTCACGGTCGAGAGCCTCTCCCCGCACCGAGTGGTGCCGTCAAGCGAGATCGAGTTAATTGGAGAGCGAAATGCAGCCGAGGGTAAGCGCAAACGCGCCCTCCCGAAGGGCACGGCTCCGCTGAATGATTTTACGACGATGATCCTGGAGCACCTTTCGTCCTCGGGGGTTCAGCAGGCCAAGAAGGCAGATCGTATCGAGTTCACCGCAATCACGGGCTGGCCGGGGGACTACATTGCAGGCGAAGGACGGTTTATGGAAGGTGAAGTCGAGAAACGCGCCGCCATTTTCATCGGTCCGGAATTCGGCACCGTGAGCCGCGCAGACCTGACTGCCGCGGCACGCGAGGCGCTCGATGCACGATTTGATGCGCTGATCGCTTGCGGCTTCAATTTCGAGGCGCACACATCGGAACTTAACAAACTCGGGCCTTTGCCGATCCTGAAGGCAAAAATGAATCCCGAACTGCATATGTCCGACGAGCTCAAGAATACCGGCGCAGGCAACCTCTTCGTCGTGTTCGGCGAGCCAGACATCAAGTGGGACTTCGATGACGATGGTGAGATCGTCGTTGAGGTGCTCGGTGTAGACGTATTCGACCCGAAGATCGGGGATGTACGCGCCAGCGGCAAGGATGACATCGCCGCATGGTTCATCGACACCGACTACAACGAGGAGAGCTTCTTCGTCCGCCACGCCTACTTTATGGGTGCAAACGATCCGTACAAGTCATTGAAGACTGCGTTGAAGGCTGAGATCGACGAAAATGCCTGGGCGACTCTTTACCGCGACACCTCGCGGCCTTTCGTCAGGCCAGAAACCGGTCGCTTTGCAGTAAAGGTCATCAATCACTTCGGCGACGAAGTCATGAAAGTCTTTGCGGTATAGGGGCGGTCATGAAGTTTTGTATCGCTGATACCTTTCCGAAAGCGCTGACGAGACTTCCTGCCCAGGAGCAAAAGGCAGTGAAAACCACTGTCTTCGACCTTCAGATGGACCCGGCCCAACCCGGGCTTCAGTTCCACCGCATCGATAACTCCAAGGACCAGAATTTCTGGTCGGTGCGTGTCAGCCGCGATGTACGGCTGATTGTTCACAAAACCGAAGAAAGTTTTCTTATCTGCTACGTCGATCATCATGATGCCGCTTATGATTGGGCGGAGCGGCGGCGGATAGAAACGCATCCAAAGACAGGCGCTGCTCAGATCGTCGAGGTTCGCGAGCGCGTTCAGGAGATATGGATTCAGAAGCCTGCCGAAGCCGCGTCGGTTTCGGTTCGGCCCGAACTGCCATTGCTCTTTTCCAGATGCACCGATGACGAGCTTCTTGCCTACGGCGTCCCGCAAGACTGGATCGCCGATGTTAGGACAGCAACCGAGGATACGATTTTCGATCTTGTCGGGCATTTGCCCGGCGAGGCGGCGGAGGCATTGCTTGACCTCGCCGTAGGAGAAAAGCCGGAGCTTCCGGCGATTGTATCGCCGGAAGTCGTGAATCCGTTCGAGCATCCGGACGCGCAACGCCGATTCCGCGTGATGGAAAATACCGACGAATTGAAGCAGGCGCTGGAATATCCATGGGATCAATGGACGGTTTTCCTGCACCCCTCCCAACGCCAGGTCGTCGAGCAAAGGTTTTCGGGCCCTGCCCGCGTTTCCGGATCAGCTGGAACCGGCAAGACAGTTGTGGCGATCCACCGCGCAGCGATCATCCTTAAACGCGATCCGCAGGCGCGATTGCTCTTGACGACATTTTCACTGCCGCTCGCCAATTCACTCGAAGGAAAGCTTCGTATTCTGGTTGGCGTGGACAAGGGCATTGTTCCGCGCCTCACGGTTCTACCGTTTCGCGGCGTCGCCAGTGAGCTGTTCACGCTTGCCTTTGGTCATCACCCACGCGCAGCATCTGACGAGCAAGTTCGTGGTGCGCTTAAGACCGCCGCAGAAGAGCTTAAAGTCACCACTTTTACGCTGCGCTTTCTCGTTTCGGAATGGCTCAACGTTGTTGATGCTTGGCAGGTCTCGGATGCCTCCGCTTATCAAGAGGTTCCACGCCTTGGGCGCAAGAATCGCCTTGGCGTCAAACAGCGGGAGACTTTGTGGCCTGTGTTTGAGCGGGCGCGGGAATTGGTTACTAACCAGGGTTTGCTGACCTGGCCGATGATCTTCGGTGAAGTCACCCGGCACTTTTCGGCGCGTTCGGAAAAGCCGTTCTCACATGCCGTCGTTGATGAAGCGCAGGATCTTGGCGTTCCTGAGCTGCGTATGCTGGCAGCTATTACGCCACCCGGAGCTGATACGCTCTTCTTCGCGGGCGACCTCGGGCAGCGCATTTTTCAGGAGCCGTTCTCCTGGAAGACGCTTGGCGTAGACATCCGGGGCCGCTCAAAAACCCTGAAAGTCAATTACCGCACATCGCACCAGATACGTCAGGCGGCAGATCGTCTCCTGCCCAAGATTGTGCAGGATGTCGATGGCGTTGAGCAGGACCGGCGCGGCACTGTCTCCATCTTCAATGGCCCCGAACCGCAGATCAGGATTTTTCCCGACGCTGACGCAGAAACCCAGGGAATTGCCGATTGGATCAAGGCACTTGTCGCTGACGGCGTGGCCCCATCGGAAATTGGATTGTTCGTGCGCTCAAATAGCGAGCTTGTTCGTGCGCGTGCCGCAGTGAAGGCTGCTGGCCACACGCAGCTTGAACTCTCGGACAGACTGGAGGACCCCCAGGGCCGCGTCGCTATCGGAACGATGCACCTTGCCAAGGGACTCGAATACAAGGCAATCGCGGTCATGGCCTGCGACGATGACGTGCTGCCGTTGCAGGAGCGGGTCGAGACCGTTGCCGATGAATCGGAGCTGGACGAGGTCCACGAAACGGAACGGCATCTGTTCTACGTTGCCTGCACCCGCGCACGCGATCACCTGCTTGTCTCGGGTGTCCAGCCGGCATCGGAATTTTTTGCAGATTTGGCGTAAGGTGCGCTCCGTCTCAGACAGCTAGCCCTAGCGGGCCAATCTGCACGATCTCGAAGTTCCGCCCCGATACGGGCGAACGAGGGTTAGATTCGACAAAATCACAAAACTGGTACAATGTTCTGTGCTGAAGGAGGCCGTGATCGTCTCAGGTCGTGTGCTATAATAATCCGTGCTTCGGACAGAGATTGACCATGTTCGGACGGAAAATGGCCTTGTGGGCGGGGTGCATTGTTGCGAACCTGGCGATCATAGCCGCTCCCATAGCGGCCCTGGGGCAGCCTCCGGCAGACGATGCGTTTCCAGCTCCGGCAAATCCGGGGAGGGCTGTGTCACCCTGGCCCCAAGGCGCGTTGGGGACGGACACCAATGAACATTCCACCACATTATCGCTTCCCTGGTGAGTTTGAGCCACACAGGGCGACGTGGATGATGTGGCCGAGTCGGCCAGACAATTGGCGCTGCAATGCCTATTTCGGCCAGCATGATACCTTGGCGCTCGCAGCGCTGATTTCGCACTTTGAGCCAGTGCGGCTGGCCGCGCAGCCAAGCGAAGTCAATAAGCTTCGCCGTCAAGCTCCGCCGTCGGTTGCGATTGTTCCAATGAGTTACAATGATACTTGGGTGCGCGATACGGGCCCAACAACCGTGGTGGCCCCTAACGCCCCTCCAATTGCGGTGGACTGGAAGTTCAATTCGTGGGGCGGGCTATTTTCCGATGCATCCGAGGATGACGGCGTGGCTGCTGAGATCGCCGCATATGAAAATATGAAAACCATTCGTGCGCCAATCGTATTGGAGGGGGGCGCGATTATCTCCGACGGCAAGGGGACGCTGATAACAACCGAGGAAGCGGTTCTTGCTGACAACCGGAATCCGGGTCTGACCCGATCTGAGGCAGAGCAGATATTTCGTCACTACCTCAATGTTGAGAATGTGGTTTGGTTGGCAGCGGGTCTTGCACATGACGAGTCTGGCGGTCATGTGGATAACATGTGCGCCTTCGCTGCGCATGGTGTGGTGCTCATCGCAACCACCCCTGATCATGCACATCCGAGTTTCGAGCGCTGCCGGATTGCGCTCGAAACCATACGTAGCGCTAAGAGCGTGGGGGGAACGCACTACCTCATTCAAGAAGTTCCGTTACCTGATGCCACATCCATTACAGAATGGGAGGCCAAAGGGTTCGATCCCCCGCATGGGATCATCGTTCGAGCCGCTGGTTCTCCCTTGGCCCCTTCGCACGTCAACCTCTGCATCACGAACGCGGCCGTCTTCGTGCCGACGTTCAATTGCTTTTCCGATGGGGAAGCGGTGACGAAGATTGGAGCGGCATTTCCAGACCGCTGCGTCGTGCCGTACAAGTCTCGGGAGTTTCTCCTGGGTGGAGGAGCAATACACTGCCTCACCAAGGAAATCCCGTCATAGGTGACTTCGAAGGCATCGTCAGTCACGCCAGCGTCTCGCGACTTGTCGCGGACAGCCGGATGTGTTTGGATACCACCTCGGAAAAGGCGTTCGAGAACAATCATTGCACAGCGCGATCCTTCGTTGCCAAATAGAGAATTGCTTCTGAGAATTATCTCAATGCCTAATTCAACCGCGTCCAGTACGATGCTTCAAAGGAGAGACTTCATGAGTAGACTGATCGCTGTTGTCACGGGTATCTCGAAGGGAATTGGCAACGCAATCGGACGACGCTTGCTCCAAGACGGCTTCGAGATACACGGCTCGTACAACACAGACCTGGAAGGCGTGGAGGCGCTTTGTGCGGAGTTTCCCAATCAATTACACGCCTACCAGGCGGATTTCTCAAAGCGAGAAGGTTCTAAGTCGTTCTGCCAACGCCTCGCACACCTGAAAGTTGATGCCGTCGTAAACAACGCAGGCGTGGTTCTGTTTGAGGACTTTGACGCGTTCGATTTCGAGATTTGGGATACGACGTTGGAGGTCAACCTATCCACGCCGCTTGTCCTCGCACAGTTCTTTGCATCGCGAATGAATAGCGGTGGCGCGCTAGTGAACATCGCCAGCACCGACGGCATGACCGGTACTTTCGCGAGTTTGTCTTATGCAGCAAGCAAGGCAGGGCTCCTTACCCTTACAAAAGGGCTTGGCAACCTCTATGGGCAGCGGGGCCTGCGGGCAAACGCGGTCGCTCCCGGCTGGATCAATACCGGAATGTCGACAGCCGCGTCGATGGCGGCGGGCGAATTGACGCCGCTCGGTCGAAACGGATTGCCCGCCGAAATCGCCGAAGTCGTGGCTTTTCTGTTGTCGCCAAAGGCATCGTTCGTGAACGGCGCAACTCTCATTGTTGATGGCGGATACACAAACGTAGACTCGATCATGCTCCGAGAGGCAAAAGGAGAAATCTAAGTCGTAGGAGAACAAGGTTGGATGGAAGCCCATATTGGAATGCGCTGGCTGGCCGATATGGCTCTCTTTACGACAGTGAATGGTCTCGGTTTGAAGATGCCTCCCTCAAGCGCGATCTCGAACGACTGCTTGCGCACGCCAATGGCAGGCGTGTCCTAGATATCGGCTGCGGCGCCGGACTAGGATACGAATTGCTTGGCGGGCCCAAACAGATGATTGAATATGTCGGTTTTGACATATCTGCAGGCATGCTTGCGCAGTTTCATGCGAAGCATCCTGAGGCGCAACTCGTCCAAGGCTCAGCTGACGACATGCTGAATTACTTCGAACCGAGTCAATTCGATCTGGTCATTTCGACCAATGTTGCAGCTTCATTCGTTGCGGATGTGCGTAAGCTTGCGGACGCGATACGTACGCTGCTCGCCAGCAAAGGATTGGCGTCCCTTTCGTTCTTGAACCGCGTGTCCCTGAGACGGCTGTATCACTTAAAGACCGGCCCAATGGAAGAATATAGGACACGCGGCGACACAATAAGTGAAGCGTCAGTTCTGGCTGCAACCTATACGGCAAAAGAACTTTGGAACATCTGCGCGTCAGCGGGTTTTGCGGAGGTGCGCTGCCATTACCGAAGTGTACTTGGCGGCGTCTGGGAAAGCCGCGCTTCCGTCCGAGTAGAAAATATACTATTTAGAGTTGTTCCGTGTCTCGGGCACGCCGTCGTTGTCACTGGCGTACGAACGTAAGGGGCTGTGAGCGTGGCTGGATGGAGACCTTACTATAGTTTTGACCTGCTGGCGTTGGGTTTGCTGCCACCAGCATGGGACGCGCAGATTCGCAGCATTGTTTCAGAGCGAGCGATCGACACGTATCTTACGGGTTCTGGACTTACGAGCCGCGAAAAGCGAATAGGGCAGCGTCTTCATGTAAGGGTCACCGATGGGGTCGTGGTGAGGGAGTCGCTCCCCTGGCTATGGAGTCTTTACACGCACGAACTCTTGGACTTCTCGTCGCAAAGTTTTGAAAAGCCATTGTTCGTCGCAAACCTTCTGCGCACGACCATCAACATCAACCAATTGATCGGACGAGGTGCACAGTATGAGTGGCACGTCGATTCCAATCCCGTGACAGGTGTTCTGTTTGCCACGAGCAGCGAGAAGGGGCTTGGGGGCTCACTCGTATTCGCTGATCCGCAGGGACGACGCAGTATCGTTCGACCCAAGGCTGGAACCTATATTTGCTTCGATGCGCGGGAGATTCCTCATCGCGTGTCGCCGCTCCGTCGAGACGGCGATCGTATCTCTCTGCCGATGAACTACTACGATAACGACACAGATCAGCCTCGACCGGACGATCTGGACGACCAACTTTACACGCCTCCTCAAACAACTTAGAGAGGCCCACCGTGGATGACGCTGATCTGCAACGGCGCTTTGATGAGTTGCAACAGGCATATGCCGCCTTGACGCACGAGCACGAAAAGATCAAACATTTGTCCGCAAGCCCGCAAATAGATCTGAAACTCGCGATATTCGACCGAATCCCAATGCCAGTTTGGGCGTGTGATCGCGAGTTCCGCATCGTGTTTTGGAACGAAGGTGCGGCTCGCCTATATGGCTATTCCGCTGAAGAGGCTATCGGTCGAGACTTTGTCAAATTGTTTGTCAATCCGCCGGAGCGAGAGAAAGCGAAGGCCGATTGCCGTGAGATCATCGACAACAACAAGCCCATCAAAAACATGGCCGATGACATAGATAAGCATGGCAACACGCGAACTTTGGTGACGCAGTGCTTTCCGATATATAACGTTGATGGTCACTCTGGGCTGCAAGTGGAAATATCCTATGAGGTGCAGGACTACGATCGACTGAAGGCGGAACTGGTGGAGTTGCAGGCCGCCTCGCGTAGGAAGCAAGAGCAAATTGAAGAGCTGCAACGAAAATTAGTGGAGGAGACCCGTAGGCGTGCATTAAGCGCACTCGAGACAATGAGTCAGGCAGTCAAAGAATCGCATCGACTTAGGCAGATTGCGACGGAGACGGCAGAATTATCGAGGGACTCTGATCCGAAGTTGATCGCCAAAGCACGAGCAGAGATAAAGGCAGGACGTGATAAACTTCTCCAATGGGAACGGCAAATGAGGCAGCGTGTGCTGTCCGATGCCTCAGCTGACGCATTGGAGGACCAGATAACTGAGATCGAAAATGGAGTGGGGCTAAATGTTTAAGGCGTTGTTTCAAGTCTCTCCCGCTGCGTTCGTCTTCCTTAGCGGCTTGATGATTTCCGTGGCTACCTCGGCGGCAGCGCAGGTCGCGTTTGCCGAACAGGCTGCCTCCAATAGGGATCAGGTTGTCCTGAGTGGCGTAGTCGCCTTCGCTGCGGGAGTATGTTGGTTCGCGTTGTCTGAGAGCCTCACATCGGCATCTAGAAAAGTGGACGCGATGTCGCTTCCGCTCAACAGTCGTGATGCTGCTATTGACGCTATCCCCGGCTCTCAGAAGCTCGCGATTATACTTACCTTTCTTGCCGCCGCCGTGCTGAGTGGGCTATGGCCGTGGGTAGGATTCCTTTTGAACCAAGTTTCTGCCATTTCATGCCTTATCGCGAATCGTATTGGAATTCAGTGACGCCCTCTGAGATGCTATAAATTGGCCTATCAAGCGGGGGGGCCCACCAGACCTCGTTCCATGCCATCCGCTGCCTCTTCTGTCTGCTTCTGGCGCATCCCGGAAGCGCCGGACCACTGCAAGCGATGGTACTTTGGGTGCTCAGCGAACTCAGACGAGCCGCCTCGGGGCGGGTTTTAAAGTACCCGGCCCTAGTGTAAGGCCGTAACTCCGGCTTTGTCAGCGCCCTACGGATATTTTGCAATTTTGCAGATTGACATGCGCATTGCGCAGCTCAATCGAGCCCTCGGGCGGGTTCGGCAGCTCGGCTACGATCCGGCACAGCAGAGCGCTGAGTTCGAGCCTCGTACAACGCAGCAGCTCGCTTTGCGACAGTATTCTCATAATTTCCTCCATCGTTTCCGGCCACGGGCATCGCGGCCTTCTTGCGGACGGGAGGAGCGCCACAGGAGGTGGGCTGCATCGCTTTGCGACCGCAACGGCAGAGGATGAGTGCTGCGCAGCAGTCACTTGCAGCCGCAAACCGGCAGAGGTGCTTCGCTGTCAGTAAGAAAAAGGTTGAGATGGATGAGGGCGGATCGGGGAGGATGAGAAGCTTGCAAAGATGCTCTGCTGATTTGATGAGGCGTTCGGCGCGTCCGGCTGCGCCGGACCGGGCTCTATGCGCAGAGCGCACCGGGCCACGTACTCGCATTGATGCTGTGCCGCGTCCCGGCCCATGTGGGTGACGATCCCTCGCGCAAAGAGAATCAGACAGCCTTGCGGCTGGCTTTGATTCAGAAATCAAGGGGCCTTGCCCCATGCCGTCAAGCGTGCGCCCGAAGGATTTTGGTTCCCCCGCAAGAGCGGTCCCTCCAAAAAACCTGCAAGCAGGTTCGCATCGCTTGACTGCCTTCCCCCGCTCATTGCCGCTGGGCTAGCAGGGTTGCATGTGCGCAACCCTTTTAGCAATTAAGGAAGCAAGGCAATGAACTTTATAAATCAGATTTTGCAAGGCGACTGTGTTGAGGTTTTAAAATCCCTGCCGGACAATTTTGTCGATCTTGCCGTTACCGATCCCCCCTACCTTGTGAGCTACCGTGACAGGAGCGGGCGGACGATTGAAAATGACAGTGGAACCCCTGAATTTCTTGGCGCGTTTTCGGACCTGTACCGGGTTTTGAAGCAGGACAGTTTTTGCGTCTGCTTTTACGGCTGGAGCCGGGTCGATGAGTTTTTCGGCGCATGGCGGCAGGCGGGATTCCGGCCTGTGGGTCATATCGTCTGGCAGAAGGATTATTCCTCCCGTTCCGCTTTTCTCGAATATTGCCACGAGCAGGCTTATTTGCTGGTCAAGGGCAATCCCCGCCGCCCCGCGAAGCCGCTCTCAGACGTTCAGCCGTGGGAATATTCCGGCAACCGGGCGCATCCGACCGAAAAGGCGGTTGGCATTTTAACGCCGGTTATTCAGGCGTTTTCAAAGCCGGGGGATATTGTGCTGGACCCGTTCGCAGGGTCAGGCAGTACAGCCGTCGCCGCCGCGCTCTCAGGACGCCGCTATATCGGGATTGAACTTGACGAGCGTTATTGCCGTCATGCCCGGACACGCCTTGCCGGGGCTGCGCGATATGCAGCCAGAAAGGCGGCGTAACATGGACAGCTCAGTCAAACAGGCAGCCATTCTTGCCAATCTTTCCGCGCTTCGTGCGACCCTTGCGGGAGCACTGGAGCGGGCAACGGACGCCGAAACCGCCATCAGGAACGGCGAGGTCAATCAGGCCATCGGCGCGGTACACGGCATCGAAACGATGCTTCACGACGCAGCGGCGCTTTACGCGGCAGCCTTGGCCCTGCATCGCAGCGGGAGGGCCTGAGCATGGCCCAGCTTGGATTTGCAGACCTATTGACAGAAGCCGACACGGCCAACGAGCAAAGGCAACTTGCCAAGGCGACCGCACATCTTCCCGGCACGATGGAAGAGGCTCTCCCGTTCTACCGGCGCATGATCGAGCGACATCATGCCGCCATGCTCGCAGCCGAGATCGATGAGGCCATGCGCATCAGGGAGGAGGCGCACCAACTGGCCGCGAAACTGAATGGCGGCATGACCGGGATCATCGGCAGAGATGACGCCCCCGGCTGCATCCTTGAGCGCGAGTCGGCGGCAGCGCCCGGATCGTTCCCCTTGTGGGGTCAGGCGGGCGACTTCGCTGTGACCGTTGGCGCAATGCGCGTCAGGGTCGAAATGCGCGGCATGTTTGGGATCGGCAGCACCTCCTGCCTGTTCCCCGGCTTTTACGCCCGTGCCGTCGAAAGGGACCGGCCCTTTTTGAGCGAAACCGGATTCCGCAGATTTCTTGGCGTATCCGGGCAGATGACGCCGGGACTCACACCCGAGGCCTTCGCCCGCACTGTTATCGCCGCCTATGTGGACCGGGAGCTGAAAGGCCGACTGAAGGCGATTGAACCGCGCTACAGGTAACAACGCCGTGGACGCCTTTCAGCGTTACGGGCAGTTTCAGCGTTCGCTGAAATTTGTAAATAAAGTGAAATATCTTGACAGTGGCAGCAGGACCCATTCGGTTAGGTCGATGCTTGGCTGCGAACGCTCGGGCTGAAGGGCTGAGGACTTGTGCGCAGTAGAAATCCATAAAAAGCTGACAATTTCCAAAGCGAAGATTAGGCAGCTTATTCTCCGCATGATTTGCGGAGAACGTGCTTGCCTATGCGGCGAATAATCGGCATAATCTCCGCAAGAGGTGCGGAGAATGCCGACTTACATACACGAATTGCCAGATTGGCCGCGTTTTCAGTGGGATCAGGAGGCGCTCGCCAGGCAGCTGGCGCATGTACGCCTGCGCCAGGGGCGGCTCATTGGCCAAATGCAGACGCTCGGGTTCCAGTTGCAGGAGGAGGCCGTCCTCGCCACGCTGACGGAGGACGTGCTCAAATCAAGCGAGATCGAAGGCGAAATCCTCGACAAGGATCAGGTCCGCTCGTCCATTGCCCGCAGGCTCGGAATTGATGCAGGCGCGTTGCTCCCTGCCGACCGTAACGTCGAAGGCGTGGTTGAGATGATGCTCGACGCGACGCAGAAGTTTAAAGAGGCGCTGACCCCGGAAAGGCTCTTCGGCTGGCACGCGTCGCTCTTCCCGACAGGGCGCAGCGACATGAGCAAGATCACCGTCGGCGCATGGCGTGACGGAAAAACTGGGCCGATGCAGGTCGTCTCCGGAGCTTTTGGCCGTGAGAAAGTGCATTACGAAGCGCCGGACGCCGGAAAACTCGATTCCGAGATGAATGCTTTTCTCGACTGGCTCAATAAGGAAGAGAAGATTGACCCGGTTATCAAAGCCGCGCTCGCGCATCTGTGGTTCGTCACCATCCACCCATTCGACGACGGCAATGGCCGGATAGCACGCGCTGTCGCGGATATGTTGCTCGCCCGCTCCGAAGAAAGTCCGCGTCGTTTTTACAGCATGTCCGCGCAAATCCGCATCGAGCGGAAGGCTTACTACGATATGCTGGAGCGCACGCAAAAAGCGGACCTCAATGTTGCGCCGTGGCTTGAATGGTTTCTTGGATGCCTTGACCGCGCATTCGACGGCGCGGAAAAGACACTTGCGGCTGTGCTTCAGAAGGCAGAGTTCTGGAAGAGATACGCGGGCGTCCCGATCAACGACCGGCAGCGCGATATCCTGAACCGCCTGCTGGACGGGTTCGAAGGCAAACTGACTTCCAGCAAATGGGCAGTCATCGAAAAATGCTCGCCCGACACGGCGCTGCGCGATATCAGCGAACTCGTTGCGCTCGGCATCCTTCGAAAGGCCCCGGGAGGCGGGCGGAGCACGAGCTATTCCCTTGCCGGGAAAGAGAGCATTCCGGATTCTGTGAAAAAATAACGGTTTGATAAGGACCGGTTCAGTACTATCCTTGAGCAAGAAGGCCCGGTGATTCGATCATCCTGGCCATTTTTTAGCACAAAATTTAGCACACAAATATTTTTACTTGCATTTTTTCTTTCAAAATCAATTACTTAATGAGTCGGCGTTCTGTCTCATAACCTGAAGGTCACAGGTTCAAATCCTGTCCCCGCAACCAAGATAATGCCGTGAAGTCAATGATTTCGCGGCTTTTTGATTCTGCCCCCTGCCTCGCCGATATTCGGCGGTGACTCACCATG
>JBOHJV010000007.1:0-41083 GCA_050728695.1 Methylocella sp. | reverse complement strand
TTCAAAACGCGGGTCGCGAGCCTCGTGATGTCGTAGGCGACGGGGACAACCATCATTTGACCTTCACGCGCGCCGGGCGGGGACTCCCAAAGTGCGCCCCCGACGGCGGTGTCATCGAAACCGGCGCTCCTGGCGACCCGCTTCTTGCCGCTGTTCGTCGGGCTCGCGGCTGCGGTGCCGATCCCGGCCCGCCGCGAGTTGGCATCTCTAGGCTAGCGAGCTGTCATGGAACCGGCCACCCTGGTCTGACGCCAAGCCGTGGAGTTCAATGTGCGATCTTCACCCAGGGTCCACGCGTCAGCATCAGGCGGCCTCCCAAAAGCCAACGCTGGTGGACAAATCCAAATAAAAGGTCCGATTTATTTGGTCCTATCCGCCCGTGCACAGTGCATGCTCCGCTTAAAGGCAATCGAAGCATCTCTAAATCTTTTGTTTCCATATCGTTATTTTTGCGAAACCTTCGCCAGTTCGCGGATCATGCTTGAGGGCTTGGCTAAAATGCGTAGCGGAGATGGACCCTTCGAGACACGCCTTTGGCGCCGCCCCTCGGAGCGCCATACCTTGCAAGCGCCGCCGTCTCAGCCCGAAAGTGGCGGAATCCGCAGCACTTGGCCTGGATGGACCTTGCCGGGATCGGAGAGCAAAGTTTTATTGGCTTCGAAAATCAGATGAAATTTGCCGCCATGGCCGGGCCCGTATTCGATTTCGGCGATCTTCCACAGCGTGTCCCCGGGTTTGAGGGTATAAAACTTCGCTTCGAGGGCTTTATCGGCGGCCGCGCCATCATTTTGGACCACGGCAATGCTCGCCGCATTGCCGCTCCCCAGCACGGTCTTCCCGGCTTCCTTGGCCGTAGCCGCGCGCCCCGAGGACACGGTGTTACGCACTTCGGATAGAACATCGGGTTTCGCGACGTCGCCACCGTCCTTTTTCGCCTCTTTCTTCAACGGGTCACGGGAAGCGGTAGCGGTTCCAATCCCGGTTCCTGACGTTCGGGGCTCAAGGGCCGCGACCTCGGCACTAGCTTCTCCCGTTCGGAAGAATGCGACCCGAGTGAAGCGCGTGTAACCCGACTCGAATGCCATGATTACCACAAACACCAACACCGCCCCCGGCGGGGCCAGAATGGCATACATCAGGGCCAGCCGCTCCCAGGCCATGTGCATGAAGATAGCGACAATCAAGCCTGCCTTCACAATCATGAACAGCAGGATTAGAAACCATCTGAGAAATCCCTCGCAGCCCAAGTAGTCGACGAGGAACGAGCAAGTGCTCAGGACAAACAGCCAGCCCCATACCACCAGATAAAGCTTGATCGGGTGTTGTTGTCCCTCATGATGCGCCATTTTTTTCCCACTTCCCAAAGATAGATCCGCCATGGTTTTTCCTTACCAGAGGTAGAAAAGTGCAAAGATGAAGACCCACACAAGATCGACGAAGTGCCAGTAGAGACCCATGGTTTCGACGATCTCGTAGCGCCCTTTCCGGCTGGTGAAAAAGCCTCGCCTTCCGCTTTCGAAATCCCCCCGCCAGACCTTTCGCGCAACGATGAGCAGGAAAATCACGCCAATCGTCACATGGGTTCCGTGGAAGCCCGTGATCAAGAAAAAGCACGCGCCAAACTGGCCAGCACCCCACGGATTGCTCCAGGGCCGGACCCCTTCCAGGATCAGCGTGGTCCATTCGAAAGCCTGCGTTCCGACGAAAGTGGCGCCAAATGCCGCGGTTACCAGCAGCAAGACACCGGTTTTGACCCGATCGCGGCGGTAGCCGAAGTTGACGGCCATGGCCATCGTCCCGCTGCTGGTGATCAAGATCATGGTCATGATGGCGATCAGAAGGAGTGGGTATTTCGTGCCGCCGATCTTCAAGATGAAGACTTCGCTGGTGTCCGGCCAAGGCACGGTCGTGGACATTCGCACCGTCATGTACGAAAGCAGAAAACAACTAAAAATAAATGTATCGCTGAGGAGAAAGATCCATATCATGGCCTTGCCCCAGGTGGCACTCTTGAACGCTCGCTGGTCCGAGGACCAGTCGGCGGCAAAGCCCTGCCAGCCCCCCTGGCGCGGGGGGGCTTCTAACGTGTCTGGAAGTGCCGATTCCGTCATTTGTTCGTCTCGAGTCCTCAGTGGAGCAATTTCGGTCGCGGCGGACACCGGCTCGTGGTCAGAAAATGCGGCAAATCAAAGAAACCAGGCCGCTGTCCGCTTCAATCGGATCGGTAAGCAAAAGCAGACCGAATAAAACCAGCCAGACAAAAAGCAGAAAGTGCCAATATGTCGCGCATAGCTCAATGCTCAAGCGCACCTTGCCCACCGCGACACCTTGCCACGCCTTATCCATGGTTCTGCCTAAGGCCACCTGGCCGCCCAATATGTGCAGCCCGTGCACGCCGGTGATCAAGTAAAAGAAGGCGGCGGCCGGGTTGGCAGTCAAGTAATAGCCCGCGGCGTCGAGCTGTCGCCACGCCCCAAGCTGACCGGCCAGGAAAGCAAGCGCGAAAACGCCCCCTGCGAGCAATCCTGCTCTTACACCGTCCATCTTTCCCCGGCGCGCGGCAACCTTTGCCCATTGCAGCGCGCCACTGCTCAAGATCAACATGCCCGTGTTGAGCCACAGCAGCTTCGGCACGGGCGCAGGCCTCCACTCCCCCATTTCCATGCGCATGGAGTAGGCGCTGATCAAGAGCGCGAACAGGCAGCCGACGACTGCGAGAAACACCGCCAACCCAATCTTCGCTGCGGGCAGGGACGATGCGCCTGTGTCGCCAATCGGGCCGGCTTCCAACCAGGGTTTGGCTGTCAGCCTTTGCTGCGCCAACCACCACCCGACAATGGCCGCGATTACCGCCAAAAATAGGAATGTGATATTCATGGAAGGTAAGCTGCTAGTTTGGCTGGGGGCTGGTTTTGCGGCAGGAAATCCTCCGCGGCGCCCGGCACGCTGTAATCGTAAGCCCAGCGGTAGACCACCGGCAGCTCTTTGCCCCAGTTGCCATGCCCGGGCGGAGTTTCCGGTGTCTGCCACTCGAGCGAAGCGGCCCTCCAAGGATTGCCGCCCGCAAGCTTGCCCTTGTAAAGGCTCCAAATCACATTGAAAAAGAATACCGCTTGGGCGGCGCCCACGATCAATGCCGCCGCGGTAATAGCGACGTTCAACGTCGCGGCCGACGCCGGGACAAAAGCCGTCTCGCCCAGCTCGTAATACCGGCGCGGCACGCCGATAAACCCAAGGTAGTGCATCGGGAAGTAAATCATATAGGCCCCAAGGAACGTGACCCAGAAGTGAAACTGGCCTAATCTCTCGTTCAGCATCCGCCCGGTGATCTTGGGGTACCAATGGTAGATCCCCCCAAAAACAACGAGAATTGGCGCGATACCCATCACCATATGAAAGTGGGCAACAACAAACATCGTGGCGGAAAGCGGAACATCCACGATCACATTGCCGAGGAACAGGCCGGTGATCCCCCCGTTCACAAAAGTGACGATGAATCCGAGGGCGAACAGCATTGGAACCGTGAGGTGGATGTCGCCCCGCCACAGGGTCAGCACCCAGTTGTAGACCTTGATGGCCGTTGGGACGGCGATGATGAGCGTCGAGGTGGCGAAGAAGAATCCAAAAGGCGGGTTCATGCCGCTGATGTACATGTGGTGCCCCCACACCACGAAGCTGAGGACGGCAATTGCCACCAGCGCCCACACCATCATGCGATAGCCAAAGATGTTCTTTCTTGCATGGGTGCTGATCAGGTCGGAGACGATTCCGAAGGCCGGCAGGGCGACGATGTAGACCTCGGGATGGCCGAAGAACCAGAAGAGATGCTGGAACAATATCGGACTGCCGCCAGCGTATTTCAAGTGTTCCCCTGCCTGGACGATGGCCGGCATGAAAAAGCTGGTCCCTAGGGTCCTGTCAAGCAGCATCATGGCGGAGGCGACGAGCAAGGCGGGGAAGGCTAGCAGCGCGAGAATGGTGGCGGTGAAAATGCCCCATACCGTCAGGGGCAGGCGCATCATCGTCATTCCCCGCGTGCGCCCCTGCAGCACCGTCACCACATAGTTCAAGCCGCCCATGGTGAAGCCGATGATGAACAGGATCAGGGAAACGAGCATCAGAATGATGCCCCACTCCCGCCCGGGGGTGCCTTCGAGGATGGCCTGGGGTGGATAAAGGGTCCAGCCGGCGCCCGTCGGCCCGCCTGGCGCGAAGAAGCTCGCCACCAGAACTAGCACCGCGAGAAGATAGACCCAGTAGCTCAGCATGTTCACATAGGGAAAAACCATATCCCTGGCGCCCACCATCAGCGGGATGAGATAGTTGCCAAAGCCTCCCAAAAACAGCGCGGTGAGCAAATAGATCACCATGATCATCCCGTGCATCGTGACGAATTGATAGTAGTTGCTTGGGGTGACAATGGAGAAGCTGCCTGGGAACGCCAGCTGCAGCCGGATCAACCACGACATTACCAGAGCCACCAATCCGATGCCGATCGCCGTGAACGAATACTGGATGGCGATGACTTTGGCGTCCTGGCAAAAGACGTACTTCGTCACCCAGCTCTTCGCATGGTAAAGCTCTACGTCTTCGACTTCGGCGGGCGGGATAGCTTCGGCTACGCCAATATCGACCATCAAACCTTCTCCTCTGTTCCTTCCAGATGACGGTTTCCGATGCGGCTCCATGAGTTTTTAAGTCTCAATCGCGCCGATCCCCCATCCATAATTCCACATCCACCTTGCTCAAAGCCAGACTCATTGCGGCAGATTCACTTTTTTGGCGCGCGCGGATAATTCGGCGAAGGTGTGCTGCTTTTGCAGCCACGCCTGATAATCGCTCTCCTTGTCGACCACCACGGTGCCCCGCATTGTGTCGTGACCAACGCCACAGAATGCCGCGCAGAGGACTTCGAATGTCCCGGTCCTGGTGGGGGTGAACCAAAAATAAGTGACCAGACCCGGCATCAAATCCATCTTGGCCCGGAACTCGGGGACATAAAAGTCGTGCACGACGTCGATCGAGCGAAGCAATACCTTGACCGGCTTCCCGAGCGCCAGGTGCAACTCGCCGCCGCTTTCGATCACGATATTGTCTTGCCCGTCGGGATCGTTCGGATTCAAACCCAAGGGATTGTCGGAACTGATGTAGCTTGGATCGGTCGTGCCGAGCCGGCCCTCCTTCCCCGGAAGGCGAAAGCTCCACTGCCACTGTTGACCCACGACCTCAATCTCCAACGCCCCTTTCGGGACCGCGATGTATTGGTACCAAACGAACAACCCCGGCCCCAACAGGGCCATGACGGCGACCGTGGTCCCGATGCCGAGCGCCCATTCCAGTCGATTGTTCTCCGGCTGGTAGGTCGCCCGGCTTCCCTCCTGGTGCCGGAAGCGGAACACGCAATAGGCCATAAACAAAATAATGGCGATGTAACCGAGCCCGGTAATCCAAAACGTGAGGTTGATCGTGCCATCGATGTAACCCCAGTTCGAGGCGATCGGCGTCATCCACCACGGGCTCAAAACGTGAAACAACACCGAGCCGAGCACGACCAAAACCAGGACAAGCGCGAAGGCTATTGCCATCCCTTAAAATCATCCTTGCTCTGAAAGGGTTCCGAAAAGGGTGCCGATGGGTATTTTCCCGTCAAACCAGCCGTCGTCAGGTTTTGGCTCAGGCAGCGGCTTCGGCTTAAGGCGATTCTCGCGCCTCATCCCCAAGTTATCGCTGCATGTCGCACCTTCGATCACATCTGGCAATTGCGCAAAATGTCGCCGCTTCGTCCAGCGGCGGGAGCATGTGCGCGATCCGGGCGATGAACGAGGAATATAGCGGCATGGTTGCCGCTCGCCGCGTTGGCGTAGCGGCCGGCCGCAAATGTAGCGATCGCCGTTCCAGGCGGGATGTTCCCATTATTTTCGGGCGTAATCGGAACGCCCTCCCGCCATAGCGAGGAATGGGGAAGCTCCGGAATCACTGCGCGCACGAGGGAGACGCATTGCTTAATTTCGTGACGCCTCCATTCGGTCATGCGGTTAGCTGCAACCTTCCATTCGATTGATCGCTTCGTGCGTTCCCACCGAAAAACTTAGCACGCGGCCATATTGAACCGCGAAGATCATGCCTAGATTCTTGTCTGGATTATCGACATGAATCGAATATTTGGCGTCTTTGCTGTCCTCATCGCAATATGGCGCGAGCTCCTTTTTCACCGATTTCCCATAGGCTCTGTTGATTGCTTCTTCCGTGGAGCCGACACCAATACCTTTTGGCGTCTTAATGGCCGGTCTCGGGAGTGGAAAGGTTCCGCCGCCCGGTGGATAGACATCAATCGCTACGATCGTTTCATACTCAATCATATATTGAATAACGGGGACTTTTTCATCTGACCGAGAAGTCACCCAGCATTCTGTCCCAAACTCTCTGCTCATCGGATCCAGCTTTGCGCCGAGGACTCGTTCGGCTTGGCTCCGTCGGCGTAAGTGCATCCGAGGTCGGACGGACCCATCAGCCCGGTGATGTCGATCTCTTCCCTTTTGCCTGCGCCACAAAGCGGCGCGTTTGGGGTAAAGTCAAAATCCCAAAAGTCTGCGGATTTCAAGCCTGCATCGGCGCCCGTCGGCCACGCCGCCGGACACTCCACATAGTGCAAGCCGCGCGCCTCGGGCGTTGTCTTCGGACAGCGATCTGTGAGCGGCGTCTTGCTCCCAGCGAGAGAGGAGCCGGCGGCGAGTATCGTCGCTGTCACGGTTATCATGATGCTTTTCATTGGACCACGGAAAAGTAGCCTGCGAGATAATGATGGGTCGGCGGATCGCCGGAGCTGGCGAGCCTGAATTCACGAATTGAAGCCTTGGTCATTTGCTCTTCCTGTCATGATAAAGTGTCATCTATGATATAACATAAACCAACATTGTTTTCAGTGGTTCGCCCCCCACCGGATCTTACACCTTAGGCAAGCTTGGTGCTTTATGCGCAACGCGCCGGCAGGAACGCGGAAGCGGCATCTTGCGAAGCCCGATACGGCTTCTCCTCGACCCAGGTCAGACAGCCCGAGCCGTCGCCACGCTTGCATCGCTTGGCGCAAGCCCATAGATGAAAACGCATAGACCTTCCCTTGCCCGCCCCCCACGGCGCCGGGCGATGTTTGAGAGCTTTTCATGCAAAATCGTTCGCCCAGTCCCGAAGGCTGGCACGCGACCACCATTATTATGGTCAAAAAAGGCGGCCGCACGGTCATCGGCGGCGACGGCCAGGTTTCGATCGGGCAGACCATCGTCAAGGGCAATGCTAAAAAAGTTCGCCGGCTCGCCAAGGGCGAAGTGATCGGCGGCTTTGCCGGCGCCACTGCCGATGCCTTCACCCTGTTCGAGCGACTCGAGACGAAGCTCGAACAATATCCTGGCCAGCTGATGCGCGCCTGCGTGGAGCTCGCCAAGGATTGGCGCACGGATCGTTATTTGCGCCGGCTCGAGGCGATGATGCTCGTCGCCGATGCTGAGGCGGCTCTCGTTCTCACCGGCACCGGCGATGTGCTCGAGCCGGAATCCACCGGCGATGGCAGCGTGATGGGGATCGGGTCTGGCGGCAATTATGCGCTTGCCGCCGGCCGCGCGCTGCTTTCGACCGGTCTCGATGCCGAGGCGATCGCGCGCCGCGCGCTTGAAATCGCGGCCGGCATTTGCGTTTATACCAACGACAAATTCGTGCTCGAATCGATTGCCTCGAAATAATCGCGCGGCAACAGGAAAGCCATAAATGACCGATTTTTCCCCGCGCGAGATCGTCTCCGAACTCGACCGTTTCATTGTCGGACAAAAGGATGCCAAGCGCGCCGTGGCGGTCGCGCTTCGCAACCGCTGGCGCCGCCTGCGCCTCGAAGGCGCGATGCGCGACGAGGTGCTGCCGAAGAACATTTTGATGATCGGGCCGACCGGTTGCGGCAAGACCGAGATTTCCCGCCGCCTCGCCAAGCTCGCCGGCGCGCCGTTTCTCAAAGTAGAGGCGACCAAATTCACCGAGGTCGGCTATGTCGGCCGCGATGTCGAGCAGATCGTCCGCGATCTCGTCGAGACCGCGATCATGATGGCGAGGGAAGAAAAGCGCAGGGCGGTCGCGGCGAAAGCGCAGCTTGCCGCCGAAGAACGGGTCTTGGATGCTCTCGTCGGCACCGCGGCGTCGACATCCACGCGCGATAGTTTTCGCAAGAAGCTGCGCGCGGGAGACCTCGACGACAAGGAAATCGAGATCGAGATCGCCCAGCCCTCGTCCTCGATGCCGATGTTCGAATTGCCCAACATGCCGGGCTCGGCGATCGGCGCGATTTCGATCGGCGATATTTTCGGCAAGTCGCTCGGCAATCGCGCGAAGCCGCGGCGCACCACGGTGAAAGACGCTCATGCCCCCTTGATTGTCGAGGAAAGCGACAAGATGATCGATCAGGACCAGATCGTTCGGGAAGCTATCCGCGAAGTCGAAAGCAACGGCATCGTATTTCTCGACGAGATCGATAAGATTTGCGCGCGCGAGGGGCGTGGCGGCGGCGATGTCTCGCGCGAGGGCGTCCAACGCGACCTGCTTCCGCTCATCGAAGGCACGACGGTCGCGACCAAGCATGGCGCGGTGAAGACCGATCATATTTTGTTCATCGCGTCGGGCGCCTTCCATGTGTCGAAACCCTCAGATCTGCTTCCCGAATTGCAGGGCCGGCTGCCGATTAGAGTCGAGCTCTCGCCCTTGAACGAGGAAGATTTCCGCCGCATCCTCACCGAAACCGAGGCAAGCCTCATCAAGCAATACGAGGCGCTTCTTCGCACCGAAGGAGTCGAGCTTTTATTTATGCCGGACGCGATCAACGCGGTGGCGAGGATCGCGGTGCAAGTCAATTCCTCGGTCGAAAATATTGGCGCGCGGCGGTTGTGGACGGTGATGGAACGGATCCTCGCCGAGGTGAGCTTCACCGCGTCCGACCGTTCCGGCGAGAGGATCGAAATCGATGCGTCATTCGTCGAGAAAAACATCGGCGACCTCGCGAGGAACGCCGACTTGAGCCGGTTCATTCTTTGACGTTCAGTCCAAGCATTCGGCTCCGCTGCCGCATTTTTTGTTGAGGACTTACGTTCATTCCGCGAGAAAGTAGTTTTTGGTCGTCAGGAGCCGTTCTAGCATGGCAAAATTCGATGAACGGGTTTTCTCCGGCGTGCAGCCGACGGGCAATCTGCATCTTGGAAATTATCTCGGCGCGATCGCGAAATTCGTGGAGCTGCAAAAAACCCACGCCTGCATCTATTGCGTCGTCGATCTCCATGCGATCACGCTACCGCAAAAGCCGGAGGAATTGAAGGCGAGCATTCGGGAAGTGACGGCGGCGTTCATCGCCTGCGGCATCGATCCCAAAAAACATATTGTGTTCAACCAGAGCCAGGTTGGCGAGCACGCCGAGCTCGCCTGGGTGTTCAATTGCGTGGCGCGCCTCGGCTGGCTCAATCGCATGACCCAATTCAAGGAGAAAGCAGGCAAAGACCGCGAGAACGCCTCGGTTGGGCTTTATGCCTACCCGTGCCTCATGGCCGCCGATATTCTTGTCTATCGCGCGACCCATGTCCCGGTCGGCGAGGACCAAAAGCAGCATCTCGAACTCGCTCGCGATATCGCCCAAAAATTCAATCTCGATTTTGCCGCCTCGATCGCGGCGCTCGGTCATGGCGATGCGTTCTTCCCGTTGCCCGAGCCGCTGATCCAGGGGCCAGCGACCCGCGTCATGAGCCTCCGAGATGGCGCCAAGAAAATGTCGAAGTCGGACCCTTCGGACTATTCGCGGATCAATCTTTCCGATGACTCGGACACGATCGCCCAGAAGATCCGCAAGGCGAAGACCGACTCGGACGCGCTGCCGTCCGCAATTGACGGCTTCAAGCAGCGGCCCGAAGCCGAAAATCTCGTCGGCATTTTCGCCGCGCTCAACGGCGAGACGAAAATCGACGTCTTGAAGTCCTTCGGAGGCGGTAATTTTTCCGCCTTCAAATCGGCGCTTGTCGAACTCGCGGTGGCCAAACTCGGCCCGATCAACACCGAGATGAAACGCCTGAAGGACGACCCGGCCTTTATCGACGGCATTCTCGTCGAGGGTGCCGGGCGCGCCCGCGCCATCGCCGCGAAAAACATGGCTTGCATGAAGGATATTTTGGGGTTTGTGCATTAACGCAGCCGCGAGCGCGTCACGCCTTCGCTTCCGGGCGGGTAGCCTCTCCTGCAGACTTTGCTTCTGGTCGTCCGAGAGCCTCGACTCCCCAGCACATTGTTGCGGTAGACTATGAAGGGACCGCCAAGCATATGCAGCAGCTGCTTGCGGCCCTCCGCGTCTTAAGCTGATGCGGCGTGGGTGAACATCATTACCATGATTCCTAAGATTGCCGATTATCTCATGATATTTTCCTCTCGAAGAGGGCAAGGGAAAGAGCAAAAAAAACACGCACGCAATAATTTTTCTAAATGCGTGATCACGGTACCTTCGCTCAACCGCCGATTTCTCGGAAGCTTAGACGCAGCTAGTCTAGTCTCCTAAACTGTCCCCTTCACAAGGGCTTGGCCGGGATTGCCAGTGGCGCCGCAAAAACCGCCACGCCTCCATGGGCGCGCGGGCTCAAGCCCGGTGCAGCACCGCGGTCACGAGTACCGGTTCGGCCTCGTCCAGCGCCCGATGGAGGTCCGCCTCCGTCGCGAACCGGCCGCGCAGACGCTTGCCCTCGGCGCGAACCGCGACACTGGCTATCCGGAAAGGCCAAGGATCGAGGGCCAGGCCGACGCCGTCGCCGGGCTGCATACAAAGCTCCGCCGTTTGGGCCCCCGCCGTTGGCACATTCGGGATCTTGATTTCTTTTTTTACGCCCCAGCAGATCGCGAGCGACAGCCAGTCGAGGGCCGCGATCAGCAATCGGTTATGCTCGAGGGTTCGCGGCGATGCGTGCTCCGCGAGCTTCGGATCGGCTCGCAAGGACGCCGCCGTCCGCGCCTGAAAGCGATGCTGTTCGTCGAGAAAAGCCCGCACGGCCTCCGCGTTCTTCGGGCTCGCCTTGGCGAAATCGAAATGGCGCGCATAAATCGTATCGGCGTGAAGCGACACCAAGAGCGCGGGATAACGCCCAAAAGCGCGGGCATGACACACGCCTTCGCGCCAAAGCGCGATGTGCATCGTCGGCGGCACCTTGGAAAACTCCTGTGGGAGGCCGGTCCCGGCATCGAGCGCGGGCGCCATTTCCCAATCCAGCCAGCCGATGTCGTGCTGCCCGGCGGCGAGGCATATCTCGTCGTAGGGTGCTGGTGCCGCGAAGCGCCGATTGCCCCACACGCGGGCCAACTGGCCGCAAAGCCAGGCATGGCTCGGCTGTGAAATTGCGATCACGTCAAGGCCGTCCTTGCGAAGCAGCATTGTCTTTCAAAACGATGTGTCGTCGCTTCCGTTCCATTGCGCGCGACGGCGATGCACCACGGCGAGACGGCGGTGGCGCAAAAATAAGCCCGGCGCAAACTGGCTGCACCGGGTCCATTGCGGGGACGGGGTACACGTCGCGCGGCGGGAGTAAACGCTTCGAGCTGATGCGGATGATCCGAACACGGCAATGCCTCATGCTCGAACAGCGGCCGACGGGAGACGTGCGTTTTGTGAACCGGCTTTTCCGTCTAGCCGCTTGCTGAATCCCGCCGGGCACGACAACGAAAAAACTATCTGTTCCGTGCTGCACCGCAATGAACGCAAGTTGCGAAATTTCTTTCATTTGTAAGAATAGAAGCAAAACAGGCTTTCCAACAAATCATTATGATTTTACGAGGACAGTTTAAATTTGCCTTGCTTATGGAACGGGGCATTTTAAAGCTTTGTAGCGCTGATCAACTAATAATATTTGATACAAAAATTTGACCCATTCATCGGTGGCGGGGTCGCAATTATCATTGTTGGATGAGGCACAGTAAATTGTAGCACACAGCTTAAAATCCGCCTCAGTTGACAACACGTTATTGGTTTTTTTATAACCTGTTAGCGCTACTGAGATGCATTCCGCAAGCCCCTCGTTTACATCTGGATACTTGGTTTTTAACTCTTTTCCAGCAAGGGCTGCTATTTGGGAGGCCATCGCGGCATCTTCGCACGTATCACCTAACGCATTACCGATACCCGATATAACGAGGGGTAGCGATAGCATCGATCCGTATATCGCATTTCTGGCAATCATTCTTCGTGCCAAACCTCGAACCGCCGAAGCAGCATCAAAAAAAACCTTGCGTCCCAGGCCGCCAAAGGAACCACCCATAATACATGCATGGCCCCGCCCTCTCTGACCGACACAAGGCGAGCCTAACTTTATTGAGGAACGTTGTGAATCTCTTTCCGCAAGGCTGTGCAAGAATCAAGAATTTCGCAAACTGCAGCCCCTTGTAATTTGCTACACCAGCGTTAACTCCAACTGATCAATAGGTTCTGAGCCTAGCAGACGGAGTTTCTAATGCCTTCAGATGATAAGGATGTGGAGTGGATGAAAGTCGGCGGTAGTGTCGTGGGCGCGGTTGTCGGAGATTTGACAGGGACAGCTGCAGGAGGCACGTTGCTGATGGCCGCCTTAGCGGTCACTGGTCCCTTGGCTGTTCCCGCTGTCATTCTTGGGTTTCTGGCCCTCCCAAGCTTGGCAATTGCCGGAACAGTGGCGGGGGCAATAACAGGTTATAAGAGTCCCGCGTCAGCCCTTCTTAGTGTGTTGGGAGGACTAGGTGCAGGTGTAGGTGCGAGCGATTTGAATCCGAAAGCATAGCAATGGTGGTTCAAGAATGGCTCGCCTTGCAAATGTGAGCGTGGCGAGAGGAGCTAGGCCGTGTAAGGTTTTTGGCTCCGATCGGACAAGAAATGCATCACGTGAAACATTTTGGTGTCAAATAGAGAAAACCCTCACCTCACCTCAAGATTTTGATCGCGACATCAATCACAGTCTGAAGGAATTCATCGGCCGCGGCTTGTTGATTATTGGCCGCAACAATCTGATGAGCCGGTGCAACAGCCGCCGTGAACTCGTGCGTATGCCAATGACCGAGCTTCGGCAGGCGCGGCAGCGCCTCACTGTCCGGCTGGGGATAGACCGACACGTAGAAATAGGGCTCGTCATAATACTCGTCGCCGGGCGAAAGCCCTGCCCCGACATAGCCGGTGACAGCAGCATCCCGCGCCGGGAACGAGGCCAAAGTGGCGAGATCGAAGTGGTGCGGCCAGCAGCGCACATCCGAGGCCGCCAACTTGCACCCAAGCATTTGCCTTTGCACGAGCGCGAGCAAAAATTCGGCATTGGCGAACCAGGAAGAAAGCTCGAGAAGGGAATCTTCCACATCCGCAACGCCGTAGGCGGCACCTTGGGTGACCGCGTGCGCAGGCATCGCATAGGGTGACGGTGCATCGAGAGCGTGCGCATCGAGGCCTCGCGCGCCGAGTTGCTCGCCGAGCCACAGGCGGGCCTGCGCATCTGTGTGGCCGTTAAGAGAGAAAGATTCTGTGCGTGCCGTCTTCTCATCGCCATGCAATACGAGCGTGAGACCGGCAATTTTCAAGCTCAGATGCATGCCGTTTTTCAGCCGATGGGTCGTAAAGCCATCGACGGTGTCGTCCCAACCGAGATTGGTGTGGCCGTCGTCTGGCCGCGGTGGAACATAGGCGCGCGCCGCTCGCGCGAGCCATTGCACGGCATGATGGGCTTGCAGGCGGGCGACGCTCAGCCGGCGCCGGTCAATGCCTCGAAGTGGCCGCCAATCCGATCCGCCCATGGTCGCCGCACCTGTTCGTCTTGCTTTTCCGCTATCATGCAAAATTGAGATCGGCGATGATCCCGCGCAAGTAGAGTTTTGCTGAGCGGCTCCTTGCTGGCGATTTGCAAATTCCGAGTCTTAACACCACAGAGGTATTAGGGGAAATTCGGCGCGGTTTCGAATATTTGCAACCTTGCCGGGGGCCCGCTTGCGAGGGCCGACTTGATAGCGACTACATCATCTCCCCTAGCATAATTGGAAGTTCCACCGCTACACTGGTGTCGGCGAGCCCGGATTCGAGCAGGACCGCGTTCCTGCCTACTCGGTGAAGGTCGAGAACGGCCGCGTTCTCGTCAACCTTGCCGCCAGCAGCAAGCGGGCCAAGAGCCCGCACGAACCGCACCCGTTGTCAAGCACGTCGAGCGCGCCGCCGGACCATTGCGCGTTGCCGGTAGCGACGACGGCGATGGGCCGCAGACCCGCGCTTCTCAGGCTCCGACCATCTGCTTGGTCAAGAATTGAAAGCCGCCTTCGAACTTGGCGCCGAGACGTGATCTCAATTTCCGCGCCCGCGAGGGTTACTACTCGAAGACCGCGCGTGCCTACGAAAGATTCGCAAGGTAGCGGGAATAAATAGGCGCGCCGGCAAGTCTCCTCCCTAGCAACGGCACAAAGCCACTATGGATGGAGGCAACACATGTCGGACAACAAGCAGGGCACGGGGATCGACCGGCGCGGCGCGCTCGAATGCATGATCTGGGCCGGCACCGGCGTCATCTGGACGCTAAGTGGCGGTGTGCCCAAATCTTCGCAACTCCTCGGCATTGGAACGGCGCAAGCAGCCGAAAAAGCCGCAAGGGGCTTCAGCTTCCTGCAGATTTCGGACAGCCATGTCGGTTTCAACAAGCCGGCCAATCCAGATGCGCTCGGGACCTTGAAGGAGGCGATCGACAAGGTGAACGGGTTGTCCGTTAAGCCGGCCTTCATGATCCACACCGGCGACATCACCCATCTCTCGAAGGCCGGGCAATTCGACGACGCGGAAAGAATCATCGCCGAAACCAAGCTCGATGTCCATTATGTTCCCGGCGAGCATGACATTATCGACGAGGAGAATGGCAAGGCCTATCTCGAACGCCATGGCAAGAACACGATGGGCACCGGGTGGTTTGCTTTCGATCAAGGCGGCGTGCACTTCATAGGGCTTGTCAATGTCGCCAATCTTAAAGCGGGCGGCATGGGCTCGCTCGGCGATGCGCAATTGGCTTGGCTTGCGGCCGATCTCAAAGGCAAGCCGGCCTCAACTCCGATCGTCGTCTTCGCGCATATTCCGCTGTGGACCATCTATCCGGAGTGGGGCTGGGGCACGGAGGATTCGGCCAAGGCGCTCGCGCTTCTCAAGCGGTTCGGCTCGGTCACCGTGCTCAACGGCCATATCCATCAGTTGATGCAAAAGGTCGAAGGCAATGTCAGCTTCCATACCGCGATGTCGACCGCTTTCCCACAGCCAGCGCCGGGCAGTGCCGCTTCGCCTGGACCGATGCTCGTGCCGGCTGAAAAGCTGCGCAGTTTGCTCGGCGTAACGAGCGTCGAGGTCCGTCGCGGCAGAGCAGCCCTCGCGATCACCGATACGCCGCTTGAGGCAAGTTGAAACCGTTCTACCAAAAGGAAACCAACATGCGCAATTTGACGAAGAGCCATCGCGCCCGCGTGTGGTGTTTGGGTTTGTGTCTTCTTGTTGCCACCGCCGCCCTCGGCGTCACTTTGACCCTGCCCGCGGTCGCCGCCAGTAGCGAGGTGGATATCGATAATTTCGCCTTTACGCCAAAGGAGCTCACCGTAAAGGCCGGAACGGCGATCGTCTTCCGCAATCGCGACGACATTCCGCACCTCGTCGCCGGAGCCAAGGGCGAGTTTCATTCCAAGGCGCTCGATACGGATGACACGTTTGAATTCACCTTCGCGAAAGTCGGAACCTACAGCTATTTTTGCGGCCTGCATCCGCAAATGCAGGGCAAGATCGTGGTCTTGCCGTGAAGCCCAAGGGAGAATCAATTCCGCGTGATATCAGGAACCGCGTGTCTGCCGTGTCATTTCGTAAATCACAACGTCTAACGACGCCGTGGCACCGCTTTATTGATCGACGCAGAGTCACGCTTTTGGGGAGACTATAACATGACGCCAATGCTTGAAATTGTGCTCATGTGCCTCGTTACCGAAAGCCTCTTAGAAAGACTCCTCGGTCGTAAGGCCCGCGAAGTCGTCAGGGCCATGCGCAAAGTTCCGTGAGGAGGTCAAATGTCAATCCTTAATGATGTCTGGCTGCTCGCTGGATATATTTTGCCTTTCCTTTTTGTCTTGAGCCTGGTGGTTTTTTTCCACGAGCTCGGCCATTTTCTGATTGGCCGTTGGTGTGGGGTTAAGGTCGATACCTTCTCGCTGGGCTTCGGACCGGAACTTTTCGGCTTTGACGACCGCTATGGAACCCGCTGGCGGGTTGCGGCCTTCCCGCTTGGCGGCTATGTCAGATTCCACGGCGACGCCAATGGCGCCTCGATGACGGATGCGGATACGGATGCGGATCTCGTCGCGGCCATGCCGCAGGCCGAGCGGGCGGTGAGCTTCGTTGCGCAGAACGTCTGGAAGCGGGCGGCGATCGTTGCCGCGGGCCCGCTCGCCAATTTCCTCCTGGCGATCGTCATTTTCACCGGCACCTTTTATATCAACGGGCGCGCCATCCTCTCGCCTATTGTGGATCGCGTTGCCGCTGGAAGCGCCGCCGAGGCGGCCGGCTTTCAACCGGGCGATCGGATCGTTTCGATCGACGGGACCAAGATCGATAGCTTCGAGGACATGCAGCGCATCGTGCAAACCGCTGGCGACACGCGACTGGCTATCAGCGTCGATCGCGGCGGCAAACTGGTGGAACTCGTCGCGACGCCGCGCCGGCGCGACGTGGCTACTTCGTTCGGCACCACGCGTGTCGCTATCCTTGGCGTCCATGGCGCTTCCAAATCCGAAAATTGGCATGTCCAGAACTACAGTTTTGTCGGCTCGGTCAGGCTCGCGGGATCCGAGACCTGGTATGTCGTCGAGCGCACCGGCGGCTACCTCAAAGACTTGGTGGCCGGGCAGGAATCCACCAATCAACTTTCTGGACCAATCCGGATCGCCGAGGTATCCGGGGCGATGGCCAAGATCGGCCTCGGAGCACTGTTCAACCTCGCAGCAATTCTGTCGATTTCGGTCGGATTGTTGAACCTCTTTCCGATTCCTCTCCTCGATGGCGGTCATCTCCTCTATTACGCGGTGGAGGCGGTTCGCGGCAAGCCGATGAACGCAAAGGTGCAACAATTCGGCTTCAAGGTCGGCTTCACGCTGGTGACAAGTTTGATTGCCTTTGCCACGTTCAACGACATTCTTCGTCTGACGTGACAATGGATTTACTGGGGACGATCCAAAGGACGCCGAGGGTTTCATGATCTGGGCAGAGGCTGGGGCTGGCCCTATAGCGCGGCGAAGCGCCGCGCGGGATCCGGCGTGGCGTGGCTGGGAGATAACGCCTAGGCCGTCCTTGCGAAACAGCATCGGCGTAGACAAGTTTCCATCCGCGAAGTGGAGAGTCTCCGCGGATGGAAGGCAGCGCGACCTCCAAAAAAATTTGCCTCGAGATTTAAATCCTGAAGCCTAACTTTTCAGATTGTCCACCATATTCAGATGATGCTCAAGCTCGGGCAAGGATTGGTCGGCCCATGTTTTTAGCGCAGCATCATCGCCAGTTTTCGCGTAGTGCTTGAACAACGACACGGCTTGCTTATGAGCCGCGATCTGATCCTTTTTGTACTGCCGGTCAAACGCCGCGCCGTTCAACCGCTGCAGCTTGTCCATCATTTCTTGGTGCGATTTATCGAGCTGCGAGGGCACGCTTGCCTCTGCGTTTTGATCTTGAACGACGGATTTTAGATCGTTCGACATTTTCTGATGATCGTTGATCATCTGTTCGGCGAAGTTTCTGGTCGACCCATTCGCCTTTTGAGCCGCGAGCTGACTGGATTGAATTTCGAACATGCCGCCGATAGCCGCCTTCTTCACGAAATCGGCGGTCGATGAGCTCAATCCGGAATTCGTGCTCGATCTTCCCGTCATAGTTTGGGCATAGACGGGCGCCGCGAGCAGTAACGATGTTGTGGCGATAACGAGTGTTTTCATCCGAGATACTCCTAGGAGAAAATCTCAAAACACGAGTTCCGCGGTTGAGTTCCAGAAGCCGGCGAAAAAAGAGCTTTGGGCGTGCCGACGCTTCAGTTCACAGTGTCTGCCTCGCATCAGCCGAGTGAACTTGCCGTCTCGCGGTAGAAAAAATCACGCCGAGGTTTTCAGACACTCAAGCTGGTGCTCATATCTTGAGCGTAGCCTTTAATTCGTGCAGCTGGTCGCGCCTTTCCACCGCGAGCCGGCGAGCCTCGTCTGTGGCGGCGCCGGCAGCCTCTTCTTCAAAACGTTCGATCTCGGCATCGAGCTTGGCGGCGTCAACATCTGCCAAGGGCACCGCTTGGTCGGCGAGGATGGTGAGGCCCGAAGGCGCGACCTCGGCAAAACCGCCGGGCACGAAGAGACGCAGTTTTTCCGCGGGCGCCTCCTCGATCACGACGATGCCCGGCTTTATTGTCGAGATCAAGGGCGCATGATCGTTGAGGACAGTGAATTCGCCTTCCCTCCCGGGAACGACCACGGCTTCGACTTCCCCCGAAAAAACAAGTTTTTCGGGGGAAACGAGTTCGAAGTGAAAAGCCGCCATCGCAGGGCCTAAGATGGTTCGAGTTGTGATTTCAGTATTCTGCTTCTGCCGCGCAAGGTTCACCCCGCATGCATGGGTTATTCACGCGCGCGACAACGCGGGCCAACGCTACGCCGCCTCGGCAGCGAGCTTTTGCGCTTTTTCGACTGCCTCTTCGATGGGCCCGACCATATAGAAAGCGGCTTCCGGCAAATGATCGTAGTTGCCTTCGACGAGCCCCTTGAAACCCTTGATCGTGTCGGCGAGCGAAACAAGCTTGCCGGGCGAACCGGTGAACACTTCGGCGACGTGGAAGGGCTGCGACAGGAAGCGCTCGATCTTGCGCGCGCGGGCAACAGTGAGCTTATCTTCCTCGGAGAGTTCGTCCATGCCCAGAATCGCGATAATATCTTGCAGCGCCTTGTAGCGCTGCAAAATCTGCTGAACCTGACGCGCGACGCCGTAATGCTCCTCGCCGACGACGAGCGGCGACAACATGCGCGATGTCGAATCAAGCGGATCGACCGCCGGATAAATGCCTTTCTCGGCGATCGCGCGCGACAAGACGGTTGTCGCATCGAGATGCGCGAAGGAGGTGGCCGGCGCGGGATCGGTTAAATCGTCGGCGGGCACATAGATTGCTTGCACCGAGGTGATCGAGCCCTTGGTCGTGGTGGTGATCCGTTCCTGCAAGTCTCCCATGTCGGTCGCGAGAGTCGGCTGATAGCCGACCGCGGAGGGTATGCGGCCAAGCAGCGCCGAGACTTCCGAGCCCGCCTGGGTGAAGCGGAAGATATTGTCGATGAAAAAAAGCACGTCCTGGCCCTTGTCGCGGAAATCCTCGGCGACGGTGAGGCCGGTCAGCCCGACGCGGGCGCGCGCCCCCGGCGGCTCGTTCATCTGGCCATAGATGAGGGCGCATTTGGAGCCCTTGGCCGAGCCGCCATGTTCGCGTGGATCGACATTCACCTTGGATTCGATCATCTCGTGATAGAGATCGTTGCCCTCGCGGGTCCGCTCGCCCACGCCGGCGAACACGGAATAGCCGCCGTGCGCCTTGGCGATATTGTTGATGAGCTCCATGATGATCACGGTCTTGCCGACCCCGGCCCCGCCGAAGAGCCCGACTTTGCCGCCTTTCGCGTAAGGGGCGAGAAGATCGACGACCTTAATGCCGGTCACCAAGATCTGCGCCTCGGTCGCCTGTTCAGAATAGGAGGGCGCGGGCTGATGGATCGCGCGGCGGGTCGCGGTTTCGACCGGACCCAATTCGTCCACCGGCTCGCCGATGACATTGATGATGCGGCCAAGGCACGCCTCGCCGACCGGCACCGTGATGGGGCCTCCGGTGTCCCTGACCGGCTGGCCGCGGACGAGGCCGTCGGAAATGTCCATCGCGACGCAGCGCACCGAATTCTCGCCGAGATGCTGCGCCACTTCGAGGACCAGGCGGTTGCCGTGGTTGTCGGTTTCCAGCGCGTTGAGGATTTCCGGCAGATCGCCGTCGAATTTCACATCGACGACGGCGCCGATGACTTGCGTGACGCGGCCCGTGCGGGTGTTAGATACGGCGTCGGCCATGCTTTGTCCTCTTGATGGATTGAATGCTTAAATCCGTCGGCATTATCGCCACCTTTCGTCAACGCAAGGGTGCGGTTCCTCGCCCCGCTCCCGGGCAAGCGTGGCGTAGTCGGTATAGCCCCTAGCACCGCCGCCGTAGTAGGTGGATGAATCGTCCGCATTCAGGGAAGCGTGCGAGCGAAACCGCTCCGGCAAATCTGGATTGGCTAAGAACTTGCGCCCAAAGGCGATCAGATCCGCCTTGCCTTGCCGGAGCCATGCCTCGGCCGTCTCCTGGTCAAAACCGCCGGCGATGATGAGCGTACCCCGGTATCTTTCGCGCATCAGCTCGAGCATCCTCAGCGCGCCAGGGTCGGGTTCGATCCCCTTCTCGATTGCGCCGACGGCTGGGTTGACGATGTGCAGATAGGCGAGGCTATGGTCGCCGAGCGTTTTGGCGATGGTACTGAAGGTCGCTTCCGGCTCGTCGTCGCCCATGTCGTTGAAGGTGCCGAGCGGCGACAGCCGAATGCCGACTCGATCCGGCCCCCAGATTTCGCTTACCGCCTCGACCACCTCTATGAGCAGCTGCATCCGGTTCTCGGTCGGACCGCCATAAGAGTCGGTGCGCCGATTGGTGCTCGAATTGATGAACTGGTCGAGGAGGTAACCGTTGGCAGCGTGGACCTCCACGCCGTCGAATCCGGCCTCCAGCGAATTTCGCGACCCGTGCGCGTATTGTCGGACGATGTAGGGCATCTCCTCGATCTGCAAGGCCCGCGGCGTCACGAATGGAACCAGTTGCCCATCGCCGTTCTCATTCTCGATGAACGCCTCGCCGCTAGGCTTGATGGCCGAGGGAGCGACCGGAAGTATGCCGTCGGGCTGAAGCGATGGATGAGAGATGCGTCCGACGTGCCAGAGCTGGAGGAAGATAAGGCCGCCGGCCTTGTGCACCGCGTCGGTGACAAGGCGCCAGCCCTCAACTTGTTCGCGGCTGTGAATGCCGGGCGTCCAGGCGTAGCCCTGTCCTTGCTGCGACACTTGGGTCGCTTCGGTCACGATGAGAGCCGCCGAGGCCCTTTGCGCATAGTAGCAGGCATTGAGAGCTGATGGCACGTTTCCGGGCTGACGGGCGCGCGAGCGGGTCAACGGCGCCATGACCATCCGGTGTGGCAGGTTGTAGCGCCCCACCCTGACCGGCTGGAAAAGCCGTTCCGTGGGCATCTGCCGTGCGTCGACAGCGGGGGCGACGGTTGTGGTGGACACTGACATCAAGTGTTCCTCCAATCGATGCAGGTCATGCGACGGTCGTCCGTGGGTGCGAGAATTGGGACGGATCGCCCAGAATATTGCCCTGCGCAGATGATGCAAGCCGAGCCGGCCTAAAGCGCTTCGGCGCCGGAGATGATCTCGATCAGTTCCTTGGTGATCATCGCCTGGCGCGAGCGGTTATATTTCATGGTTTGCTTTCTGATCATTTCGCCGGCATTGCGCGAGGCGCTATCCATGGCACTCATCCGCGCGCCTTGTTCGGACGCGGCGTTTTCAAGCAGCGCCCGCAAAACTTGAATCGAAATGTTGCGCGGCAGCAGCGCCGCGAGAATGTCTTCTTCGTCTGGCTCATACTCGTAAGCCGCCACCGGTAGCGCCGCGTTGTCGTCCGCCGGGAGGACGAGAGGAATTAGCTGCTGCGCGGTCGGGATTTGCGCGATCACCGACTTGAACCGCGAGAAATACAAAGTGCATACATCGAATTCGCCAGCCTGATGCATCGCGACGATCTTGCGGCCGATTGCGGCGGCATCAGCGATGCCGAGCGTTCGCACCGAGCGAAGGTCGATCACTTCGATGATCTGACGCCCGAATTGCCGGCGCAGGATGTCATGTCCCTTCTTGCCGACACATAGGATCTTGACCGTCTTCCCTTGCCCCATGAGCGACAGCGCCGCGTCGCGCGCGAGCCGCGCGATCGAGGCATTGAAAGCGCCGCACAGACCGCGTTCGGCGGTACAGACGACCAAGAGATGAACGCTGTCGCCGCCGCCCCCGAGCAGCGCCGGAACTTGACCCGTCGTCGCGATCGAGGCGGCGAGATTGGCCAAAACTCTCTCCATCCGGTCGGCGTAAGGCCGCGCCGATTCGGCCGCCATCTGGGCGCGCCGCAGTTTCGCCGCCGCGACCATCTGCATGGCCTTGGTAATCTTTTGCGTTGCCTTGACGGAGGCGATCCGGTTACGCAGGTCCTTCAGCGAGGGCATGATCTATTCGCTTTCCCTTTGTCCCGGCACCGCCAGCTCAAGCAGAATTCTCGATCAAGCAAAGCTCTTGGCGTAGGCATCGACAATCGACTTCAGTTTTGCGCCGGACTTGTCGGAAAGATCTTTCGAGGTGCGAATCGCGTCGAGGAGACCGGCGTGGCTCGCGCGCAGCAGCGCGAGGAGCCCGTCCTCGAAGGCCCGTACCCGGTCAACCGCAAACGCATCAAGATAACCATTGACCCCGGCATAAATCACGCACACCTGTTCCTCCATCTTCAAAGGCGAGAACTGCGCTTGTTTCAAAAGCTCGGTCAGGCGCGCGCCGCGCGCGAGCAAGCGCTGCGTCGTCGCGTCGAGGTCGGAACCGAACTGCGCGAAAGCCGCCATTTCGCGGTATTGCGCGAGTTCGCCCTTGATCCTGCCCGCGACCTTTTTCATGGCTTTCGTTTGCGCCGAGGATCCGACGCGCGAGACCGAAAGGCCGACATTCACGGCGGGCCTGATGCCTTGATAGAAGAGATCGGTCTCAAGAAAAATCTGGCCGTCGGTGATCGAAATCACATTCGTCGGAATGTAGGCCGACACGTCGTTGGCTTGCGTTTCGATTACCGGCAGGGCGGTGAGCGAGCCCGCGCCATTTTCCTCGTTGAGCTTCGCCGCGCGTTCGAGCAGCCGGGAATGCAGATAGAACACATCGCCCGGATAGGCCTCGCGTCCCGGCGGGCGGCGCAACAAGAGCGACATCTGGCGGTAGGCCACGGCTTGCTTGGAGAGATCGTCGTAGATGATCAGCGCGTGCATCGCGGTGTCGCGGAAATATTCGCCCATCGCGCAACCGGCGAACGGCGCCAGAAACTGCATCGGCGCCGGATCGGACGCGGTCGCCGCGACAATGATCGAATAGGGCAGGGCGCCCTGCTCCTCCAATACTTTCACGAATTGCGCGACGGTCGAGCGTTTCTGTCCGACCGCAACATAGACGCAATAGAGCTTCAGGTTTTCGTCGCTCCCCTGGTTCAGCGGCTTTTGATTGAGGATGGTATCGAGCGCCAGCGCGGTCTTGCCGGTCTGGCGGTCGCCGATGATCAGTTCGCGCTGGCCGCGCCCGATCGGTATCAAAGCGTCGATTGCCTTGAGGCCGGTTGCCATCGGTTCGTGCACGGATTTGCGCGGGATGATGCCCGGCGCCTTGACGTCGACGCGGGCGCGCTTTTCCGCATGAACCGGGCCCTTGCCATCGATCGGATTTCCGAGCGCATCGACGACGCGCCCAAGCAGCCCTTTGCCAATCGGAACATCGACAATCGCGCCGGTCCGCTTGACCGTCTGGCCTTCCTTGATGTCGCGGTCGCTGCCGAAAATGACAATGCCGACGTTGTCACTCTCGAGATTGAGCGACATGCCCCGCACGCCACTCTCGAACTCGACCATTTCGCCGGCCTGGACGCTGTCGAGTCCATAGACGCGGGCGATGCCGTCCCCGACCGAGAGAACCTGGCCTACCTCGGTCACCTCTGCTTCATTGCCGAAGTTCGCGATCTCGTTCTTGAGGATTGCGGAAATTTCCGCGGCGCGGATCTCCATCAGCCGGCCTCTTTCATGCGCGAACGAATCGAATTGAGTTTGGTTTTGAGGGAACCATCAACCATGCGCGAGCCCAGTTTGACGATCAGGCCGCCGATGATCGCCCTGTCCACCTTGACCGCGAGGTCGACCGCGCCGCCGCCAGAAATATCGGCGAGCGCGTTTCGCAATGCCTCGACATTCTCGGGCTTGAGCGCCTCAGCGACCGTTACATCGGCCCGCGTAACGCCATTTCGCGCGTCGTTCAGCAAATTGAAATCGCGCACCATGTCGAAGATCGCGAAGAGCCTGCGCTTGGCCGCGACGAGTTTTATGAATTTCGCGGCGATTCCATCGATCTCCGCCCTGGCGAGAATGGCGTCGAGCGCCTTCACCTGCTCGTCGGCCGAAAAAACCGGACTCTTGACGAAACGTTGCAGATCCGCGCTGGAGCGGACCAATTCCGCGAAGGCGGCAAGATCGGCGGCGGCCTGTTCCGTCGCCCCCGTTTCTTGACAAAGCGCGAAGAGCGCCTGGGCATAGCGCCCCGCCATCCCGGACACGCGTGTCTCTTGCGCCGCCAATGCGAAATCCCCAAAAGTCAAACGACCAACAACGCAAACACGCCAAGGAACGCGGCAATCCCCGAAGCCACGGGTCACCTAACATGGAGCCTTTTGCGGCGCAACCCTGGCCGGAAAAATGCGCGCGGCCGCGACAACCGACCATTGGATGTATAAAATCGAACGATGGGCCTGCATCTCGTCATGCCGCTTTAGGCTGGCGTATCAATATCCGATACAAAAATGCGATAAAGTAATTTAATGGCGAATGCCGTTCGATTCTGAACGAGCCGCTTCCGCCTACACCCGCGCAACGGTAACCCGATGCTGGAAAAGACCTCGCCCGAGGCACGAGTCGACCAGTCGTTCCCCCGGCCGTTCGAGGCGGCCGATCCCAATGCCATGGCAAGGCGCGATCTCAACAAAGCCCCGCGCCGGCGCTTCTACAAGGAGGTGACGGTGCAACAACAGGATGGGACTTTCCTCTTGCTTCTGGACGGCCGCGCGGCTAAGTCGCCGGAAGGAAACCGTTTGGCGCTGCCCTGCTTGGCGGCGGCACGGGCGTTGGCGGACGAATGGTCGGCGCAGGGCGAAACGATCGATCCGGCGGCGATGCCCCTCACGCGCATCGTCGTTTCGGCGACCGACGGAGTAGCGCACCAGCTTGGCGCCACGGTTGACGAGATTGCCAGATATGCCGGGGCGGACCTCGTCTGCTATCGCGCGGCTGGGCCAAGGGCGCTCGCAGGGGCGCAAGCCGCCGCCTGGGATTCCATCCTCGCGTTCGCGCGCGAAAAACTCGGCGCCCATTTCATCTGCACCGAAGGCGTGGTGTTCGTCGAACAGCCGGAACCCGCCCGCGTGGCGGTGCGAGAGGCCATCGCGCACATCGCAAACAGCGTCGAAGCCGCGCCTTTCGCGCTCCGCGCCCTGCATGCGATGACAACGCTCACCGGCTCGGTCTTGCTCGCGCTCGCCGTGGCGTATAGCGAGCTGACCCCCAACGAGGCCTGGATCGCCGCGCATGTCGACGAGGACTTTGAAATGCGGGCCTGGGGCGAGGACGCGGAAGCCCTTCGTCGCCGGGCACGGCAATGGCGCGAGATGGAAGCGGCGGCATACCTGTTTCATGCCATAGAGAGCGCTGGTGCATGAAAGAGCATGCGTTTTCGCGAAGCAATGGCACGACGTTCCCAAGCATGGGCGATCGATCGGCGAACAGAAAGATAACCAATGAAACTCAGTCTCGAACGCCTTGCGGAACGCCGCGCGCGTGCCCTTCGCGGCGGCGGAACACAGCGAATTGACGCCCAGCACAAGCGCGGAAAGCTCACCGCGCGGGAGCGGATCGAGGTTCTGACCGACGAGGGCTCGTTCGAGGAATCCGGGATGTTCGTCGAGCATCGCGCGACGGATTTTGGCATCGATCGGCGCCGCCCGCCGGGCGATGGCGTTGTCACCGGCTCCGGCACCGTCAACGGCCGCGCCGTGTTCGTCTATGCCAAGGATTTTACCGTATTTGGGGGTTCACTTTCCGAGACCCACGCGCAAAAAATCGCCAAGCTGCAGGACATGGCGCTCACCAATCGCGCGCCGCTCATCGGGCTTTTCGATTCGGGCGGCGCCCGCATCCAGGAAGGGGTTGCGGCACTCGCGGGCTACGGCGAGGTTTTCCAGCGCAACGTCCTGGCGTCCGGGGTGATCCCCCAAGTCTCCCTCATCATGGGTCCTTGCGCCGGCGGCGACGTCTACTCCCCGGCGCTCACCGATTTCATCTTCATGGTCAAGGACACGAGCTATATGTTCGTGACAGGCCCCGATGTGGTGAGGGCGGTGACCAACGAGACGGTGAGCGCCGAAGATCTCGGCGGAGCATCTGTGCATACGGTCAAAAGCGCGGTGGCCGACGGCGCCTTTGAAAACGACGTCGAGGCTTTGCTGCAAATGCGCCGGCTCGTCGATTTCCTGCCGTCATCGAACACGAGCGGCGTTCCGGAATGGCCAAGTTTTGATGACCCCGAGCGCTGCGAGGCCTCGCTCGACAGTTTGGCGCCCGAGGATCCGTCAAAATCCTATGACATTAAGGAACTCATTATCAAGACCGTGGACGAGGGCGATTTCTTCGAGCTCCAAGAGGCGTTTGCGCGCAATATCGTGACAGGCTTTGGCCGCATGGAAGGGCGCACGGCGGGCTTTGTCGCCAATCAGCCCATGGTGCTCGCCGGCACGCTCGACTCCGACGCTTCGCGCAAGGCTGCCCGTTTCGTGCGCTTCTGCGATTGTTTCAATATTCCGATCGTGACTTTTGTCGATGTGCCGGGATTTCTTCCAGGCGTCGCGCAGGAATATGGCGGCCTCATCAAGCATGGCGCAAAGCTGCTCTATGCCTATGGCGAGGCGACCGTGCCGAAGGTGACCGTCATCACGCGCAAAGCGTTTGGCGGCGCCTATGACGTGATGGCCTCGAAACATTTGCGCGGCGACGTGAATTACGCCTGGCCCGGCGCCGAAATCGCGGTCATGGGCGCCAAGGGCGCGGTCGAGATCGTCTTTCGCGCCGACATCGGCGATGCGGAAAAAATCGCCGCACGCACGCGCGAGTACGAGGAGCGCTTTTTGTCGCCGTTTGTCGCGGCGGAGCGCGGCTATATCGACGACATCATCATGCCGCGCGAGACACGCAAGCGAGTCGCCCGCGCGCTCGCCATTCTGCGTAACAAGGACCTCAAGAATCCGTGGAAAAAGCACGGCAATATTCCGTTGTGATTTTTCGCGAGGGGGTTTGCGTGGTGTGCTTCTTTTTTTGCGGAGTCGCAACGAATGTTTTCATGTGCTTATAATGGCGCGCCTTCCAGAAGGATTGTCCGCGTGTCAGTTTCTCTCCGGCCATCTGGCCAAGCGAGGCGGAGTCAATGGGGGGCGCCATGCCGGATTTGGAACTCAAGGCTGCCAAAAAATTTATCAAGCTATTTGGTCCGACCGCCGACGACAAAAAGAAATTTTCTCAAACATTCCTTGGCTCTGTCATAGGTCAATCTGTCGTTTTTGTTGGCATGGTGGTCGTTTATCTCCTGATTATTCTTGTAGCTGCAACGTATTTTGCTCCCGTTGTGGAAGCACTTAAGGATACTATTGGACCTGTCTTGCTTATTGTGCTGGTTGTGGTGCCGCCCATTGTCATTCTCGTGTTCTCGATTATCCCCACTTTATTACGGGCGCGCAGTGAAAGCCGGCTGAAACGAGCAGAAATTGCTGGCGACGTGCGCTTTCGTCCGGGCTATTTCCGGCTGACGCCATACAGCAAGGTGGACTGCGGCGCATTCAAGCGCCTTGATGGGGCGGACGACGCTATATTCAACTGGCTGGCAAGCACGCAGGAATCCCTGCTTTATCTCTCCGGTGCTTCGGGCGTGGGCAAATCCTCGATCATGGCGGCAGGCGTTGTGCCAAGGCTTCGTGATCTTGATTGGACGATCGTCGAGACGCGGATTTTCGGTGAGCCTGTCGAGCAGGTCCGCCGTAAGCTGCTTGAGACGAAGGGACTCTTCACGCGGAAGCTCGGCGGCGAAATGGGGCTATGCGATTTGCTGGCACATGCAGCAGAGTCCCGCGCGAAAAAAGGCGCAGCCCCGCTGCTGCTGATCATTGACCAATTCGAGGAATTCTTGATCCTTAATAATAAGGCCGAACAGCGGGCGCCGTTCGCCGCGTTTCTGGAAGAACTAGCGGCCAAGCCAATTGACGGGCTGCGTCTCTTGCTTATCTACCGCAGGGACTATCGCGCCCTCATTTTTAAGTTCACGCTGCCGCCGCCAACGCACGGAAGAAATTGGCTTGAAATTGCTCCCTATAATCGGGGCGAAGCGACGGAGTTCCTTCAAGGTGGCGGCAGACAATTTTCCGAGGCGGCTCTTGATGCCTTGTTTCGGGGACTCGACCGCATCGAGGAGGCGCGTGGCATCTACCGCCTCATCACGCTGAACATGGTGGGCTTGATTCTCGAGCGCATGGGACAAAGGTTTGACGAAGACCCAGGGCGGCTCATTCAGAGTTATTTGTTGGATTGCCTGAGCTCGGGCGAGGGGCACGAATTCGCAGGGCCATTGCTCGAACATATGATTACTGATGCCGGGACGAAGGAACCAAGAACGGAGGCCACATTAGTCGAGTTGACCGGCTTGGAGCGCTGGCAGGTCACATCGGCGTTGACCGGACTCGGCGCACAGGGCATCGTGCGAAGACTGGAGGGCGCCGAGCCGGTCTGGGAAGTCTCGCACGATTTTATCGCGCGCATCATCGGGCGGCTGATCGGGCGGCTCAAGCCATCGCTTTTCCGGCGTGTCCAACCATTTGTCGCACCCGTTATCCTAGCTCTGTGGATCGTGTTCATAGGATTTTTCATCCCCGGCTGGCTATCACGCAACGTCGAGCATCGAGTGATGAATGCCATGTCGCTAACAAACAAAGATGGGGGTTTGGCCGGTCGCCCAGCCATATCTGACTTCGATGATGGGAAGCTTTTGCGGCTCATACCCGATTTGAAGGCCCTCAACAGCCTCAAGAGCTTCTATCTGGTAAGCACTCACGTCGCGGATATCGCTCCCCTGAAGGACCTCAAGAGCCTCACGACCCTCTATCTGAACGACACGCAAGTCACGGATATCGCTCCCCTAAAGGACCTCAAGAGCCTCACGACCCTGTATCTGGGGTACACAAAGATCACGGATATCGCACCCCTGAAGGACCTCAAGAGTCTCACAATCCTCGATCTGGGGAACACGCAGGTCGCGGATATCGCTCCCCTGAAAGACCTCAAGAGCCTCACGACCCTCTATCTGAACGACACGCAGGTCGCGGATATCGCGCCCTTGCAGGACCTCAAGAGCCTCGCGTACCTCAGTCTGGTGGTCACGAAGGTCGCGGATATCGCGCCCCTGAAGAACCTGAAGAGCCTCACGAGCCTCTATCTGTCGGGCACGACGGTCGCGGATATCGCGCCCCTGAAGGAGCTTACGAGCCTCATAGTCCTCGATCTCTATGGCACGAAGGTCACGGATATCACGCCCCTGAAGGACCTCAAGAGCCTCACGGACCTCGATCTGTCGCAGACAAGGGTTACAGATATCGCGCCCCTAAAGGACCTCAAGAGCCTCACGGCCCTCCATCTGTATGGTACGAAGGTCGCGGATATCACACCCCTGAAAGACCTCAAGAGCCTCATGGACCTCGATCTGTGGGAAACGAAGGTCACTACTCTCGCGCCATTACGGGGATTGCCCATAAGGATTTCTGCAGACGAAGAACTTAAGGCGACGCTCAAATGAGTGGCGCAAGGGCAAAGGCGACTGCCTTGACCATAAACGCAGCTGTATCTGATAGTGTCCCTCAATAGTTTCGGTCAGTGCCTGGGTCGAATACGGACGCGACCAAGCGACTTCGGCTCGGGCATCCCCTTCGATTCAATCCGATCGAAAAATGCGCTGGCAATCTCACGATCATATGGCGCGACGATCGAGCCTCTTGGCGGATAAAGGCCGGACGGCGCCGGTTCCGGCGGCGGGGCGCCGGCTGGGCTTGCGTTCGACGAGCACCGTCCGCGTTGTCCCTTCGCGGCCGCTGGAGGTCACGATTTCCGCGCTGTTGCGGGGCGGCGCCGTCTTCAACAGCTCGGCGCGCACTTCGTTCACCGGCAGATTTATCAGCGAGGCGGCGATTTCGGCCTGCTGTTGAAGCTCGCCGGTCAACCCCCGCGCCGCTGCGATCGCTTCCTTCAGCGTCGGCGGATCGTAACGGACCCGCCTTGTGCCATATTTCGTCTTCCAAACCTCAGACACGGCGGCTTTTCCCAATGTTCACTCTCCTGCTCATGGTGCGTTGCGACAGAGTATTTTGCAAAGGATGAGAAAGCAAGAGCGCGTGACAACGTGCCGCCACGTCTCTCGTAAAACAGTTTACCGATTGGCCAGGCAGAGGCGGGCAAAAGTCTGGAAGGCGCGGGCGCGATGCGACAGGGCGGGCGAGCCATCGGCGGGAATCCCGTGTTTCTCGTGCCCTGTCATTTCGCCAAAGGTGCGCGAAAAACCGTCTGGCAAAAAAATCGGATCGTAGCCGAAGCCGAGGTTTCCGCGCGGCGGAAAGACGACCTCGCCGAAAACCTTGCCCTCGAAACTTTGCGTTGCCCCGTCCGGAAAGGCTAGAGCGAGAGCGCTCACGAAATGAGCCTTGAACGACGGGCGGGCGTTTGCCGCCCGCAACGCATGTTCGACTCTTTTCATGGCGGCGCCGAAATCCCTGGAGGTTCCTGCCCAGCGCGCGGAATTTATGCCCGGAGCGCCATCAAGTGCCGCGACGCACAGGCCCGAATCGTCGGCGAGTGCCGGAATTTCGGCGCGACCGGCGGCGGCGCAGGCTTTTATCACGGCGTTGGAGACAAAGTCCGCGCCGGTTTCTTCCGGCACGGGCAAGCCGAGCTCCGCGGCCGCGATCGCCACCACGCCAAAAGGAGCGAGGAGTTCCCGCATCTCGGCGAGCTTTCCCGCATTATGGGTCGCGATGACGAGTTTGCCTTCGAGCCGGCGCGGCATGTTATGCGACCGCGCTCTTCTGCAGCTCCACGAGTTTTGCTATTCCCGATTTGGCGAGCGCCAGCAAGGCTTGCAATTGAACGTCGGTGAATACCACCGCTTCCGCCGTCGCCTGGACCTCGACGAGAGACCCCGCGCCAGTCAACACAAAATTCGCATCGGTTTCGGCGGAAGAATCCTCTTCGTAGTCGAGGTCGAGCACCGCCTCGCCATTGCAAATCCCGCAGGAGACCGCGGCGACGTGATCGCGCAAGGGATGATCCTTGATGATCGAGCGGCCATGCATCCATTTGAGGCAATCGTGCAAGGCGACCCAGGCGCCGGTGATCGCGGCGGTTCGCGTTCCGCCATCGGCTTGCAGCACATCGCAGTCGACGGTGATTTGTCGCTCGCCCAACGCGTGCAGATTGGTGACGGCGCGCAAGCTGCGGCCGATCAAGCGCTGAATCTCGTGGGTGCGGCCGGATTGCTTGCCGGAATTCGATTCTCGCCGCGTGCGTGTGTGGGTTGCCCGCGGCAGCATGCCGTATTCGGCGGTGATCCAGCCGCGTCCCTGACCGCGCAGCCAGGGGGGCGGCTTGTCTTCGAGCGACGCCGTGCACAGCACATGGGTGGCGCCGAATTTGACGAGACATGAACCCTCAGCATAGCGCGCGACATTGCGCTCGAGCGAAACGGGCCGCAATTCGCCGGCGGCGCGATGGGAAGGACGCATGACAAATCCCCATTGGGGTAAGCGACGCTTCTAGTGGCTCGGCGCCCGCTGCGCAACCGGGGGTGCGCATCGCGTTCTTCCCGCGCCTCGGCGCGGCGGACGGCGAATTCTGGCGAAGCGCGATCGAAGAAGGCGTTGTCCATTCTCGCATGAGGGTCACAAATTGAGCTGAATCATCCGATTCCGGGCTTGATTTTGAATCGGAGATCGCCAACCTTGAAAGGTCTTTCCGCAAACGCGTCCCGGTGTACCGATCGCGCAATGGCTGCATTGAATTACGCCCTTTCGGGTTTTCGCCATCCGCCCGACCGCGCAGTCTGTGAAATGAGCGCGGCGGCAAAAACGATATGTGTTTCGTCTGCCGTGTGTCTGACTGCGCTTTTGTGGGTCTTGCCTTTGCGGGCGCAGACTGCGCTTGACGATGCCTACCACGTCATTAAGTCGAAAACTTTCGTCGACCTCACCCATGCCTTTGGTCCGGACACGCCGGTTTGGTCCGGCTTCGGGCAAGCGCGGATGAGCCCCGCTGTCGACCCCAAAACGAGTGCGCCCTATACGATCGAGAAGGACGGCTTTCGCGCGACTTATTACGAAATGGTCGGGCAATACGGCACCCATGTCGATCCGCCCGCGCATTTTGCAAAAGACGGGATGACGATGGACAAAATCCCGCTTGAGGAGATGATTTTGCCGCTCGTGGTTTTCGACGCCACGCCCTATCTCGCCAAAGACCCGAACCACGTTTTTTCGCGCAAGGATCTCGACGTCTGGGAGGCGCAAAATGGCCGTGTGCCAAGCGGCGCCTTCGCGGCGCTCCGAACCGACATGTCGAAGGACTTCGAAAAGGACCCCGAAAAATTCAAGCGCACGCCATTTCCGGCCTGGTCGCTGGACGCCGTCAAATTCCTGGTCGAAGAGCGCGGGGTCATCGCGATCGGGCATGAATCCATGGACACCGATGCGACCGAGAAGATGAAAACCGAAACCTATCTCTTGAATAGCGGTCATTATCAGATCGAGATCATGGCCAATCTCGACAAAGTGCCGACCAAAGGGGCCTTGATTGTCGTGAGCTGGCCGAAAGTCAAGGACGGTCTCGGCTTTCCAGCGCGGGCCTTTGCCATTCTGCCGTGAATTTAGCCAAAATAATCTTCCAATATCGTCCCGTAAATCTCCGTCAAAGCCTCGATGTCGGCGACCGCGACATGCTCGTCCACCATGTGCGAGGTCGCGCCGATAAGGCCGAATTCCACGACCGGGCAATAGGCGCGGATAAACCGCGCATCCGACGTTCCGCCGGAGGTCGAAAGCGCCGGGCGGCGTCCGGTTTTCCGTTCGACCGCATCGGCGACGAGTTTGGTGAAAGAATCGGGCTTCGACAAAAACGCAACCGCATTGCAGGGCTCGAAACCGAGCGTGTATTTCGCGGCCAGAGCGTCGAGCCTGCGCCGCAGCTCCGCCACAAGCGTCTCAAGCGACCATGAATCGTTGAAGCGTATATTAAAACGTGCACGCGCTTCCGCCGGAATGACGTTGAACGCGGGATTGCCAACGTCGACCGATACGATCTCGAGATTCGAGGCGTCGAAATGCGCTGTGCCGGAATCGAGCGGCGCGGCGATCAAGACGTTGATGAGCCGCAAGAGTTTTGGAATGGGATTGTCCGCCCGCTCGGGATAGGCGGAATGGCCTTGGCGTCCCTCGACAACGAGCGTGGCATTGAGCGAGCCGCGCCGGCCGATCTTGATCGTGTCGCCTAGCGCTTCCGAGCTCGTCGGCTCGCCGACGATGCAATGGTCGAATCGTTCGCCTTTCTCGTAAGCCCAGCGCAGCAGTTTCTCCGTGCCATTGACGGCTGGGCCTTCCTCGTCGCCGGTGATGAGAAACCCGATCGAGCCATAGCTTGATCCATGCCGCGCGGTATAATCGATGGCGGCGGCGGCGAAGGCCGCCACCCCGCTCTTCATGTCGGCGGTGCCGCGTCCAAAAATCGCACCATCGGCGACTTCCCCCGAAAAAGGATCGAACCACCATTTCGCGGCTGTGCCCACGGGCACGACATCCGTATGGCCGGCAAAGACGAGGCACGGCGCGCTTACGCCAAACCGGGCGTAAAGATTGTCGACGTCCGGCGTGCCAGGCTCGGAAAACGTAAGCCGCTGCGTCGCAAACCCCGCCTGTTGCAGCGCCACTTCGAGGATTCCGAGAGCGCCGCCATCTTCCGGCGTGACCGACGGGCAGCGGATAAGCGCGCGGCAAAGGTTGAGAGCGGCTGTTGTCGCGACCATGTTGGCGCTTTCCGGGTGGACGCTGTCAGGCCGCCATTATACCACGGCGGCAGGCGGATGACCATTTCCCGGCAATCTTTGCGGTCATATATGCTTGGGGTTAGCCTGCGGCGAAATGGCGGGTCAGATAGTCTAAATGCGGTCCAAGGACCACACCCATGCAAATTCTCGGCCTCGACTTTGCCCTCGGCCCCGAGCTGGAGGCGCTGCGCGATACGGTGCAAGACTTCGCCGCCGCCAAGATCGCGCCGCGCGCGGCCGAAATCGACCGCTCAGATAATTTTCCAATCGATCTTTGGCCGGAAATGGGCGTTCTCGGCTTGCACGGCATCACGGTGGAGGAAAATTACGGCGGCGCGGGCCTTGGCTATCTCGCGCACTGCATCGCCATGGAGGAGATCAGCCGGGCCTCGGCTTCTGTCGGTCTGTCCTACGGCGCGCATTCCAACCTTTGCGTCAATCAGATCCGCCGCAACGGCAATGACCATCAAAAGCGCCGCTATTTGCCAAAGCTGCTTTCCGGCGAGCATGTCGGCGCGCTGGCCATGTCGGAGGCGAATTCCGGCTCCGATGTCGTCTCAATGCGCCTGCGCGCGGACAGAAAGCGAGGCGGCTACATCTTGAACGGCACAAAAATGTGGATCACTAACGGCGCCTATGCCGCCACCCTCGTCGTCTATGCCAAGACCGATCCAAATGCCGGCGCGCATGGCATCACGGCGTTTTTGATCGAGAGCGGTTTTGAGGGTTTTCATTTGGGACAAAAGCTCGACAAGCTGGGTATGCGTGGCTCCCCAACCTCCGAGCTTGTTTTCGAGGATTGCGAAGTGCCGGAAGAAAACGTGCTGGGCGGGGCGGGCGAGGGAGTCCATGTCCTGATGTCGGGCCTCGATTACGAAAGAGTCGTGCTCGCGGCGGGTCCGCTCGGCATCATGCAGGCTTGTCTCGATATTTGCCTTCCCTATGTCCGTAGCCGAAAACAATTTGGCCAGGCGATTGGAGAGTTCGAGCTTGTCCAAGGCAAGCTCGCCGACATGCATACAAGCCTCAATGCGTGCCGGGCTTATGTTCATGCGGTGGCCCGCGCATGCGATAACGGCCATACCTCGCGCAAGGACGCGGCGGGCGCCTTGCTCTTTTCGGCCGAGCGCGCGACTAGTTCGGCGCTCGATGCAATCCAACTTCTCGGCGGCAACGGCTATATCAACGATTACCCGGCGGGCCGCCTGCTGCGCGACGCGAAACTCTATGAGATCGGCGCCGGCACGAGCGAGATAAGACGGATGTTGATCGGGCGCGAGTTGTTTGACGGAAATTAGGGCATCATCTGCAGAAAAGTTGCAGACTCTTTTGATAAGATGATGCCACCTGCCAAAGCGAAAAGACCGCGAGCGATTCACATTGTAACGGCCATGGTCTAAGCCGATGAACGTTCTCAAATCCGCCGTCGCGCCGGACAGTAAAAATTTTGCCGCGAACAAAGCCGCGATGCAGAGTTTGGTCGAGGACTTGCACGGCAAGGTCGCGCTCATCGCCCAAGGCGGCGGCCGCAAGGCGCGCGAGAAGCACATAGCGCGCGGAAAACTTCTGCCGCGCGATAGAATTGCGGCGCTCATCGATCCGGGCACGCCGTTTCTGGAATTTTCGCAGTTCGCCGCGTATGAGGTTTACGCGGAACCCGTTCCGGCGGCGGGATTGATATCGGGCGTCGGGCGCATCGGCGGCCAGGAATGCGTTGTCATCGCTAACGACGCCACCGTCAAGGGCGGCACCTATTATCCGTTGACCGTTAGGAAGCACCTGCGCGCACAGGAAATCGCGTGGGAAAACCATCTGCCTTGCATCTATCTCGTCGATAGCGGCGGCGCCCATCTGCCAAGCCAAGATGAAGTCTTTCCCGATCGCGATCATTTCGGCCGCATCTTTTACAATCAGGCGAGGATGTCGGCGGCGGGCATCCCGCAAATCGCGGTGGTGATGGGAAGCTGCACGGCGGGCGGCGCCTATGTCCCGGCGATGAGCGACGAGGCGATTATCGTGGCGGGGCAGGGCACCATCTTTCTGGCGGGTCCGCCGCTCGTCAAGGCGGCGACCGGCGAAATCGTCTCGGCGGAGGATCTGGGCGGCGCCGAGGTCCATTCGCGGATCTCGGGCGTTGTCGATCATTATGCGTTAAGCGATGCGCACGCGCTGTTGCGCGCCCGCCAAATCGTCGGCGCGCTCAATCGCGCGAAAAACCCCGGCGTCGTGGTGCGTGAGCCCACCGAGCCGCTCTACGATGCGCAAGAAATATACGGCATCGTCCCCGCCGATTCGCGCGAGGCATATGACGTCCGCGAAATCCTTGCCCGCCTCGTCGACGGCAGCGTGTTCGACGAGTTCAAGGCGCTCTATGGGACGACCCTCGTCTGCGGATTCGCGCACATCTTCGGCTATCCCGTGGGCATCCTCGCAAATAATGGAATCTTGTTTTCGGAATCGGCGCTCAAGGGCGCGCATTTCATTGCCCTTTGCGCGCAGCGCAAAATCCCGCTCGTCTTTCTGCAAAATATCACCGGTTTCATGGTCGGCCAAAAATACGAGGCGCAAGGCATAGCCAAGGACGGCGCCAAGCTGGTCGCGGCGGTCGCCTGTGCTTCCGTGCCGAAATTCACCATTATCATCGGCGGCAGCTTTGGGGCGGGCAATTACGGCATGTGCGGGCGTGCGTTTGGCCCGCGCTTCCTCTGGATGTGGCCGAACGCGCGCATTTCGGTGATGGGCGGCGAACAGGCCGCCAATGTTCTGGCGCAAGTGCGGCGCGATAATTTTGAAGCCGCCGGAAAAGCTTGGACGGCTGAAGAAGAAGAATCTTATAAGGCTCCAGTCCGGGAAACATTCGAGCGCCAGGCGCATCCCTATTATGCGAGCGCGCGGATTTGGGACGACGGCGTCATCGATCCGGCCGAAACCCGGATGGTGCTCGGCCTCTCGATTTCCGCCGCGCTCAACGCGCCGTTTGAGCCGACCCAATTCGGAGTTTTCAGGATGTAGAAGTATTCCGCGAAGGCTGGGGTGCGTGTAACGTTGCCATACGCGCGAGTGAACGTTTTAATTGCCTGATTCGTCGCGTCAGAGGGCCAACTCATTTTCTTTCAAGCTCGTAATCAGCTCAAACATTGCGACCGGCAGATACAAGTTCGCCGCCAGTCCGCAACGCCGGCGCTCAAGACCGATTGGTAAAGCGCGGCTCGCCAAGCTTTCTACTTGGAAGGCTGGGAGCCCGTCGGTCCACTCTCCGCGCCAGGTTTGCCCTCCGCGCCGGGCGCGCCAGCCGCATTGGGAGAACCGCGCGGTGCTCCGCCGCCGGCGCTGGAGCCCCCAGAGTTTTCCTTTTGAATGGCGGTGCTAGGTTTGACATTGTCTCCGGATGCGGGGCCCGATGTGTTCCCGGGCGCCTGGGCAAAGGCTGCCCCGGCCAGGAACAGCGATAGGAAGGCAAGAAGCTGCGGAAACGCGCGAATGGCCATGAAATTTCCTCCTTAGTTGTGAACCCTCTTAACAAGGACTCAAGAAATTGGTTCCCGAAGCAACCACCTATGGCTCGAAGGTTCGGGGTTGACCGGCAAGGTTTACCGGCTCGGCCGAGATGCGAGTTAACCATCGGGTAGCTCGCAAAACGGGACTGTCGGCTTGCGCCACGACCATTGCATCGCGTCGGACGTTGCCCTCTCTGTCGGCACGATCGGGTGCCGCCGCCAGGCGTCGCCGTCTATCTTCAAATAAATGTGAGGATTCGGAACAATCTCGTATGACGAGAATTCCTAGCCGCGAGCTTCCGATAGCGGCGGCTGCAAGGATGCAGACTCATGATAACCAGCAACCGAATTGCGTCCGCGGCGGACAAAGAAGACGGGCGGCGTGGAATTGCGCGCAGCGATGGGAAAATCCTGCCACGACAGAAGCGCAGGTTTTCCAAGGATCGGGCCGCGACGGTCAGTCGTCGGGGTGTAACGCCAACGTCCATGCGATGGGGCAGCTGCGCATACTTCGCATACTAAGCGGTAAGCACAACCCAGGTAAGTGGCATGGATTACGCTAATTGCGAAGCACGTTCGGAACTCACCGAGTACCCGCAAACACCAAAGATGGAGGCTGAGGATGCCTACTACCAAACATGGCACGTCGAATCGGGGCTTTGCCTCGATGGATGAGGATAAGCAGCGCGAAATCGCCCGCAAAGGTGGCGAAAGCGTCCCGGGTGAAAAGCGCAGTTTCTCGAAGGATCACGAGCTCGCATCCGAGGCTGGACGCAAGGGCGGCCAGAATGTTCCCGATGAGAAGCGCAGTTTTTCCAAGGATCACGAGCTAGCGTCGGAGGCAGGCCGCAAGGGGGGTCAAGCGTCGGGCGGCAACTTTGCCCACGACCCCGAACGGGCGTCCGAAGCGGGCCATAAGGGAGGCCAGTCTTCGCGCGGCAATTTCGCGAGCGACCCCGAACGTGCGTCCGACGCGGGCCGCAGGGGCGGCGAAGCGTCCCATGAGCGGTGATGGATATGCCGTGACCACGTCGGCCGAGAGTCATGCTCTTGGCCGGCGTGTTTCAGTGCAAGCCAACGAGGTAGAGATCAGGGGTTTCTTTTCCACAGATATCGAAACGATGGATGACCTGTTCGTCCATACTCTCCGCGGTATGTACTATGCTGAGCAACAGATCTTGCAGACTTTGACGACAATGGTCGAAAAGGCCACAGGCCAGCTCATTCTCGTTGTCATCGCCGTCCAGTCGAGAGCACCATTTTACAGTTGAGCGCGCAGCGCGGCCCCGCTCTTTAACAACCGAAACGACAAGGGTTGCTCGTGGGAAGGATTTGTGGCGACCGGCGTTTGGGCTTTTCTGCGCGATGAAGGCAACCGCGCGTTTCTCGGATGGATCGGCGGCGGCCGCTGCCTATCGCGAAGTCTTAAGGGAAAGGACCCGCGAGCGCGTGCCGCTCGAATGGGCACAGGCGCAATTAGACCTCGCCTAGATATACGTGGGTCTTTGCGTTAAGACCTACAAGCCACAGCATCTCGGCAATGCACTCAAAGCTGACGATGGCGTCTTGAAGGAATATCGCAAGGCCAGGGCGTCTTCCGAGATCGAAAAGGTCGAGCGCGTACGGGAGAGGATCCTCGCGGTGAAAGCCAAGTTGTGACGGTCCCCGGCAATCTGCCCGGCGCGCCGTTCCGCGGTCACCGAATAAAGTCACCCCGCCACGGTTGATCCCTGGAGCCTTGCTCGCTATGACGGCGCTTTGACAGACCGGGTTTTTCCATGCCGCGCAAGACTACCAGCAAGCCCCTCGGCGTGTTTCGCGCCGGACCGAAGGCCGCCGCGCAACCTAGGCCAGCGCCCGATCTCGGCGCCTTGCCGGAGTGGAACCTCGCGGACCTCTATCCTTCCATGGAGTCGCAGGCCTTTAGGAGCGACCTCGCCAAGGCGGCCGCCGAATGCAAAAGCTTCACCCTCGCCTATCAAGGCAAGCTCGAAGCGCTTGCCAAGAAAGCATCTGGCGCGGGGCTTCTCGAAGCACTCCAACGTTACGAGGCGCTGGAAGAGCTTTTGGGCCGCGTCATGGCCTATGCCGGACTCGTCTATGCCGAGGATACCACCGACCCGGCGCGGATGAAATTCTATGGCGACGCGCAGGAGAAAGTCACAAATGCTTCGTCCGATCTTCTGTTCTTCGAGCTCGAATTGAATCGGCTCGGCGACGCTCTCGCGGCGAAAGTGGCGGCCGGGCCGCTCAAGCATTACAGACCCTGGCTCGAAGACATTCGCAAGGGCAAGCCCTACCAGCTCGACGACAAGCTCGAAAAACTGTTCCATGAAAAATCGATCACCGGTTATGGCGCCTGGAACCGGCTGTTCGACGAGACGATCGCGAGTTTGCGCTTTAGCGTCGATGGCGAGCAACTCGCGATCGAGCCGGTGCTCAATCTGATGCAGGACCCGGACGGAAAAATCCGGGAAAGGGCGGCGATCGCGTTTGGCGCCGGCCTCAAGGAAAACCTGCGCATCTTCGCGCTCGTCACCAATACGCTTTCGAAGGACAAGGAAATTTCCGACCGCTGGCGCGGTTTTAGGGACGTGGCGGACGCAAGACATCTCGCCAACCGCGTCGAGCGCGAGGTCGTCGATGCGCTGGTTGCCGCCGTGCGCGCCGCCTATCCGCGTCTGTCGCACCGCTATTACCGGCTCAAGGCCAAATGGTTCGGCAAGCCCGCGCTAATGCATTGGGACCGCAACGCGCCGCTGCCGCAGGTCCCGCCGAAGACCTATCCCTGGGGCGACGCGCGGGACATCGTGCTTGGCGCTTACGACGGTTTCTCGCCGAAAATGGCGGGAATCGCCAAGCGCTTCTTCGACGAGCGCTGGATCGATGCGCCGGTGCGGCCGGGCAAGCAGCCGGGTGCCTTCGCGCATCCAACGGTGCCCTCCGCGCATCCTTACGTGCTGATGAACTATCAGGGCAAGCCGCGCGATGTAATGACGCTCGCCCATGAGCTCGGCCACGGCGTGCATCAGGTTTTGGCCGGCCCGAATGGCGCGCTGATGGCGCCAACGCCTTTGACCTTGGCCGAAACCGCCTCTGTTTTCGGCGAAATGCTGACCTTCCGCGCCCTGCTTCTGCAAACGGCGAATGCCGCGCGGCGCCGCGCCATGCTCGCCGCCAAGGTCGAGGATATGCTGAATACGGTGGTGCGGCAGATCGCGTTCTATTCCTTCGAACGCAAGCTGCACGTCGAGCGGCGCGACGGCGAGCTGACGGCGGCGCAAATCTGCGCCCTTTGGATGAGCGAACAGGCCGAAAGCCTTGGACCCGCGATCGAGCTTGGGACCGACTACGAGAGCTATTGGGCCTATATCCCGCATTTCGTCCATTCGCCCTTTTATGTCTACGCCTATGCATTCGGCGATTGTCTCGTGAATTCCCTCTATGGCGTCTATCAGGGCGCGCGCGAAGG